>JAVJVN010000009.1:0-300000 GCA_040221055.1 Rhodothermales bacterium | reverse complement strand
ATCCAGGGACACACGCACGAGTCGGAGCACATCTTCGAGGGCGGCGTGCACTCGCATGTGCTGGGCACGGCGTGCGGGGCCTGGTGGAGTGGCGACATCTGCCACGACGGCACGCCCAACGGGTATGGCGTATTCACCGTTCGCGGCAGCACCGTGTCGTGGCAATACAAAAGCACCGGCCAACCCATGGAACACCAGCTGCGTGTTTTCGAGCGCGGCGCAGATCCTGCTGCCCCCGACGAAATCGTGGCCAATGTCTGGAATTGGGACCCCGAGTGGGCGGTCGTCTGGTACGAGGGGGGCGACCGTCGGGGGGTAATGGCCCGGCGCCGCGGCACGGACCCGCGCGCCGAAAAGGAGCAACGCGGGCCCGAGTTACCGGAATGGCGTTCGTGGGTCGATCCCGTCCCGACAGACCACCTGTTCTATGCGCCCGTTGCGGAAGGCGCGGGCCCCGTCATTGTCGAAGCCACCGACCGGTTCGGAAACGTCTACTCGGCGTCCACGATGGAGCGGTAGTGGCTGTCCGTGCCCGTCATCTCCCAGCGGATGAGGGACACCGGAATGAATCCGGCATCGTTGAACCGATCCATGAAGGAGGGGAGTGAGAAGTCCACGCCCTCGCGCCGTGCCACGTCGCGGATGAGATCCTCGATCTGGACCTTTCCGGTCACGTAGCTCGACCCGTACCCCGGCTGCTGCAGATACAGGTGCTGTTCGAACTGGACCAGATCGCCATCGGGCTGCATCCAGCCGCGTGGCGTCCAGTTGACGGCGAACTCGGAGGCCTCCAGCATGGTTTTCTCGTTGCCGTGCATGTAAAGTCCACCCAGGGCGCGCGCAGCACGTTGTGCCAGAAGGATATAGACGAGTTCACGGGCACGGGGGCGATCGTCGAACAGGCCGGCCGCCATCATCATCTCTTCCATACCGGTAGCCATGCCTTCAGCCCGGCCGTCAAATATGTTGTAGAGCGATGGTGTGGCACGGATGACACTGTCGTGCGGCTCTTCCGCCATCCGGGCGATGTCAATCCAGTGGTAATGATGCGTGCGCATGACGAGACCATCCCGGTAGTTCACTTCGCTGAAGAAGCTGCGGGGGCCGTCGGAGGGTGAGAACCGGCCGATGCGTTCCCGCAGGGCCTGGTCCATCCACGGAGCGGTCGTCATGATGTCGGCATCATCCAGGAAGGCCAGGTATTCGTCGACCGCTGCGTTCAATTCACGGTCATAGGTGTCCGCGTCGGCGAACGGCTCCAGCTCCGGCAGTGCGCGGTTCCGATGCTCGCTCAGTTTCAAGTAGGCCCAGGACCGTGCCAGTTCACGCTCCATGATCGTGACTTCCTCCTCCCAGGACCAGGGCATGAGATGCACGTTGCGGAGGTACCACGTGTAATTTTCCTTGCCGACGCCCGATGCGCCCCGCTTCTCGGGGAGCCGGTCCGACAGCCACTCGTGGAACGCGGCCGTGGCTCCCAGCGCTTCCAGTGCGGCGTTCTTCACGGATTCGTTGTTCACCGTGTCGGCAATCCGTTGCAGAGCATCGCGTTGACGTCCAATGACCCGGACCCCGGCTTCCCAGAGATCCCGGGCATCACCCGTCAGATTCTGTTTGGCCTGTTCATAGAGGGGCTGGATGGTACGCAGGCGGGCGGCGGCTTCCTCGGCATCGGCCGGGGACAGGGGCTGCTCGTAGGCCCACCATTCGATGGCGGTGTCGATGACCGGCCCTTCACGGGCAGGAATGTCGGTCGGGGACGGATAGACCATGACATAGAACGCGGGGTCCCGCTCCCAGGGACGACGGACACGGTGGTCGAAGTCCAGGCCATTCATTTCGGCGCGGACCAGCTCGAAATCAATGCGCTCGGCGTCGGTCCAGCCGGTCGTATCGAAGGCGGCCAGCCGGTCCATCCACCCGGGCAGGTCCCGGTGCTGCCGCTCCATGGATTCCACCGTGTAGTCGGGTACGCCGTCGGTGAGGTCGGCGGCTTCGAAGGCGCGCCAGGCCAGGAAGAATTGCTCCAGGTCATCGTGGTTGCTGCCGGCAGGAACGCCGGGATCGGAGGGCGTGGTACATCCGTGCAGCAAGAGGCTTGTCACGAGCAGCAGGACAGCGGAAAAGGCCGTATGCCGTGTTAATGCGGAGTCAGACATGACAGTAGGGTGGGATGGAGGGTGGAACATCAAATATACGCGGCCCAGGCTTCGTTCAGTACCTGCATGCGGCGCGGCCCGCCGGGCTCGTCCGAGAGGAACGCGAAGTCGGCGAAGTCGAAACCGGGGCCGACCGTGCACGCGCAGAGGGCATGGGCCCCGGCGGGCCGCGCCGCTTGCCACCACCCCGCAGGAACGACGTGCATGTGCGTACCACGTCCGACGCTGTCCAGTCGGATGATTTCGAACGCATCGAGGGAGGGAGGAACGACCGCCAATTCGAGGGGATGACCGTGCATATGGTGCCAGACTTCGCATGAGTGCACCCGGTGCCAGCGGCTGAACGTGCCTTCCGGAAGCAGGAAGTCGATGGTCGTGATCGCCGAGCGGTCGGCGCGGTCGTCGTGCGGCGTGACGGAACGCGTGGACCGGTACGTCTCCCGGAACCAGCCCCCCTCGGGATGGGGCGCAAGGCCGAGCGTATCCACGAGTTCGCGCCAATTCACATCATTCATTTCGATCACCATACAGGGAGTGGGTCCGGAGTTTCCGGCAGATATCAAGCGACCGGCGGATGCGGGTCTCCTCGCGCTTGCCCGACGCAATATAGCCGGCCAGCCCACGGCGTTGTCCAACGGTCAGGCCTTCGAAGCGCTCGGCGGCTTCGGGGTCCTGGTCCAAGGCAATCCGGAACTCCTCACAGACGTCTATCCGGTCGGGTTCGGGGTCCACCTGGAGGTCCACCTCGGCCATGTCTCCCCGGGCCAGTCCCATGTCTCGCAATGCGGCGAGCGAGACAATCACGGCGTGCTCCCCCTGGTTGTTCTGGAACAGGTAGCGCCGGAGCTCCACGCCGTTGACGTGGATGATGACGCGTCGCTGGCCTCCGGCAATCACGTCCTCTGCGATGTCCGGAGGAATGGGGAGATAGTGATACGGCATGGCGTTCGCATCCATGCGCAGGACCGGGGCCGGGAACGCATACATGGGCTCAGCTGGCAAACAACCGGTTCAGGAGCGCGCCAAGGCGGACCCCGCCCATCTGCAGGCGCTGTTCGATGATGGCGGTGTTGCGCTCCATGTAGGCATCGTCGACCGGCAGGTCATAGGCCGAGTCGTACACAATCCGGAACGATTCCTCCGCCCAGTGGGTCGGGTTCTGGTCCTCCCATGCCTTGCGGTCAGCATCCGAAATATCGAACCAGAGGAGGGATGCATGATCCAGCCAAGCGCGACCAATCCGTCCCCAGAGGACGGAGTCCCAGACCCGGTGCAGGTTGTATTCCTCGCCCTCCACCATGACCATGGTGTCATTGCCGCCCCGGTCATCGGCATATCCGGCATGCATGGGTTGATGCAGGTCGCCCACGAAGTGCGACAGGAATTTGAGCGCATCGAGCCGCTCGGCGGTCGGCGCGGCCGGATTTTCGAGGACGGCACGGGACTCCTCAATCCCCTCTACCACACAGAAGGTGTCGGCACAGTCCCGTTCAAGGTTGAAGGATGTCTCCCCGCGGGGAATGTTGACGTAGTGGGCCGTGGTATACCGGTCGTACCGCGCATCCCGTCCGCGAACCCGGTCCGCCCATACACAGCTGTCCATGAAGCGGTCGTAGGTGGGATCGGCATCCAGGAGCTGACGGATGCCGTCCCTGGCTTCATCCGTGAGCTCCCACCAGGCGATGGCACATACGATCTGGTGCCCATCCGCGCCCCACCGAGCCGACGGTGCCTGTGGTGTCACGTCCACGTCCGTCGTTGACCCGAACGGGAAGATCGAAAAAACGAGCAGCGACAGGAAGGGAAGCAGTGCAGCAATCATGGGGCGGTGCCTGGCCTATCGCCACACACCCAGGATGGCGCCCATTCCGAGCAGTGCGGCGAGGTTGTACGTAACGTTGATGAGCCAAAGTACGACATGCTTGTCGTCGAAGGCCACCTCCTGCCAGGTCACCCAGACGACATAGCCGAGCCAGACCCAGAAGGCACCTTGCATGCCATATGCCCAGCCATCCATTCCGTAGGCATCGGCAAAGGCCTGCAGGCCGTGGGCCAAAACGAATGCCGCAAGGAGGCCTGCCACGAACGTCAGACCGTACTGTCTGAGTGGGTTCATCTCTGCGCGGATCTGCTCCTCGGTCTTGTTGGACAGGTCCATCCACTTCTGGCCGAACAGCGGGCCATACCAGATGGCGCCGACGACCATGGGAACGAGGCCGGCTACGAGAACGGCGAACAGGTCGGGAAAATAGTCCATGAGGCGTTCCGGGTTGGTGATGCCCGAAATAACGTGATTTGGAAGATCAGCGCAAGTCCCCCCTTTATTCCACCGGAGGTCCGCCGAGGGTCGCGCTGATCCGCGCATTGAATTCCTCTTCCGGAACACCGGCCAGTGCACCCCTGCACACGCTCACGACGTGCTTGGGGAAGTCCGCGCCCATCATCCAGGAGAGGTAGGACGGGTCCGATTTTGCCACGTCCAGGATGGGGCTGTCCATGTATTTCTTCCCGAACGCAATGATGACCCGGCCTTCGCTCCATTTCAGGTGATTCGTCGGACCGACCCAGCTGTCCATGTCCGGGTTCGTCATGCGGGCCAACTCCTCCCAGGTGGCTTCTTCCAGGTTGAACGTCCTCCGCATGCCACGCAGTACGTTCACGGCCGCCTGCACGTCGGCCTCGGCGCTGTGCGCCTCCTCCAGGTCGCCACCCACGAAACGCCGGTAGGCATCGGTCAGGGACCGCGGCTCGAGCGTCTGCCAGATCCTGAACGGATCCACCACCAATTTGTCCGTCAAATCGACCGGCTGTCCAATACGTTCGAATTCCCGTTCAACGCATCGGATGTCGAAACGTACGTTGTAGCCCACCAGGACAGCCGCACCGTCCAGGAAGTCGCGGACCTTCGGGGCGATCTCGGCGAATGACGGCGCATTGGCCACATCTTCCATGGAAATCCCGTGGACGGCCTCGGCACCTTTCGAGATCGGGATGTCGGGCTTGACCAGTGTGGTGTATGTTTCCTCCTTGCCGGCCTCGTAGAGGCACATGGATATTTCGACGATCTGATCCGTTTCTGGATTGCGTCCGGTGGTTTCCACATCGAACGCGATCATGATTTTGCTCATGTACCTGTCTTGAAAATGAATGACCTGGATGGCCCCCGCCTGGTTGACGAGATTGACCAGGCCCTGCGTGAAGGGGGACGGCTCTCGGCCCTCAAGATACTGATTGCGCCGACAGGTGCCGAGGGGCGGGCGCTTCGGGTGGGACTGGCGCGTCACGGCGTGTCATTGGTGAACGTGGAAGCCGTGACGCCTCGTTCGCTGGCCCGGCTGGTCCTGCGGCCGACGGGCCTGTTGGACGGCTGGCTGGAGTGGGACCATACGACCGGAGTCCGCATGACCTCCTGGTACATGGAGCAGCTGGACTGGCCGGATGACCATGCGCTCCGGCATGCCCATGCCCCGTTGTACAGGTTGCTGCAGGCCTTGCGCATGGAGGGCATTCGGCCTGATGGTTGGGTGGAGGCCGGCGGGGATCCCCGGATCGGGGAATTGATGCGGGTATGGGATGAGGGATTGATGCGTGCAGGGGCGGTGGACGGGGCCCGGGTAGCGTGGATGGCGCTGGAGAACGTAGATGCGTTCCTGGCAGCCCGCAAACCCACACTGCTCATCCGCCTGGCCGACATGGCCCTCAGCCGGGAGGAAGCGCGACTGGTGGATGCGCTGTCCGGATCGGTCCGGACCGTCACCGTGGGAGGCGGTACGGGCGTCGCAGCGGGTCGGGCCATCACCGGCGTCGACCGGCATGACGAGGTCCGTCGGGTCTGGTTGGACGTGGTGGAAGCCGGCATTCCGTTCGACGACGTGCAGATTGCCATGGCCCAGGCTGACGTGTATGAACCGGAGTTGGTGGCGGCCGCAATGGAGGCGGGTATTCCGGTCACCCTGCAGCAGGGCCGACCCGTCACGGGCCGACCCGAAGGACGCCTGGTGCAGGCGGTCCTGGACTGGATGGCTGACGGATTTCCGTCCGACGGGCTCTCGGCGTGCATCCGGTTGGGCATGATGCCCGTGGATGCCGTCCGGAAGGGCGAGATCCTGGATGTGCTGGCCGCGTGGCCGGTGCGCACCGGTTCCATCCACGACGAGGCCTGGGTGGCGCGATGGATCCGTGCGGTGGAGCGGGAGCGGTTGTCCGCTGCGGCCGCGCAGGATGTGGTGGACCTGTTGCGGCGCGTGGTACCCGTCTCCAATGCACCGCTGGTGTGGCCGGCGGACGTCTGGGATACCCTGGTGGATGTCGTCGGGGTTCAAGCGGCCGCTCGAGGAGCCATCCTGCCCGGACTGGATGCCGGGGTGCGACTGCCGTGGTCCCGGTGTGCATCCTGGCTGGCCGACTGGTGGCGATCGGTACGGGAGCAGGAGGAGACGGACGCCGGGGGCGGCGTATTGCTGGTGCCGCTTCACCGATCCATGTTCACGCTTCGGGCCGCAACGTGGGTGGTCGGGTTGGACCATGAAGCGGTAGTGCCCGAGAGTGGCTCCGTTCTCGAAGGCCTCCCGATGGATGTTCAGCGGACGGCCCGGAAGCTGGTCCGGGATCTGGACAGCGTGCCGAAAACGGCGTCGCTTCAGGACA
Source organism: Rhodothermales bacterium (assembly GCA_040221055.1). Taxonomy (NCBI): domain Bacteria; kingdom Pseudomonadati; phylum Rhodothermota; class Rhodothermia; order Rhodothermales; species Rhodothermales bacterium. Next base: position 293,194 of record JAVJVN010000009.1, on the reverse strand, counting down.
TGGTGGGCCAGTTGGCCCGGCATTCGAAATTGGAGGCGCTTTCCTTTGCGGCATTCGACATCGTCAATGCGCGTTCGCAGTTCCCGCACCGCGCGTTCCGGGCGTGGACCCGTAGGGGCAAGTTGCAGGATAACCCCGCGAATGGGGATGGCGGAGCAGGAAAGGCGGCTCGACTTTGGGACATGACCGATATCATCCGGGCCGTTCCGAGGGATCATGCTGTTCAGTGGGCCGGAGAGGCCCATCCGGAGTTGGCGCCCCTTCTGGCCGCCCAGGCGGCCCGGAGCGGCCCGGAATGGACCCCGCACGACGGGATGGTCGGAACGCACCCTGCACTCGCGGTATGGCCCAGGCGAACGAGTGCGTCGGCCCTCGAAGACCTGTCTGAGTGTCCGTTCCGGTATTTCATCCAGAACATTCTCCGCGTGCGGCCGGTCCGGGAGCGGACGGAGTTCCTGGACGCAGCCGAGCGTGGGCTGATGGCCCATCGTCTGTTCGAGTGGGCCGTGAAATGGCAACGCGAAACGCCCGACCGGGCCGCTTTGGCTGAACGGCTGGAAGCCGCATTGCTGGACGCGCTGCGCACACACGCCGAGGTGGCACCCAAACCCGGTCCGCACGCCTGGAAGGAATCGGTTCGCGACCTTCAATTGATGGTGGACACGCTGCTGGCCGTGGACGAACATGCGTTGTCCGAGGTGGTCGAGACCGAATGGACCTTCGACGGCGCTGCCATGGGAAGGTGGGCGGTGGCCGGTCGGATTGACCGGATAGACCGGAATGACGAGGGCATGGAAACCATCCTGGATTACAAGACGGGCGGGGCCGGGAAGTACACTGTTTCCAAGCTCCAGGACTTGCAGCGATACCTTCAGTGGGCAGTCTATGCCGTTGTGCGCCAACAGGCGCAAGAGCCGGGCGCGCAGGCGAATGTGGCGCGATCGGGGTATCGGTTCATGCGTCCCGGCGAGTGGGGGACCGAGATCCTGGTTCAGGCCCCTGACCCTGGCACCGTGGGGGACGTCCTGGACCGGTTGGCGTCCCGTGTGGAGGACGGCTGGTTCATCCAGATCGCGGACCCGAATGAATGCCGGTATTGCCCGGTCCGGAAGGCGTGCGGGGATCTGGAACTGAGGAAACAGGACATGGACAGCAAGGAGCAGGCCGGGATCATCCCCGCCGACACGTTTACGGAGCATTTGAATGGATGGATGTTCGCATCCAAACTCGGAGGAGCATCGGAATGACGGATGCCATGGAACGCTTGCCTGAGGACCATTCGGATCGTCGAATGATTACCGAGGATCTGGCATCGAACATGATTGTACGGGCCGGTGCAGGGTCCGGAAAGACCACTGCACTCATCTCCCGGATTGTCGCCCTCCTGGAATCGGGCGTCACGCCCTCCTCGATTGTGGCCATCACCTTCACGCGACTCGCGGCCGCCGAGTTGAAAGTCCGGCTGTACGACGAGCTTGCGGAACGGGACATGGCGTTCCCGGAAGAGCTGTACATGGGCACCATCCACGCTTTCTGTGCCCGACTCCTTCGCCAGCGACCGTTCGATATCGGAGTTGCACCCGATTTCATCCAACTGGAAGCAGAGGATGCAGCGGAAGACGGGCGACGGTTCTGGCAGCGTTACCTGTCGCGGGCAAATACGTCCCAGGCGTTGGACGAGCTGACGGCGGCAGGCTGCACGGACGACATGCTCACGGATCTCTTCCGGCGGGTCTCGGAATACAGCGATCTGGTGCCGGTCGTGGATGAAGTCGGGGATGATATGGACCTGGAATCGGCCGTGGAGCACGCCATGGAGGTGGTTCGCGGCCTGGAGACCCTCGGGCCCTTCCATCCCGATCCCGATGCGGTTCAATCCGGGGTGCGCAAGGCGCGGATGGTCCATGGGATGATGGATGCCACCCGGGATGCGGACAGAGTGGCCGTCCTGCAATTGGTGGACGGATTGCTGAACAAGAAGGGCGATGCGCTACCGGTGACGTTGTACAAGTGGCAGCGTCCCAAAGCGCTCATGAAATGCGTCCGGGACGGGCTGGATCATGAGGAATCGCCTCTCAATTTCGTTGACGTGATTGCCCGGCACGTCCGCCCGGCCGTCCAGGCCTGGAATGCCCGCGTGCACGCTCGGGCTACGTACTTCGTCCAGCAGGCCGTGGCGGAGTTCGACCAGGAGCGCCGGCGTTCGGGACGGCTGACCCACGATGACCTCCTTCGCCTGGCCGCCGAATTGGTCGGCCGTTCGTCAGAAGCCCGGGCGGCGTTCCAGGCATTGTACCGCCACCTGCTGGTGGATGAGTTCCAGGATACCGATCCGACCCAGGCACGCATGTTGTTCTGGCTGGCATCGGGGACTCCGGATCTGGAAGCCTGGTCCCGGAGTCCGCTCCTGCCGGGCCGGTTGTTCCTTGTGGGAGACGACAAACAGTCCATCTATCGGTTCAGAAGGGCGGATTTCGAGGTATTCGGCCTGTGCGAACAGGCCATCGTGAATCAGGGCGGGCGCAGCCTGGAGTTGACGGTGAACTTCCGTTCGACCCCGTCGGTGTGTGCGTGGATAAATCAGGCCCTTTCTGAACCCTTCACGGAAAGCAACCATCAGGCCCCCTGGCAGCCGTTGCTGCCTTTCCGGCCCGACACGGATGCTTCCCGGGTCGAGTGGATGACCTACGACGGCAAGATGTCCGCCCAGGAGGAGGCCCGGAATGAGGCCCGGACCATTGCACGCATGATCAAGGATGACGTGGACGCAGGCCGGGCGGAACCCGGGGACTTCCTCATCCTCATGCGGACCGCCAAACGCATTTCCGTGTATGTGGCTGAGTTGTCCATGGCGGGTCTGCCGGTATCGGTATCGGGAGGCACGTCCACCGGCGGGTCGGATGTGTTGGCCAGTGTGTGCAGCATCCTGGAATATGCGGCATCGCCCCACGATCTGCTGGCCCAGGTCAGCGCGCTTCGTTCCCCGATGGTGGGGGTCTCCGACCGGGAATTGCTCGATTGGGCTACCGAAGGCAGCGTCGCGGTGCAAGCGGCACTGGCGCGACTGGACGGCATGGCGTCCGTCCTGCACGACCATGGGCCCCATGCGGCACTCTCCAGGATAGCCTGGGAGCAGGACTGGTGGCTCTTCCTGTCGACGCGATCGACGGCGGATGTGGATACGGGCATGTTGCAGCGGATTCTGGCGCTGTTCCGGGATGTGGAAGCGGCGGGAAAATCCTGGCTGCACGCGCTCGGCCTGCTGCAGGCCGCCCGGGACGACGCGCAGAAGATTCCGCTCCACACCAGCCGGAAATCGGGACTATCGGACATCCGGATCATGACGGTGCACGGGGCCAAGGGCCTGCAGGCACGGACGGTCTTCCTGGCGAATCCGAGCCATGTATCTGCCCGGACGCCGGATTGCCATTTCGATTCGACGTCCGAATCCGCGCGGGTGGTCCTTCCCGTCGTGGAGCGGCATGGATTCTCACCCGTCGTCCGCTTTGCGCCCCGGAATTGGCCGGACATCCGGTCGACGGAGCAGGCCTTCCAGGATGCCGAGGCGGTGCGTCTGCTGTACGTGGCGTGCACGCGGGCTGTCGAGCGGCTCGTGGTCACCGTACGGGGCACGGGGCGCGCCGGGTACTGGAATACGCTTTCCGGCGCACTGGAGCGGAGTGCTGAAGGACCCATCCTGATCTCCGCGCAGACGCCGGGCGTCCGGGATGATCGGCCGTCCCCGGCCACCTCGGTGTGGGCCAACGCCCAGGCGGTATTGGATGCGCGTCGGGCGCGCATCCAGTTGTTGTCCAGGGAACGGTACCGGGTGGTCCGACCAAGTGACCTGGGCGCACTTTCCGCAGGCCATGCACTCGGGGAACGCGCCTTCATCCCGGAAGGGCATGGACCCGGTGGCAAGCTCTTCGGCCAGGCCGTCCACACCATGTTTGAATGGTTGGTCAATCAGCGGGAACAGGTCCCCGACAGCGCTGCGGTCCGCGACCATATCCAGTCGTTCCATGCCCAGCCGGAGTGGCTGCCGTCATACGACGACGGCATGCTGGCCGCGGCCCGGGGACTGCTGGATGGCCCGCTATGGGCCCTCATCCGGGAGGCCCAGGATGTGCTGGTGGAGGTACCTTTCACGACCGGGCTGGCCACCGATGGCGACATGGTCCAGGTGGTTTCCGGCACCGTGGACCTGGCCCTTCGACGGGGTTCGAAGTGGACGCTGGTGGACTTCAAGACCGATCGACAGGAGGCGCGGGACCTGGTGGCCCTACACGGCCCCCAGATCCGGACATACGTGACCTGCTGGCGTAACATGTTCGACGACGACGACGTGGAGGCCTGCCTCTGGTCGACGTGGTTGAACAGGCTTGTTCCTGTTCAGGAAGAAGCGTCCTGACCCGGATCAGGCCCGCTGACGGGCGGGCTCCAGGGCTGGCTTCATTTCCAGCGTCTCATTGACAAAGTCCTTCCAACGGTTCAAGTCCGAACCGAGTGACTGCTTCAGTTCCTTGATGCGAGCCCGGAGCACCACCATTTCCTCGTCCTTCCGCTTCTTGGCATCCTGATAGGCGTCCGATGCGGTCTTGAGGGCGGTGTATTTGGCCGTCAATTCGGCCGCCATTTCCTCGGCGCGGTGGACCAGGACGTCATGATGATGCTGACCGAGCGACTTGACGTGGGCAACGAGCATGTCCAGATCGGCCTTGATCAACTTGCGTCGGATGGTCAGATGGTTCACCTGCTTGAGGTCCCGGGCCAAGCCGAACTTGTTCAGGATCCAGATGACGTACTTGGGCGGGTCGAACTGGTACCAACGCACGCCGTTGCGGTAATCACCGGCGAACGTGTGGTGGTAGTTGTGGTACCCTTCTCCGAACGTCAGGAAGGAGAGGATGAAATTGTTGACGGCCGAATGCTCGGTGGAATACGGTTTGGATCCCCACATGTGCGCCAACGAGTTGATGAACCACGTGCAGTGGTGGACGAGGAACAGACGCAGGAGGAAGCCGATGACGAACGCGCCCAGCAGGTCGCCGGTCAGGGCCCAGAGTCCGAGAACGGCCACGGCGTTCGCGGCAACCATGAGTACAGCGAAGTGCTTGTGCTGGAAGCGGAGGACAGGGTCCTTGATGAGGTCGTGCACCCACCGCTCATGAACTTCGCGGCGTCCGGTAAACATCCACAACATATGGGCATGCCAGAAGCCCTTTTCGACGTTGTATGGATCGTTGTCGGAGTCCACGTGCTTGTGATGCATGCGGTGGTCCGACGACCACTGGAGCACACTCCCCTGGGTGGCCATGGTACCGAAAAACAGCAGTACCGACTCAATCCAGCGATTGGTGTTGTATGTCCGGTGCGAATACAGCCGGTGATACCCGGTCGTGATCGCCATGAGGGACAGCGTCCAGAGCGCCCACGAACCCAGGATAAGGGTCCACGACGGCATGGTGTCCATCAGATAGATGGGCAGCAGGATGAAGAGGGCCAGATGATAGCCGCCAATGAAGAGCGTGTTGGTCCAGTCAATCCGTTTGAGGAGCGACTGGGTTGGCGCATCGGCCGAGGGTGCGTTTGACATGAACCGCGCAGGCTTGGAGGAAGGATGTCGGGTTGGACCAACGCACGCGATGGACCCAGGATCCGCCCGGCGGATATTCACGGTTCCACGCCCGGCATCAATAGGCGCCGGATGACCGGATGACGGCCTGGAATGTGCGGGTGATCAGCACGATATCAAGCCAGATGGACCAATTGCGCACATAATACGAATCATATTGCTCCATTCCATCGGTCCCGATATCGGATCGACCGGACACCTGCCACAACCCGGTCATGCCCGGGCGGACCCGGCGACGCAGGTGCTGGACCCGGGCATCAACTTCCTGGTCGTGATAGTCCGGAAGGGGACGTGGTCCGACGAGGGACATCGACCCTCCCAGCACGTTGAACAGCTGGGGAATTTCGTCGAGCGACGTCTTGCGAAGTAGACGGCCGACCCGGGTTATGCGCGGATCATTGCGGAGTTTGAAGTTCGCGTCCCATTCGGCCTTGAGCGCCGCGTCTGCGGCCAGGGCATCCCGCAACGCACGATCGGCATCCGTGACCATGGTCCGGAATTTCCAGGTCCGGAACGGTTTGCCGTCGCGGCCTACGCGGTCCTGCAGGAAGAAGGGGTTTTTCCGGTCTTCCAGCCAGATGAGCCCGGACAGCAAAGCCACCAACGGGAGCCAGAACGGAGCCGACAGTACGGTGGCAGACACGTCAAAGAAGCGCTTTACGAACCGGGAGACCGGATCGGCCAGATTCAGGGAGATCTTGAGTCCGAGCGTGCCGCCCATGTCGATGGTGCCGACCCAAAGCGACGGCAGATCGTTCAGATCCGGCAGGATGATGACGTGACGATAGTAGGAGAGGGGACCGTCCAGCAGGTGCCGGCGGAAGTCGTTTTCCACGTCCGGCATGGCCAGGATGGCCACCTGGGCGTCCGGCAGGACCAGGTTCGTGTCGCCCAGGACGGGAATGCCACGCAGGTGCGCCCCCCAGTAAGCGGGGTGGTCATCCAGGAAAGCGACGGGGGTGTATCCAAGTCCACGGTCTTCATCGAGGGACCGGACCAAATCACGACCCGCCTTGCCCGCACCATAAATGACCGTCGGCAGCCCGTACTGTCCGGAGCGCACCAGCAGATATTTGACAATGCGCCGGACGCCCGGCACCAGCCCCAGACTGAGCAGGAAACTGGTGGCAATGGCGAATCGGCTGGTTTCGGCTCCGAGCTGGGTGAAGAACAACAGCACGGCGGCCATCGTGAATACGGACGTCAGGGTAAGCACATGGCGTCGAAGTTCTTCGACCGCGCCCATTCCCCATCCGGGATACAGTCGGGCGGCGAAGGAGGCCAGCAGCCACACGGGGACAATCAGTTGCAGCCACCACTGGTACAAAGGCTCACCCAGGAGAGCATACCGGAGCGCTCCGGTAATGTAGAGCGCCGCCGTCAGGGCAAGGATGTCGCCCAGGGCGAGTGCAATCGAATTGTAAATGCGTCGATACTCGAACGACAACGCAGAGGTATGACGGCCCTTCGAGGAATGGGCCGCAATGCTCTCGGCAATCATGTAGTCGGAGACTTCGACATTCTGGACGAGACAGTCATTGGCCGATCCCTTCCGGACGGGTCGATTGCGAACCAGCAGTTGCATGGGGGGTGAGGATTGTGTGGGTTTGTTCATCGGAACTCCAGAATCATGCCAAACATTGGTGGTTTTGCTTGTGAGCTCAATCGGGTGGCAAATGAGCCGTTCCGGACGCGAGGGATTGCCGGATTGTCTCAAATGCGGACTCATCATTCCCGGTATGACGAACGTCTGCATCGCGGATCCGGAAGAAATACCCGGGAGCGGCCAGGTTGTGGATTTCATTGTCCCGCATGCGAATGGACGTGAATTCCTGCGTCGAATCGGCCACGATGGAGATCTCCGAGAAGTCATTTCCCGGCACGCGGACGTTGTCCATGAGTACGTTGCCCTGGATGACCGACCCGCCGTCCGGGGCCCGATGGTCGCCACGAAGCCAGATTCCTGCTCCGTCGTTATTCTCTATCCGGTTGCCTTGCAATGTGTTGTCCGATGCCGCCTGAACCAGGATGCCAGCTCCACTCCATTCGTGTCGGCGGGTACGCCGGACGTGATTGCCCGTGACCTCGGTCCGTGTCGTCCTCAGTTCGAGCAGGATTCCGGCCAGCAGGTTGTTGTCGAAGAAACCGTCCTCTATCCGGTTGGCCTCGTTTGTCTCATCCAGCCACAGCCCGGGACCTTCATTGTCGGTCGATACATGCCGGCGGAATACCGTATTGAACGTCTGCGTCCATTTGCCACCGCCCGCTTCCCAGAGCGGATTGATGCGCTTCCAATTGTTGTCAGACGTCCGGTTATCCGTGATGCGGCATCCGGTACATCGCCCGTTCAGTCCGGCCTGGCCGTTGTGGTTGAACCGGGAGCCCTGTATTTCGTGATGGATGCCGTGCACATACATGCCCACCGATGCGGTCTGCCGGACCTCGATGTTCACGAAGCGACTGCCTTCGCTGCCTGCGCATACGGCGCCGACCTGAAGCGCGTTGGCGGCGCGCTCGAATACGAGGCCTTCCACGTGGTACCAGCCCGGGGACCGGGCCGGGCGGCAGGGCGTGTTCGAAGTGTCCCCTGCAGGCCCATGGACGGTCGAGGGCTGCGGTTCAAAAAGCTGTCCCCGGACAGCCCACTCCATTCGACGCTGCACCCAGCCGGAGGTGTGTTCCGGAAGGGGGGTGACCACGAGTACGGTCTGTCCGGCGCTCCGCTCCAGGCGGAACGTTCCCGGCTCGGCCTGGCCCTCGGCACCGACATGTCGGTAGGCCATGTCATCCACGAACAGCTGCTCGGGGCGCGGCCGCACGTCCAGGGACGTGTCGGCCGCGCCCGCCATGCCCGTCAGGATCCACTCTGCGTCCCGCATCTCGAACCAGTCGCCGGGCAGGATATCCGCGCCCGACACGATGGCCGTACCCGGTTCCACGGCCACAATGGCCAAGCGGGCGTCAGCCGATGCACCGCCCAACGCAGGACGAATGGACTCCCGGTAGATGCCGGGGTGTACCCGGAGCGTATCGCCGGGGCCCGGCTGGCCGATGGCCAAGGCCTCATGGAACGTCCGGAATGGCGTCACCGCCGAGCCATTTCCACCCTCCGCGGCATCTGCATCGATATAGATGACCTTTTGTTGGGGCGGCGCTGCCTGCGCGAATGGGACCGCCGCAAACAGGAGCAGGCCTGCGATCGCCACAAGCGGCGCGAACGCCGCAAGGCGCGCGCGGGCCGCCCGGTAGATTTCCTCCAGCCGTTCCAGCCCGCGCGCACTCGAGAACCGGTCGCGGGCAGCCCGGGCACGCTCCGCGCGGGCCTTCCACGTTTCCGTCCCTGATTCCAGGACTTCCTGGAGACTGGCAGCCAGATCTTCACCTGCCAAGCGGACGCCCGGCATCTGTTCAGCCAATTCGGCCAGGCCGCCGACCGGTGTCACCAGGACCGGTGTGCCCATGGCAAGGCTTTCGATGGCCACCATGCCGAACGGTTCATGCCAGCGGGACGGTACAATGGTCCACGCCGAATGAGCCATGGCGTCGAGCAATGCGTGTCGGTCCACCTGCCCTCTGAAATCGATGGGCCACGCCGTGCCGTCCAAGGTGCGCGCGGCCTGCTCGACCTCGTCGCGCAGGGGGCCATCGCCGAGGATGACCAGCGTACGGGGAGGGCCGCCCGACGCGGCCACGCCCTGCCACGCGGCCAGCAGTTCCGGAATTCCTTTTTCCGCCACGAGCCGACCGGCGAAGAGCACGCGGTCCGCAGACCCGTCGGTGACGGACCCTGATGGTTCGGTGCTGCTCTCCTCGGGCAATACAGGAGGCAAGTCTCCCAACGAGTTGGGCAGCACATGGATACGTTCTGCGGGAAGTCCGCCGTCCGCGAGCACATCCCGCACGAACCCCGATACGGCGACGAAGGCATCCACGTCATTCGTCCAGGTCCCCCGGGCTTCATGGAAGCCCAGCATGGCGGCGACAACGGCACTTGCCGGACGGGAATCCCGATAACACCCGTGCGCGACAGCGGGCCACCGTGTGGACGTCGCCGTACAATCCGTACATACGCGGCCGTCGCGGAACAGGGTGCCCGCCGGACACACCAGCCGGTAGTTGTGCAGGGACTGGACCACGGCGGCACCGGCTTCCCGGAATCCACCCAGGATGGCCGGCGAAAAGCGCGGCATGGTGTTGTGGACGTGGACCACGTCATAGCCGTGTGCACGCACCCGATTGAAGGCTTCGCGGCGCATCGACCGGTTCCAGATGGTGTTGGCAGCGAGGGCCGGTGATGGCGCATCGCGCAGCGCATCGTTCCCTACCGTCCACAGGTCGACCGTATGTCCCGCGTCCCGGAGTCGATGCAGGTCCGATTCGACAACCACGTCTTCTCCGCCAGGAAACCGGTACGTATTGTGGACAATGAGCACCTTCATGCCGATGCCTCGTGGGACAGGGTCCGTTCACGCAGGAGTTGGTGTGCGAATCCCACGACGAACCGCGGATTGTGCTTCAGGTACCGTTTCCACAAGCGCCGGGGCTCCATGAGCAGGCGGAACAGCCATTCAAGACCCAACCGCTGCAGGAATGGAGGTGCCTGGCGGACGGTACCCGAGTGGAAGTCGAACGCCGCGCCGACGCCGACCATGGTGCTCGGTATCCGTCCCCTGTGGGCGGCCATCCATCGTTCCTGCTTCGGGCAACCAATGCCTACGAACGTGATTCCGGCTCCGGAGGCCGCCAGTTCGGCCGTATGCGCCTCGTCTTCCTCGGGCGTCAAAGGGCGGAAAGGTGGGGCAATGGCCGCGGCCACGACCAACCGGGGGTACGTACGCGCAAGAAAGGCCGTGAAAGCCGCCAGGCGGTCAGGGGTGCCCCCATACAGGGCGATCGGGATGCCGCCTTGCTCCGCACGCGCACAGATTTCGAGGACGAGGGTGGGCCCGTAGACGCGTTCCGCAGCCGGTATGCCCAGCGCATGGAGTGCCCACACCAACGGCACCCCGTCACTGGTCACCAGGTCCGCCTCGTTCACGACACGGCGGAAATCGGCGGAATCCACGGTTTCCATGACCATGTGGACATTCGCCACGCACACATATCTGGACGCGTTCCGGCTTCCCCAGTCCACGATTCGGTCGGCCATGCTGGCGTAGGTGCCCGCGTCCACGCGCATCCCAAGGATGTGACGACTCCCGCCGGGAGGACCGGTTGCTATGTGTGGCCGGGTACTCATCGGGCTTGCTCCTGTTCGTCCGTGAAGAAGTCCGGACGGGTCCGGTACAATTCGGCAACCGCGATCCCGACGCCGACCAGGCACCAGAACCAGATGCCGCCCATGGGCCCTTCCAGGAACACATCGAAACTGGCGTTCACCATGAATGCAGCGAAATAGGCAAGCAGGAACGCGTGGATGCTGGTCCACGTGACGCGACCGCGCCGACGGGCGTCCAGGAGCTGGGACAGCAGTGTGCCGCTCCAGACCAGGAGGAAGGCCACCCAGAGCGCAACGCCCGGAACACCCGAGCGGGCCAGGACCGTCATGGTGGCATTGTGGGGGGAGCGGAGAGACTCGTCCTTGAGCACCTGGTAACCGTCATCCGTCGCCAGGTTGATTCCATACCCTTTTCCCAGCAGGAAATGGTCACCGAATACGGTGTAGGACACGATATCGGACCACCAATTGATACGCCATGCCTTGGTGTTCTCGAGTTGGGAGGTCCCTGAATCGGTGAATACCGATGCGATGTTCTCCTTGAACTGGTCCAGGGATATGGTGCGCCGCTCATCGATCTGGATGCGGGGATCGACCAGGATGAGGGTCAAGGCGACGACAATCCCGCCATACACGAACGGCAGCAGGTTCATCCGCTGGGGACGGACCAGCACCAGCACGAAAATGGCCATCGCGAACGCGACCATCCCGCCCCGGTTGCTGACCATGATGATGACCGCGTCGAGGGCCAGGAAGGCGTAGATCCATTTGGGCCGATCGGCGAATCCGATCAGGGTAAAGGCGGCTGCCCCCGCCGCGTGGACGAGCAAATCTCCGCCCTTGGCATTGAAAAAGGCGATGTCCGTCCCCGGGACGTTGAACAATCCGCCGAACTGTTCGGCCACGAGGAAGGCCAGCCAGGCGCCTCCTGCAAAGAGGAGGGCAAAGGTCCGGTACTGGATGAACAGTCGTCTCAGGATGTCCGGCCACCGGAGGATGAGGCCCGCGACCACGAACCCGTACAGAGCGTACCCCCAGAATGCGGCATCCCGGAGCGTCGCAACGCCGTAGGCCGGCAGTTGGGGAAGCGTGGCCACGGCACTCCACGCCATGAACGCCAGGAGCAGGAGGGGCAAGGGTCGACGCAGGAGGGTCCTCATGCCATGGCTTGCCAGGAGGGCAGCAATCCCAAGGGCCAGAACGAGTTCGCCCACGAAAAGCGGAGCGGCTCCGAGGTATGCGAAACCGCGTCCGGCAAGCGCGTATCCCAGCAGCAGGACCGGCAGGGCGACCAGGAACCAGCGTACAGTCGCGGGCAGGGGATCGGTATGGAGGGCCGCGTGGTTCAGGTCATGCCTCCAACTGATTCAGGAGACGTGCCAGGGCCCAGGGGGCGACACGGCGCATCCATTGGCGGCGGAGCCAGGGTCCGAGCGTGACATCATGGCGGACTTTCCGCAGCGCTTGGGCGGCATCATCCGTATCGACTTCATGCTCCAGGCCGTCCATGGTAGCCCGCAGGAACTCCGTGTACCGCGTCCAGAGGGTGCGGCTGAACACACGACGGGGATGGGCCAGTCGGATGGCGACATGGGCCAGTACGTGGGCCGCCTCGCCGGTCGGCATGGCCTCCGCCTGTCCCTGACCGAAGTCGATGAGGGTAAGTCGGGAGGTCGATGTGTCCCAGAGTGCATTGTGGGCACCGAAATCAGGCAGCGTCACGGAATGGCCCGATGCGCTGCGAACGGCACCCAGGCTGCGACCGAGCGCATGTCCGGACGCAAAGGGACTGGTTTGCCGGTCGGTTTCCAGCAATTCCTGAAGCTGTGCTCCGGGCTCCAGCGTCATCGTAATGTGACCGGCCGCTGCGTCCAACGACAGCGCCCGGGGAACGGAGAAGGAGTTTCCGGAGGCCTCCGAAAGGGTGCGCAATGAGGACAGGCGACTGAATTCCCGGGCGGCTTCCTCGCGGTCGTGGTGCCGTTTCAGGACCGTCCGGGAGCCTCGACGCAGCTCAATGTCCGCTTCGTGGCCGCCCGTCGTGCGGACGTCCCCGGCCGCCCGGAACAGGAAGTACACATTCAGGCAAAGGAGGAGCACGCCGGTGACGATTTCACCCATGAGCACGCCGGGCAAACCGAGCCACATCAGTAGCCCGAGACCGACGGTTGCCATCAATCCAACCGATATCATCGATTCAATCATGACCAGGCGCGTGCGACGCTGGGCCACCAGACCCAGCTGGACCAGGGAGCGGATGAAGTGGATGGCGTGGCTGGCCACACCGAGGGCCAACAATCCGGCGTAGAAACTGCCGTCAAAGCGCGTGCCATAGAAGGTCACCAGCAACCCGTTGCCCCCCAGGACGAGCGCGGTCGCGAGGACACCGTAGGGAAGCAGCAGTGCGATCATGCGACCGCCGAGCCACTTCCGGAGCGCCCGGTCACCCGAGGTTGCGTGAATGGCAGCCGCATGGGTAGGCAGGTACGCGAATGCGGCCAGTTTCAACGGATTGAGGGCATTGACGACATGCAGAACGGCGCGGAACGGTCCGAGAACGGCCATGCCCGAGACGAAGGCAACGAGCCAGGTGGCTCCGTGGCGTCCCGTCCACTTCAGGATTTCACTGCCGCCCAGCCACGACCCGAACCGCCAGGTCTGTCGGAGATACGCAGCGTGACGATGCGAGGTGAGATGGCGGAAGGAGACGTGCGCGCGAAGTTGCCAGGCGCCCAACAGGCACGCGACTGCCGACGCGCCGCCCAGGACGAGCAGGGCCGAAGCGGCCGACGGGCTTCCGAATTGCACGAGCATTACAATGCCAATCAGTTGTCCCCCATAGGAAAGGGCGTCGTTCACGAACGCCGCACCGGTCCGGTGTTGCGTATACAGGAAGCGGCGTACCAGGTCTTGACCCAACCAGAACGGAACCGCGAGGGCGAGGGCAAATGCCGGCGTCGACCAGGCGTCGGGCGCCAGGCTACCCGCGCCGAGGAAGAACACGGCCAGACCACCGGACAGCATCCACTGAAGGACGACGAGCGTCCCGGACAGTTCGCGTCCCCGATGGGCATGGAAGCGGGCATGCAGGTTATGGTGTGCCTGCGTGAGGCCGGCATGCTGGACGGCGGCCAATACCATGAGCACCGACCACGCCAGAATGAACACGCCGAATACCCCGTCCGAGGTGGAACGGACCAGCAGCAGGATGCTGAGGAAATTCGCCAGGCTGATGAATCCCTGATCGGCCAGTGCCCATGCAGGTCCCTTGCCGCTTTTAAGATCAGCGAGCAACATGATGGTCACGGATGCGGATGTGGTCAGGCATGTATCCGATCATGACAGCCTCTGGTACGCGCCCGCCGGCTTGCCGGATATCATCGGCCACGGCCTGGACGGACGGCGTCTCGGATTGACCACCGCGGACCACGAGCAACGTCCGGTCAACCAGTTTCGACAGTCGAAGCGCATCTGAACGGTCCAGTGCGGCAGGACTGTCAATGACAATCACGTCGAAGGCGCCCTTCAGTCGCTCCAGGAACGGCACGAAATGGGTGGACAGCAGGTATTCCGACGAGCCATCGGCCGGCCCGGTCAGGGCCACGGCATACAGGTTGGGCAGCAATTCGGAGAAGCGATCCACGTGCGGTCCGTTCGTGAACGAACAACTGGCCAGATCAAATTCGGCCTGATCACCCAGTCCCAGCAGGCGGATGACAGCCGGGTGGTACACATTGGCATCCACCAACACGGTCCGTTTGCCCGCCTGTGCGCATGCCACGGCCAGATTGGTTGCCGCCGTACTTTTTCCGGCACGCGCTTCGGCAGAGGTGACCAGGATGGTTTGTGTGTCTTCCACGTGCAATTGGATGCGCCTCCATGCACGGGCCATGGGCGATCCGGGATGGACCAGCGTGACCACTTCCGTGGAGACGTGACGATCGCCGAAGGAGCGGCGCACCGTTCTTCCCGAAGTCCGGTACCAGGGCTTGTCCAGGGCGGGAACGAAGCCTGCAGCGGCCAGACCGGAATTCGCCAGGTGCCCGTCCGTATGGATACGGGTGTCCCGTTGGTCCAGACCATAACCGGCACCTCCGGCAACGAGTAGCCCAAGGACCGCGCCGAGCAAGGCAATGATCATGGGATTCCGGACGGGATCCTCAGGTGGAACGGCTGGCGCAACAATCTGGGCGAAGGCCCGCCTGGAGCGCTCTGCCTCGCGGACGGCATCGAGTCGACCATCCAGGTCGGACCACGTTTTCCATGCATCGTCGCGTTCCTGTTGGATTTGCTTGTAATCAACGGTTCGACCGGGCAATTCGCGCCGCCGCTGATCGTATTCAACGAGGCGGGCGGCCAAGGCGGCTTCCTTCGCCCGTGCACCACTCAGGGCAATCCGTTCTTCCGCCAGATTCCGTCGGAGCTGGGCCATGTACGATACCGATCCGTTGTGGGAGCGCAGGTCCACGCCACCCACGGCCACGATTTCCGACACATATTGCTCGGACAACGACTCTACGCGGATCCGGAGGGACGCGGCTTCTTCCAGCAACTTCACCAGTTCGGCGGATGGCGACGGGTCCAGCCGGAGTTCAGGGTTCCGGGTGTAGAAGCGTTCTGCTTCCAATTCGACTTCCGCAATCCGGGCGTTGGTCTGATCGATCTCTTCCTGCAGCCCGGTCGCAATGCGCTCGGCCTTGAGTTGGGGACCCATGTCGCCGAGCTCGGTCTCGAACGATGCCAGTTTGGCTTCGGACTGGCGGATATTGACGCGGACGTCATCCAGGTCGGCGCGCAGCGCGGCAATCTGCCGGATGAGATGGGTGGCCTCCTCGTCGAACAGGACGCTGCCGTCGGTATCCACGAATGCCGCCAGGCGGGCGTCAAGCGCGCCCAGCACCTGTGCCTGCTCATCCAGACGGGTGGCATACCATGCGGTGGCCTCTTCGAAATGCCGCGCCGTGGAACGCTCCACGCTGCCCACGTATTCCCGGGCAAACGTGTTGGCAATCAGCGATGCCTCACGGGGATTGGTGCTCCGGACCCTGACATGAATGGCGTCCGGCTCATCCTCGTCGCTCTGTTGTGGCTGGACGATGACATAATCTTCCCGCATGCGACGGATGATTTCTTCCTTCGGGTCGCGTGACGGGAGGTCCTGAAGGATGGTCAGGCCGGGTCCGCCGGCGGCTACCAACCGCTCGGCAGTCGCCTGTGCAATCTCGGGGGAAGACTGCAGCAAGAGCGCCTGATTGGCTATTTTTGGCGTACCCACGGCTCCAGTGCCCTCACTCAGGCGCGGCAGGTTCTCCATTTCGGCCCTGAATCCCCGGGTATCGATCATGAGCGTGGCGGCGGCCTCGTACTCCGGGGGAACGAGCGTGATATAGGCCGTCAAAACGGACCAGAACATTACGGTGAGGCCAAGGATGGTGCCTGCACGGCGACGCAGAACCGACAGGATGGGCTCGCTCGATGGGCGTGCCGGAATGGCCCTGGACGGTGGAGCCGGAAAAAGGGGGTCGACCACCGGAGCCAGGACCGGCATCTGCCGCGAAGGCATCGCCGGATGGGTCTGAGTCTTCGACTCGTCCAGCTCCGGGGCCGCATCGACGACCGTGTGCCACGTGGGCAGGTAGCGGGGTTTTTCGTCGGCCTCAGGAGTGGGCCACGACGCGGCTCCAGGTCCCTGCTGTGTCTGCTCCCCGGTGGCAATGAAGCGCAGCAAATCAGCGTCCGGCTGCGGCCGAACGCGCCGAACCCGACCGCGGCGGGATGGCCGGGCGGGTCCTTCGGGGCGAAGCGGGGACGATGATTTGGGATGATCACTCATTGGACGCGAAGCGTGCGCGGATCCATGGATGGTTTGAATTTGGCTCGTTGACGGCGCTGGATGGCTCCCCGCTCCCGCAGGCGGCCATTCGGTCTCCGATCGGCAGGCTGGATGAGTCCCGTGCGCTCGACTTCATGCTGGAAGTAGGAGAGCGTGGCTGCTATGCCGTCCTGGCGGGTCACGGTCGGCGTCCAACCGAGGATGCCGAACGCCCGCGCTATGTCCGGTTTGCGCACCTTTGGATCGTCCTGGGGCAGGGGATTCCAGGAAATCGTCGAGGCGCTGCCCGTAAGCGCGATGACTTCCTCGGCGAAGGTGCGGATGGTCACTTCCTCCGGGTTGCCGATGTTGACCGGTTCCGTTTCGCTGGAGTTGAGGAGGCGGACGATGCCTTCCACCAGATCGTCCACGTAGCAGAACGAACGGGTCTGACTGCCATCACCGAAAATCGAAATAGGTTGGCCGGACAGGGCCTGGCGCATGAAGGTCGGGAGGACGCGACCATCGTCCAGGCGCATGCGTGGACCATAGGTATTGAAGATGCGCACAATGCGGGTGGCAACGCCGCGTTCACGATGATAGGCCGAAACGATGGCTTCCGAGAAGCGTTTGGACTCGTCGTAGACGCTCCGCGGGCCTATGGGATTGACGTTTCCCCAGTAGTCTTCGCGCTGCGGATGCACGAGTGGGTCCCCATAGACTTCGCTGGTGGAGGCCATGAGGAACCGGGCATCCTCACGGCTGGCCAATTCCAGCAGGTTCTTGGTCCCGGCCGATCCGACATCCAGCGTCTCCAGCGGATAGTTCAGATAGTCGATGGGGGATGCCGGGCACGCGAAATTCAGGACATTGTCGAACCCGGTACCGAAATCGGTGGTTCGTGAGATGTCAGCGTGGATGAACGTGAAGTGTGGATTCCGTGACAGGTGATCCACGTTCTCCAGACGGCCCGTCAACAAGTTGTCGACGCAGATGACCTCATGGCCATCGCGAAGGAATCGGTCGCAGAGATGGGAGCCAATGAATCCGGCCCCTCCTGCGATAAGCGTCCGGGGGGAAGACGGTGCCTGCATGTCGATAGTTGTTTTGTGCTGCTATCGACATTATCGGCACAGAAACGGGAAGCTGAAGCACCCTCTACGTGTAGTGGTCTGCCCGACACCAAACTTGTGGGGGGACCTACAGAAACGGGACAGTAGCCGTGCGTAGTATATCCATCGAAACCGGCGGGCCAAACGAGGACACTGGCCCGTTGGCACATCACCTCTCAGTGATGATTGGTTCTGGGTGAAGCGACCCGGCCCCCACAAGGGGCCGGGTTTGCTTGTTGTACCAAACCTTACTGGACAATAAGGACGCGACTTTCGTCAAAGACCACACCCGAGAAGCCATCGACGATCATCCGGTAGAAATAGGTACCGGAGGAGAGCCCAGATACGTCAATGGAAGCGGAATCCCAGGTCCCGCCGTCCACGAACCGGTCCTCCACCCGCGTGACCATGCGGCCAGTGGCATCGTGGATGGCAATCCGGACAAACCCGTCGGTCGGCACAAAGTACCGGAATGTGGTCCGGTCCACTGCAGGATTGGGAAACGGCTGGGAAAGAATGTACGTGCCAGGCCGCCCCACGGACGTTTCCACGGAAGCCAACCGTTGTTGTCGGCCATCCGAAGACACCCCATATATCCGGTAAGAGACCTGCTCACCGGCCACCAGAGACGCATCGGCGTAGGACCCGGCATCCGGTCCACCGGTGAAGACAATGGAGGTGCCGGTGGACGTCACGCGCTCGACCATGACCGTTACCACACCGTCATTCTGCAGGATATCCCATGCCACAGTGACGACACCACTCTCGTCGCTCGTCGCCGTGATGGTGGCGGCCCCAATCGGCTCGTTCCCGGTCTGCAGGAGCTCGGCGACATCCACCTTGATTTCCGGGAGCAGATTGTAGTTGTTGTCCCCGGGACACGCGGTCGTTGAAAAATCCCGATGTCCCCGGATGAATGAAGGCGATACGCCGTAACGTTCACTCAGGAAGGCAAACAACGTGATATACGTTTGCAACGCTTCGGGCGTGATCATCTCCGTGCAGTTGGGCCCCTCGGGAGGATGGTAGCAGCCCAGCATGGAGATGCCGATGTTGGCCGTGTTCGCACCACCCACATGAGCCCCGAGGGCAAGGGCCGGGACTTCCTCGAGGGACGTGGACCCGTCGAGGAACGGGCGCCCCTGATACAGGCGACCGCCCCGGTCAATCAGGAACTGGTATCCGATGTCGCTCCAGCCGCGCCCGTTCTGGTGGAAGTCCTGGATGGATTTGACGGCTGCAATTCCCTCTGCCAAGGACGTCGCCGACCACCCCGCCGTATGGTGGAAGGTCATGTAATTGTAGGATCCGTTCGAGAGCGGGGAGGGGCTGCCACCCTGGAACGGCGCGGCGCCCCAGTCGGCACGCGTAATCAATGGCGGAGGGATGATGTGGCCTTCACTCTTTCCCCGGAGCGCCACAAGCCCGTCCGGAAGGACCCGGTCCGGATCGGTCCGATTGTCGAAGACGCCGGCTTCACGGATGGTCACCTCCGCTCCATCGGGAGAGGAGACCCGGATCTGGAAATACGCGGCAGATATCTCCTCCGGTTGATGATACCCGGCCAGGAACGTGCCACCCGACGGATTGGAGGTGACATGGGCCGGCAACCATTCCCCCCATTCCATTTCCATGCCGTTGCTGAATCGGACGTCGGCGTGGATGGACTCAGCGTGGGATCCCAACTCCACGGCTACGCCGGTGAAAGGCGCCGTCCCGGCCTCAGCCGTGCGCGTCCAGACCGTTTGCTTCCCGTTCTGCTGTACCGAAACCGGCCCCAGCGCGACCTCCGTGTTCACGACATCGTGAATCAGTTGGGCATGAACGGGAATCACCAGCAGCAGTGACGCTGCGGCGACCATCAGGCGAACAGACAATCGCATGTCGAATGGAATAGGGTTTGGACAGGCGGTGCCGACGCAACGGAACCAGCCGAATATCAGAACTGGAGGTTGAACGTGTACCAGTGGGTCTGTTCCAGGCGACCGAAATCGGCATACGCATAGTCAATCTTAATGCGAACGGAGCGGTCAATGCGGACATTCAACCCTCCGCCGAACGTAAGTCCTTGCTCTCCATCCGTTTCGAAGAGATTCCGGTATCCGACGCGCAGGGCGATCAGATCCCTCACGGACAGCTCCGATCCGAGGTTCAGGTATTCACTGTTGTCATTCGGATGCGCCGCATCTGTGAGCAGGACCAGACGGTAATCCTCCGTGAGGACGGCATCCCAGGCCAGACCCACCCGGAACATGAGGGGCAGCGGGTGCCGATCCATCAGGAATTCCGAGTTCACGATTTCCACGGTCCCTTCCTGGTCCGGAGACGGGTCCGTACTGAAAATGATGTCCCGGCCGCTCATCTGCATTTTCGGGCCGAAATTCGACATCGCGGCACCCAGTCGGAGTCGCTCGTATGGCGTGGTGAAGAGCACACCGACGTCGAAAGCGGTTGCACTGGCGGTGCTGTGCCAGATTTTCTCGCGGATGAACTTGATGGTGGACCCGATAGAGAACCGGTCCGTCAATGCCCGCGCGTAGGACACCTGGACAGCAAAGTCCTGCTTGGAGAATCGCTCGCCCGTTCCTTCCGGCTCCGTCGTGGTCCGAACCGCCATGTCTCCGGAATCCAGGTACAACAGGGAGGCGGCCAGGGTGCCCATTGTCCCCAGGTTCAGGCCGAAGGCCGCGTAATTGTAATCGATGTCGGCCAGGTACTGGGTGTGCGACAGCTGCACGGCCGAGCCGTTCATGCGCGCCAGCCCGGCCGGATTCCAATACAGCGACGACAGGTCGTTGGCTTCGGCCACGAACGCACCGCCCATGGAAATGGCTCGACTTCCGACGCCGAGTTTGAGGAATTGTGCGGCGGTCGTACCCGTCTTGGTAATGGTACGTGTCGCCCCGTTTTCCTGGGACAACTGCGCCCACGATGGAAGCGCCCCGACCGTCAGCAGCACAAGGAGGATGGTAATTCGTTTCATGTTACTTGATGACGGCAAATTTTCCGATGTACGACCCACCTTCCCAGTCCACGTGGAAGATGTACAGACCATAGGCAATGTTCATGTTGTCCTTCGAGCGAAGGTCCCAGAACTCCTTGCCGTCGTCGACGGGTGAGTCCCGACGAATGGTATCCACCAATTCACCGGACAGCGTGTAGATCCGGATAGTGGCCTTGGCAGGCACATTGGCGAAGTAGAGGCGCCGGTCGCCCCGTTCGGAACGTGATACCGGATTCCTCGGCTCGATCTCGTTTGTGGCCACATACGGGTTGGGGACGACGTAAATGCACTCGCCCAGTGGATCCGTACAGTTTTCCATCCGGTCGGTGGCAACGTCCACATTGTCGCGGGCGCCGAGGGTGGCAAACCGGAACGAATCGGTGTCCGTGAAGGGCTTGTCCGTGCGCACGTAGAACACGTCGCCGGCACCCGGAACCTCGCCCGTGTCAGTCAGCGTGAGCATCCACGTTGCAGTCAGAGCGCCGTTGATGGTCTCCAGGAAAATGATCTGTTCATTCACATCCCAGGCTCCATTCCGGTTGATATCCGGCACGAAGGCATCGATGACCGTATTGGCATTCGTCAGATTCACCACCTCGAAGGGAAGGGGGAGGTTGTTGCTGAAGCCGGTCGAGATGTTCTCGTTGGCGAACCGCACCTCGTAGTCACTGGGTTGCCCGCGGCGTCCCGGACCTGAGGTGGCGACCCTCACGGTTGCCTCAATGCCCTTTCCGCCTTCCGACCAACCCGTTTCGTCGTCGTCAATACGCAACGGGACGTTCTGGACGAACAAGTGCATTCCGTCGAAGATGGGATTCGCTTCCTGGTTCGAAAGCAGTGAACTCCGGTAGATAGGACTGTACGTGAACGATGCGAACAGGGAGTCGCCATCCGATACATTTCCAGCCATCACCTCAACGGTACCGGGCTCTGCGTTGAGGATGTAATCCGTACCCTCGGTAAGCACCGCCCCGGATGCATTCCTGAGCGTGAATGACGAGGCGTCGATATTGGTCGCGCCCACGGACGAGGTCCTGCCCGTAATGGCACGGAGGCCGGTCTGGCGTACCTGCTCATCGGTCACGGTATAGACGGTCTGCCCTGAAATGACATCAAAATCCAGACGATATGCGCCGTTCTGCGGAACCGCCATCGGGTCAACGATCCGGATCCGGATGTCGCCCGTGGCATGACCGGTCTCGTGCTGCAGACCTCCGGCCTCTTCGATGGAAGGTGCGACGTATCCGGCCGATACCGGCCTTGGAACCACGGAGGCCGTGTTCACATCGAAAATGAAGGAATCATCCACCGGATTGTAGGTAATGGTCTTCGATGTTTCACTGGGCGCAATGCCATCGATGAAGTCACCACCGTCACCCGCGAATCCGCGGTCATAGGCCGTGACGGCATAATAGTAGGTCTGTCCGTTTACGACCCGGTTCGAATCCACGAAGGAGTGGAACAGTCCCGTGTCGTTGCCCAGGTCGAATGCCACGCCACGATCCGGAAAGACAATGGGGGAAGGGCCGGTCAACCCGTTTTTGAGGTCGAATTTGGCTTCCACGCCCACTTCGGTTGTAAGCGGTTTGAACAGGAATTTCGATCCGTTGATGTCGGTAATGAGTTGCTGATCGCTGAATGATGGATCGGTCGAGCGGTAGACCACATAGCCCTCGAAGTCCTGCGTACGGGACAGGGGATCGACTGATTTCTCAGCCCGGTCGTCCCAGTACAACGTCACCTGCCTGTCGCCTGGAACCGCGCGGACAATCGGCTTGTCCGGCGGCCGGGCAAAGCGATAACCCACGTCGAAAATCTGCTGGACGGTCTCCGCGTTGAGCGTGAGGTCTGCCAGCGATTCGCCAAGAATGAGCGCGATGGAGAAGCGTTTGGTTTCGCCGGCACGGAGCGGGAAGCTGCCCGAACCATACAGGAAGACGTAGTCGCCCGGATCCTCGGGTACTTCCTCGAAACTTCCCGGCTGGATGAACTGCCAGACCCGCTCATCATTGCTTATCCGGTTGCCCGCGAACGGGGGAGAAGCGAAAGACGTCAGCCCGATCATGTCGGACTCGTCAATGTCGGTGAACTCGAAATTGGGCTCGCCCGGTTTGGTGATATCGAACGGATCGCCCGCCGTCGGAATGCCGTCGCCTTCTCCAGTGTCTCCGGTACCGGGAATGCCATCCAGGCCCACATCGTCTGTTTCAGGGTCCCAGTCGCCGTCATTGTCGATTCCGTCGGTCCAGGATTCGTCGACCATGCCGTCGCCGTCATTGTCCACGCCGTCACCAGGATAGAAGGCGCCGTCAATGATTTCATTGCCGATCCCCGGGCTCTCGAGGAATTTGTATCCGAAATAGCCCGGCCTCCGTCCCGGTATGTCGGAGCGCCCGTCGCCGTCGAACGCGAAGACCATGTTCAGGTCACGGTCGAAGAAGGCCAGGTCATCCGGCCAGTCGCCAGGGCCCCCGACATGCGGATCACCCCACATGCCGAAGATGACCTTTTCCAGGTCCTTTTCGGACTTGTTCGTGATTTTGTAGACCAGGAAGATGGCATCTTCGGCGAGCGGATTCGCCCACTGGTACAGGCGGACTTCTGTCTCGAGTCCAAGACCCCGCTTGGTCGTGTCGGCAAACGGGTAATACTTGAATTCCCGGTTCGAATAGTCATTCATGAAGTACATGGCCTCCTGGTCGGCATTCGAGGCTCCCTGTTGCAGGGCACCGGGCCACACGTACTCTTTCAGATTCTCGTTGTACCAGTCGTCGGGCCAGGAATCCGGCTTGCCGTCGAGATCGTTGTCGGCGGCGTCAGATGTCGGGATGCGCCGGGAATCGGGACTCACGACGTTGATCCCCTCGAAATTGCCGACGGGCTCGGCGCACGGAATGGGCTGCCAGCCCCAATTCTCGGTTCCATCGGGACTGATTTCACCACCGTTCGACACGAGGCCGTCGGTAATGATGTGCATAACGTAGATCGGATTTCCGTTCTCGTCCAGCACCACGTTCCCGTTCTCATCCACTTTCGGGACGGACTTCGGATCGCGCGGCGTGTTCGTGTCCACGATCTCTGCACCCACGATGGGACCGAACTCATAGCCATACCCCAGGCCGTTCCAGACAATGTCCGTAATGGTGTTCCCGGGCGAGGAAATGGAGCCGAAATTCAGGATCTGTGTGGTAATGCGATTTCCGTTCAGGATTACGTCCCGACGATCGGTGGTATCCTCGGCGCAATCGGCCACGGCGGCTTTTCCTCGCTTGGCCGTTTGCTGCTGGATCCAACGGCGGGCATCCCGGTAGTCGTCGCCGCGCTCACGCGCCTGACCGAATGCAGGCGCGGAGACGAGCAGACCAAGAGCAAGCATGCCCAGGATTCGGGTAGAGCGGAGTACTCGGGAGGCGTTCTTGTTACGCGTCATCTCGAAAAACATGGAGTTCAAAAGGAAAGAGTGGCGCCAAGGCGGATTTCACGCGGAGCAGAGAAGTACTGGGGGCGATTCTCATACTCATCCAATGACCGGATGCCTGGCAGCCCCATTTCGGCAGCGCGCTGCCAGGCGGCGAATACGCCGCGTTGTTCGGAAAGGGAGTAGGTGGCGCGGCCGGTGTCGTCGAACACGAAATTCTCATTCAAGCGATCAAGGACATTGAATACTTTACCGAACACCCGGAGACGTCCCTGGCCACCCAACGCGAACTCTTTGTAGATGTGCAGGTCAAGCCGTGACGTTGCCGGTTTGCGCTCCTGGTTCGGCAACTGGTCGATCTTCTGGTCAATCAGGAGTGGTGTATAGGGATATCCACCGCGCAACTGACCGATCAATGAAATGCCCCACGCCGGACCCGGTGAAATAGTGACGGTGCTGGAGAGCACATGCCGCTGATCGAAGCTCAGGGGCACGATCTCCAGTTCCGTCTCCCTGCCTGACAGGGAGTTGAAGAAGAAGGAGTTCGCATCCGTATTGTTGCCTTCGGCAATCTGGAACGTGTAATCCACGTTGGCCGACAGCAAGCCGCCGCGCGGGCGCCGGCTGGTCAGCGCGAACGTCACCCCTTTCACATTCGCATAGTCCCGGTTTTGGTAGATGCTGTACACGTCCTCACCCGCAATCGTGCTGAACCGGATGGTCTGCAATGCCAGGTAGTCACGGATGTCCTTGAAGAAGCCGGTCACATCGAATGCCAACGTCTCCGTGAGCTGCTGCTGCAGTCCGATCTCGTACTGCACGGTCCGCTCCGGCCGCATGTTCGTGTTACCGAACGTCGGAGCCTGACCGACCGGGAATTCGAATTCCGGATTGATGTACAGATTCCGCAGGCGCGGCATCTGCGCAAAGTGCCCGTAGGAAAAGTGGATGATGCCGGTCTCTGTAATCGGGAACGATACGCCGAGCCGCGGCATGATGACGTTCGTGACGTCGGCTTCCCTGAGCGGATCGTCCTTGCGTTGGGGATCGAGCAGGTTGGGGATATACAGTCCGTGAGGATCGAAGCGCTCGTATCGTACGCCCGCATTGATGATGAAGTCCTCGAATTCAAGCTTGTCCTGGATGTAGAGACTGAGTTCCGTGACTTTCTGATCCTCATAGTAGTCGTGGGCCGGGGTCGTCACGTCCGGTACAGTGGGAGTCCGGTACTGGTCGCCGTCGAACAGGACCGTGAAGTTGCGCCGGTCAAGCAGGTGGAGATTGTACTCAATGCCCGTTTTCACCTCGTGCGTCACGCCGATCTGCTTCGTCAGGTCCGCTTTGATGCGCCAGGAATCGGACCGTTCGGTAACGTGACCCTTCTGGTTGCCTCCCATCAGGAAGTTGTTGCCCGGGAAGCCGACCGATGCGCCGGTGGACACGTAGCGGGGATCGAGCGGGTCTTCGTACAGGAAGGACCGGGATTCATTGGATGCGTAGGACATCCGAAGCGTATAGAACGAACGGTCATCAAGGGTGTGTGTCCAGCCAAGGCCGTGGTTGACGCCATCGCTGCGGAAGGACGATACGCCATCCGGATTGTAGCGGTAGCCGAAGCTGAACGGTGTACTCTTGCCACCATCCAGGATGAGCGAATACTCGATCTTGGTTCCCGACCAAGGCCGCATGCTCAGTTTGGTAATGAGGTTGTGGCCCCGGTTCGGGTTGAGCGCAACACGCTCGGACGGAATGTCCTGCCCGGCCCACTCGTACCACGGCTTGCCCTGGATTTCATAGTACCACAGGGGACCGTCGTAGTCCGGGATGTACTCCTGGATATCGGCCAGCAGGCCGGGATCACCGTTGAAATTGGATGAGTCGGACGGCAGGAAGGTCCGTTCGCCGTATATGTGGCCTTCGTCATAGTCGTATCGACCCGACACGAAGAACCGGAGCTTCTTGTAGAAGGGGAGGGCACCGCTCAGGGTCCCTTCCAGGGTGTAGACGTTCGGACGCAAGCTGTTGTCGTTCAGGAACACATCCGTGTGTTGCGTGAAGTTGTTGCCGCCGTACATGCTGACCGAACCATGGATCTTCTCGCCCCCTTCCTTGGTGACCAGGTTGACAATACCGGACATGGCCTTGCCGTATTCGGCGTTGAAGGCGCCGGAAATGACCGTCATTTCCTGGATGGCATCGGCCGCCACGCTTGTGGCCAATCCGTTGGTCTCGAACGGGTTGCCGACCGACATGCCGTCCACCAGGTACGCAACCTCATTGCTGCGGCCACCGCGGATATGGATGGTACCGCCGGGTCCCGTTGTGACCCCTGCCTGCGTGGTCAAGACGCCGAAGAAGCCTTCGACCGGAAGCGCTTCGATTTCCTCGGCGTTGACCGTCTTGGACGAGGACGTCAGATCCTTCTGCACGAGCGGACGCTCGGCCACGATGACCACTTCCTCACCTTCAATGACCTGTTCACGCATTTCCACATCGTATTCCGTGGTCTGGCCGGTCGCGACGCGGACACCATCCACCCGCTGTTGGGCAAAGCCGATGTAGGAGAAGAGCAGGGAATGGGTACCCGGTCGCACGTTGAGGATAATGTAATTGCCGTCCACGTCGGTCATGGTGCCCTGGGTCGTACCCGCAATCGATACGTTTACACCAATCAGTGGCTCTCCCGATGCGGCGTCAATGACCCGCCCGGCAATTTTGCCCTGGGCATGGGCAATACCTGCCCCAAGGATACACATCAAGGCCAGCAGAATACCGGTCTTTCGCATGGCTGTTTTGGCTCGGATGGAATGGAAGAAATGGTCGAAACCAAGGTACAAAGAAAAAAAATGGGGAGGCCCCGGACGGGGCCTCCCCATTCAATCAAACCGCACCCGTCACTTGAGCAGGACCATGGTCTTGCTCTGACGGAAATTGCCGTATTCCAGCGTGTAGAGGTACGTTCCACTGGCGGCCTGGGCACCGCTGTTGCTGGTACCGTCCCAGACCACTTCGTGCACGCCCTGGGCCAACAACCGGTTGTCCACCAGCGTCTTGACCAGGCGACCCTGGACATCATACACACGCACGCTTACCGCCTTGTCGACTGGCAGCGTGAAGCGGATGTTCGTCGTCGGATTGAACGGGTTCGGGTAGTTCTGGTCCAGTTGATAGTCGGAAGGCAGGACAATACGATCCTGCGTGGCCACCGACGTCCCACTCATCGAGATGATGCGGACGAAGGCACGTTCCGGATTGGCCATGATTTCGCGTACTGAGCGCTCGTAACGAAGGGAATCGGCATTCCAGACTTCATCATAGACGGCCAGTGAGTCATCGATGCCCTGGAAGGAAAGGGCAATGTGTCCATTGCCGTCGCCATTCACATCACCGAGGTAGGCAATCATGGATGGGAAAACCGGGTCGGATCCACTACCGGTTGAGCCTTGCTTCGATGCCGCTACTTCGCGGTACATGGTAGCCACGCCGGCTGAGTCGCGGTACACGACATTGAATCCGAGCGTATCCAGCGGAGAGCTGGTATTCACCGGTGTGATGTCCCAGTTGGTTCCATCCTTCGGGTCGCCACCCAGGAATTCGGCATTGTGGATGAAGAACGACGGCTCATTGTTGTTCCGTGCCGAGAGGCCATAGCCCGGGCCACCGACCATGATCTCCATCTGGCCGTCACCATCCGAATCGCCAGCCGTAGCCCCACCAGTTGCACCGACCGGAATCGCGTCGAAGGCGAAATGGTTGGCGTCCACGATGGTTACGGATTCCGTGGAATTGTAATCCATGACGCTGAGTGCGCCGGACATGAAGTTCGTATAGAACACTTCGTCATTGCCGTCACCGTCAATGTCGGCAACGACACCACCGAACAGCGACACGTGGTCACCGATACCGGCAGAGGCCTGCAGGTTGCCACCGTCGGGTGCGGGCTCATAGACACCAGCGTTCCATGTTCCATTGAAGAAGTTGAAGGAATTCCACGAATGCCAGGAGACGTCCATGTTGCCATCGCCGTTGAAGTCACCGGCGTAGGCGGCATAGGCCGATCCACCACCGATGGCACGCTCGCGCGGGGCTTCGGTAGCTTCGACGTTCCACGTTTCGAACGTATTGCCATATCCATCCATTTCGAAATCGCCCGTCACGGAAAGGACATAGAAGACATCATTGGCGCTGGGGCCGTTGGCCGGGACGAGCAGTTCTTGATCGCCATCCCCGTCCAGGTCGGCGATATCCAGGATCTGGGCATAGAAGGAGGCCGAAGACCGACCGTCCAATGCGTAGAAATCCACCGCCGTGGCAGGGCGTGATCCGTAATTGTCGGAACCGACGACGCCGTCATGCTCCCAGACGTAGACGCCCCCGGATGGCCAGGCAGTGACGCTTTGGTCATATCCGACGCCAGCCGTGGTAATGATTTCCCAGTTTCCGTCTCCATCCAGATCGCCGGCAATGGCGTAGCGTGTGTTGCTGGACGAGGACGAAGGGTCGATCAATGCTGTCGAGTAAACGTGCTCCCACGTAGAACCGCCCTGGTGTTCAATAACGTGGACAGTGCCGCCCGCAGCATCGTGCTGGGACACCAGCACTTCGACCTTTCCATCCCGATCCATGTCGTATGGGCCGGAAATACCGCGCGCACCGTTCTGCTCGTAAACAGGAAACGCGTCCGTCAACTCACCGGTTCGTTCCGGCGAAAAATGGTATTCTGTGGTCTGGGCCGTTACCGACTGGAAGCCGATGAGGGCCAGGACTATCAAAAGCGTAGTAGCAGTTTTCATAGGGTGGGTTTGCACGTGAATGAATATCCGTCTGTCTGCGTGCGCCCGAACCACGGCGGGCTGCACTTGCGAAGTCTTAACAACGTATTAATGGGAAACTTCCCTGTCAACCGCTAAATGAAACAAACGCTTCATTCTGTTTCACGCATCCGGATCGGGCTCGCATGGGTTTTTCTGTGGCTTCTGCCCAGTGCAGGGCTGTCAATGGCCCAGACAACCCCACCCAAACTGGAAGCCCGGGCGGCCTGGATTGCGACGGTCATCAATCTTGACTGGCCGAAGAGCCCGCTCCATTCGCCGGCTACGCAACAGGCCGACTTGCGTGCGCTCATGGATGGGCTCGCAGCCCGCAACATCAACGTGGTGTATTTCCAGGTCCGCTCCGAGGCGGACGCCATGTATGCATCTGAAATCGAGCCGTGGTCGCGCTACCTGACCGGGCAGCAGGGCCAGGCGCCGAGCCCCATCTGGGATCCGCTCTCCTTCGCCATTGAAACCGCGCACGAGCGGGGCATGGAGTTGCATGCCTGGGTGAACCCGTTCCGCGCGGTCCGGCAGACGAATGCCTATCCGATTGCCGCCAATCACGTCTCAACTACGCATCCGGAGTGGATCCTGGAAATCGGTACGCAGAAGATGCTCGACCCGGGACACCCCGCCGTCCGCGACTACGTCATTGGCGTAGTTGAGGATATCCTGCGCAGGTATGACGTCGACGGCATCCACTTCGACGACTATTTCTATCCGTATTCCCCGCAGATCGGCGACCAGGACCGCCCGTCCTTCGAGACCTACAACCCGGATGGATTGCAACGGGGTGACTGGCGCCGCCAGAATATCAACCGTTTCATGGCGGATGTCTACGCGGCCGTACTGGAAACCGACGCCGAAGCCCAGTTCGGGGTCAGCCCGTTCGGCATCTGGAAGAGCGGCACGCCGGCGGGTACGTCGGGGCTTGACGCGTACAGCGTGATCTATGCCGATCCACTGGCCTGGCTCGCGGACGAGAGCGTGGATTACCTCATCCCCCAGTTGTACTGGCCCTTCGGAGGCGGGCAGGACTTCGGTACGCTGGCCACCTGGTGGGCCCAGCAGGCCGGGGACGCGCCGAATCCGCGGCCCATCTACACCGGACATGGAACATACAAGAGCGACGCCGCCACGACGACATCCGGCCTGTACGCCGCCAACGAAATGCCGCGTCAAATACGATTCACGCGCACAAACAATGGCATCCACGGATCTGCCCATTTCCGCGCAGCGAATCTGCTTTCGTCCGGCAACCAGGGGCTGACCGATTCGCTCCGCACGGACCTCTACCGAACGGTCGCGTTGCGACCGCCCATGACGCACCGGGACATGTTTCCCCCGGCGGCACCCGACAACCTGACCGCGACACTCGGTTCCGGTTCCACGGGTTCGCAGACCGTCCTTCTGCGCTGGGACCCGTCATTCTTCGGAACGCTGGCGCGTCGGTTTGCCGTGTATCGCGTTAAGGGCTCGGCTCCGACCGACGTGCGTGCGGTCACCAACAATCCGGAGAACCTGGTTGCCGTCACGTATGAGCCCCTGTACAGCGAAGGAGGGCTGGACGATGCCACGTCCTACCACTATATCGTGACCGCGCTCACGTTCAATAATGTGGAGAGCGGGGAGAGCAGTGTCGCATCGGTCATGACGGGGACCAACGTTGCCGGCATGGAGCAGCCCCTGGTGGCCCATCTGAACGTCTGGCCGAACCCTGCATCGACTCGCGTGAATCTGTCCATGGGTAACGGCTCGTCCTCAGCCGGTCGGATCCGTACGCTCGTTATCCACAGTGCACAGGGCCGGGAAGTGGCCCGACTCGCGCCCGGAACGTTGTCCTGGGATCTGACCGACCGGACAGGTCGGCGCGTGGCGGCCGGCATCTATTTCGTTTCCGTACGGGATGCGGATGGACGGACCTTGGTGACCAAACCGGTGACCATCGTCAGACCATGAGCCGGTCCTTCAGGATCTTGGAGCGCTCCCGGCTGGCAATGACCTCGTGTCCGCCGGTCAGGACGAGTTTGTATCGCCCGGAGAACCACGTAATGAGTTCCTTGATGTGACCGAATTGGACGATGGCTGAGCGATGCACGCGCATGAACGCGTCGGGGTCGAGCATGCTCTCGAGCTGATCCAGCGTGTAGCTTACAATGTGCTGCTTGAGCTTGGGGCGAGGCACTGCCGGTTCGTGGTCCAGGATGAACACGCGCGTGATGCCCTCGGAAATCTCGACAGAGACCAGATCGGATACGGGCACAATGAGGATGCGGTCCCTGTAGGGCACGGACAACTGCTCAAGGAAGCGGGGCTCGCGGGCATCCGATGCGGGTCCGGCCATGGCCCGCTCATCCATCCAGTCGAGCAGTCGGGCCAGCCGGTCTTCGGTTTCCTGTTTGTTGACCGGCGAAGCCAACAATTTCTCCGCCCGGGCGATGGACTGCTCCAGCCGGTCTGCCGGAATGGGCTTCAACAGGTAGTCCACGGCGTTGGCATCGAAGGCACGGATGGCATATTCGTCGTACGCCGTCGTGAAGACGACAATGGGCCGTGCGTCGGGGGGCAGGCGTTCCAGGACCTCGAAGCCGTCATGCCCCGGCATCTGGATGTCCAGGAAGACCACGTCCGGACGCGCCGCGCTCAGTTTCTCGACGGCATCCACACCGTCCTCGGCCTCGCCCGACACCTCCACACGTCCCGCCTTCTCGAAGGGGGCCAACAATTTGCGGAGCCGGCTCCGGGCCGGCGCTTCGTCATCCACGATGAATACGTTCAGCATGTTGTCAGGGGAGGGATGGGGGGATGATGAGTTGCACAACGGTTCCGGAATCGGGACGACTGGTGAACGACAGCAGGTCGTCCCGGCCGTACAACTTCCCGATGCGCTCCGATACATTCATGAGGCCGGTTCCGAAAAAGTCCTGCCGTCCCGAGACCGGTCCGGAACGGTCGAACAGATTCTGGATGCCGGCCCCTGAATCGGTGATTTCTACGAGAACGCCCTGGTCGGGTTCGGAAGTGCACACCGAAATGGACAACCGACCGGGACCCCGGACCTTTTCTATCCCGTGCTTGATGGCATTCTCGACGAGCGTCTGGATGGCGAAAGCCGGGATGGGGACCTCCGCCGCTTCCGGATCCACCTCACACGAAATGGTCAGACGTTCGCCGAACCGGGCCTTCTCGATATGCAGATAGCGTTCAACAAGAGCGATTTCGTCGCGGATGGGGACGAACGCCTTGCTGCCGGTCTGCAGGGTATACCGGAAGATGGCCGACAGATTCTCCACCACGGCCTCGGCCTCGCCGGGACGTTCGCCGATGAGCGAAATGATGGTGTTCAGGGAGTTGAACAGGAAATGCGGATTGATCTGGGCGCGGAGGGCTACCAGGTGGGCTTCCGAGGTCTCGGCCGCCAGCTGCTTTTCCCGCTCCACCAATTGCAGGCGGTCCACGGCCAGACCCACCTGCAGGGCAAACGTCCGAAGCAGTTCCAGGTCATCCAGGTTGTATACGGAACCCCTGCGGGTCTTGACGCCGAAGACCATCATGCCCGTCGTGTGGCCGTCGCCCTGCACGGGCACGGCCAGCCCGGCGCCGTGGTCCAACAGCAGGCGGCGGATGGAACCGGGCAACTGGCGCTTGTTGAGTTCGGGGTTCCTGGCCCAGATGGCAGGTTGGTCCCGGAAATGGGGCCAGATGGTGCGGAAGACCTGTTCCGTGACGTACGGGGGCTCCGGATGGAACTGGCCGACAATCCACGACACGTCATCGGACGGGGCGCGGAGGAACAGGATGGCACTGCGCGCGCCGACAGCCGAGCCCGCCACCGAAATTGCTTCCGTTGCCAGCGACTCGGCGTCCAGGAAATCCGTTATCCGTTCCAGGAACCGGGACATGGCCACGCGCGCGCGGTGGCGTTCGGCGCTGAAGAAGCTGGATACGAAAATCTGGAGCCGTCGACCGAGCCGCTCGAAGAGGACCAGCAACAGGACCACGTACAGGCCTTCGACCACGATCCGGGAGGCCCCGGACCGTTCGAGCATGGGGTCCAACACGGTCATGCCGCCCACGAACGCGAAAAAAATCAACCCCAGGACCAGTGTGTAGACAAAGGCGCGCGACAGGATTTCGTCCACCTTGCCGTACCGGAGCGTGCCGAGGGTGTATACCGTGACCGGCACGACGGCCAGCAACTGCGCCGACACGATGAGCCATCCCGTGGCCTGTTCGCTGAGCGCCGACAACACCGGAACGATGCCCTGGACGGCGAGCGCGGCCGCAGCCGCCATGAGTGCAATGACCACGCTGCCCGCGCGGCCCCAGTCACCGGTCGATTGCAGCAGGGCCACCAGGGCCGCTATGCCGATATAGCACGAGGCATAGAAGAGGATGGGGACCAGGAGGTCTTCCACCGACACCGGTCCGATACTGCCAATGAGGAGCGTAACGAGCATGCCCACGGCCAACACACCGGGGACCAGCACGATGGCTGGCAGGAGCCACACCCGGTGTCCGTCCAGCAGGCCGGACGCCGACGACACCCGGAGCAGCAACAACAAGGGGAAGCCCACCCAGCCGATCAGGCCGAACGTGGTCGTGACCTGGAAGGCCACGTCGTACACCGTCCCGGCATCGGGTGGGCCGAAGACCTGGACCGCCAGGAGCCGTGCCAGATTGCCGAAAATCCACAGTGAGGACACGGCAATGAGGATGAGTTCGAATCGGGCGGCCGGATTATGGCGGGCCAGCGGTCCGGCTATGAACAGGCCCAGCGCATGGAAGAATGCCCCCAGGGTGAATCCCCACAATGAGAACTGCCAGAGCGCCATGGACCGCGGATAAAGGAACGTGGGGTGCCGCGTCAATTCCACGGACACCTCCACGAATTCCGTTCCCCGCGTCAACAGATACGGCCGCGACACGCCCGGACTCAAGCCGGACATGGCATTCTTCAGATCCAGCGCATCGAAATACTGTTGGTTGTCCCACAGGAACAGGACATCCCCGTCCCGGATGCCGGCGGCGTATCCCGGACCCTTCGGAAACACATGGCTCGCCGTAATGGCGCCGTCCACGTCATCCCAGACCACCCAGTCCCCGGCACCCCGCGTGCCGGTCACGAGCCGTGTGTTCGCATCTTCGTGATACCCGGACACCTCCACCCAGTCGCGTACGGCCTCGGCCAATGGCCACGCGGCGGCCAGGACGGCAGCGAGAATGAGCAGTCGGGAAAAATTCCTGATGTTCAGCACGGGTTTGGCGTCGGTTGGGGATGGCGGGCGCCGGAGGTTGTGGAAAAAAGAATGCGGGCACCCGGACTACCCGGGCGAGTATAGCACGGACGACGTGTTTGTGCTACACCTTTCCGGATCCCATTACTCAACCATGCTCACTGATTCCCACGTCCACATCAACCACGCGAAATTCCAGGAAGACCGGGACGATGTCATTGCGCGCGCTCGGGCCGTCGGCGTGAACCGCATGCTCATTCCTGCCATCGATGTGGCCTCCGTCGAGATGGCCATCGCGTTGGCCGCTGAGCACGAGGGGCTGCACGTCATGGCCGGCATCCACCCAAGTCATGTGAAAGAAGCCAGCGAGGTCGACTGGGCGCGTGTCGAGGAGCTTGCCGCGGAACCCGGTATCGTAGCCATTGGGGAGACGGGCCTGGATTATTATTGGGATACGTCGTTCAACGACAAACAGCATGATTTCCT
The DNA here is from genome assembly GCA_040221055.1 of Rhodothermales bacterium. Lineage (NCBI taxonomy): Bacteria > Pseudomonadati > Rhodothermota > Rhodothermia > Rhodothermales > Rhodothermales bacterium. Next base: position 258,455 of record JAVJVN010000009.1, on the reverse strand, counting down.
GCGGCGTCACATCCGGTTGGCGGCGGCGCTCGACCTGCCGTTGGTGTTCCACAATCGCGATGCATCCGAAGATCTCGTCCGGATTGTACGCGAAGAACAGGCGGCGGCATCCGATGCGTCGCGCATCCGCGGGGTGTTCCACTGCTTCGGTGGCCCCGAGTGGTTATCCGATGCCGTGCTGGAGCTGGGATTCCACGTCGGAATCGGGGGTACGTTCACGTTCAAGAACGGCGGCGTACCGGATGCGGTGCGCCGCATCCCCATGGACCGGATCCTGCTGGAAACCGATGCGCCGTTCCTGGCACCGCATCCCCATCGGGGCAAACGGAATGAGCCGGCACATGTGCGCCTGGTCGCAGAGGCCGTGGCCATGGACCGGGGCCTGTCGGTCGAAGAAGTGGGACGGATTACAACGGAGAACGTGGACCGGCTTTTCGGGCTCTGACGCAGGGCCTCAATACGTGTAGTCTTCGTCCGTGATGTCCACGCGTGTCTGTCCGCGGATGGCTTCGGCGCCCTTGATGGCCACCACCGTGGCCTCATAGGCCTTTTCATGGTTGGCCACGGGGGCGAACGGTCCGTAGGTATAATTGTCCATGAAGGCCTTCAGTGCCCAGTACAGCGGGCTCTCGGCGTTCGGGTCCTCGTAGGTGGGATCCTGGTTCAGCGCGTCCAGCTTCGTGGCGTTGGCCAAGAGGGCAATGCCCGTCTCCTTGTAGAACTTGTCCTTGCGCGCGTAAACCTCCCAGCCAAGCATGGGGGCGTCGACCTCCTTGAACATCCACGCCTTGTTGTCGCGCAGGATGATGGTGGCGTCCGAACCGAAGTGCAGGTCGTATGCCGCATCGAAGCCCGACACCAGCGTGGCGTCGTACATCAGGTTCACGTTGTCGGGTGAGCCCACGATGGCCTGGATGGTATCCGGAACCGTCCGCCCGTCATTCCAGAACATGGTTCCTCCGAACCCGGACACCGACGTCGGACGGGTGTCACGGATCCATGAAGCGGCATCGATCTGCTGGATGCCCACCTCGCCGAACAGGCCGAGGGATACGTCGGCGTCCAGCCGCCAGTTGAGGTCCCGTTCCCGTTCCCGGCTGGACGATACGCGTCGCCAGGAGTCCTTCCGGTGCCACTGGGAGCGGATCATGGCCGGTTGACCGATGGCCCCGCTGCGGATGAATCCGTAGACAGAACGGTACTGGGGTTCTGTCCTGTACAGCAATCCGGCCTGGAAAATCTGGCCGTCGGCATCCCGGGCCGCCCGGGCGATGGCCCGGGCATCATCCAGGGTATGCGCAATGGGCGCCTCACAGTAGACGTGCTTGCCGGCCGCGAGCGCGTCGATCACGATCTGCCGGTGTTGGTGGGTGGGTGTGGCGACGAACACCGCAGGAATGCCAGGGTCGTCCAGGACCGTACGGTAGTCCGCGTGACGTGCGGCATCGGGGTGGTCGCGTTGGGCGCGGCGGAGCATGATGGGAAAGTGGTCCACGACGGCCGACAGCCGCGCCTCTTCAAGGCGGTCCAGCGCAGCCGCAATTTCCCGCCCCCACTCACCGTACCCGATAACGGCGCACGACACGGTATCCACCCGTTTTTTCCGATTCTCCGGCGCCCACGGCGCGGCCGTTGGAAGCCGCTCGGCGTCGGCGTGCGACAGGGCACCCCCCAGCGTCCCACCGATGGCACTGCCCAGTGAACCCAGTTTCAGGAAATGGCGTCGGGAAAGACTCATGACGGAGCGGGTTTTTCTGTGTGGGAGATGAGGGGTCGAGGATGAACGCGTGCAGGGAAGATACACCCGGACCGGATAAATGAACCGGCTTTCATGCCCTTCTGCAACAGTCGGCTACCCGTTGCCCGCAACCCGCTGCCAGGTCCCGTCCGGTCCCGATTCGAACACCATCCATTGCCGGATACGGCACGGCGCGGCAGCCGATTCAAGTACGGGTCCAGGAGGACGGGAGAGGTCGGGCTGGACCACCAGAGCCGTGGCCCAGGCATCGGCGAACTCGGCGTCCGGACAAACGACAGCGGCCACACGGTCCGCGGTCAGGGGTTCTCCCGTCCGGGGATCGACGACGTGTCCGCGTCGGATGCCTTGCTTCCCGACGTCGTCCACCGATTTGCCCATGACGGCTGAAACCGAAAGTGCCTCATCCGTGAGTTCGACCGTGTCCAGGAGGGCTCCCTGCCGGTGCGGATCTTCAATGCCAATCCGGAACGGGCCCGCCAGCGCGACCGCCGAACTCGTCCCTCCATGAACCAGCCCGCCATCCAGGAGACCGGCCATCCACTCCTCGTCCCGGACCAGATCCCGGACCGCATCCAGTGCGGTGCCCTTGCCCATGCCGCCCAGGTCAATGGACAATCCGGGATGCGTGAAACGGACGGTGCGGTGGCTGGCGTCCAGCTCGATGCCGTCCCAGCCCACGCTGGAGGGGCTTGACCCGAAGCCGGGTTTCGACGGGCGTTGGGCAGACGCGGCAAACCCTTTGGCCGTTCCGCCCAGCCCCCAGGCCCGAAGGACCGGCGCCCAGGTCGGGTCGAAGGCTCCGGCTGATGCGTGAACCACCTCGGCGCATGTTTCGAGCACCCGGAACAGGTCGGCCGACACCCGGACGGCGCCCTGGCCGGCATCCCGGTTCACCCGGGACAGCTCACTGGCCGGGTCGTAAAAGGACAATATCCGCTCCCAGCGATCGACTTCGCCCAACATCCGTTCCCCGGCCGCCTGCAGGCGCGGCGCATCGGAACCCTCCAGCGCACATTCAAATCGGGTGGCCATGGCGCGTCGCGCCACGCGGAGCATCATCCGTCAGGACTGCGGAAACGTTCCGTACGTCGGGACGTCGAGCTTCGTGCCCGTCCCGGTACGGAACGTGCGGGTAGCGGGATCCAGGTAAATGGATTCTCCGTACCGCTCGGACGCCTCGGCCATGGAAATGATGGCCTGCGTGACGAGCGCCACGTCGATGTTGCCGTTGGTCGTCGTGTCGTTCCGGATGGCGTCGAACAGGTTGGCCACGTGCGCCGAGACCTGCGGGCCAGGTTCCAGATTCTCATGGGTTTCCTGGTCCACCAGGTCGGCGAATGGCCGTTCCGGGCGCAATTCCACCGAATTGCCGCCGAAATACAGGGTGGCCTCGTGGCCGCGGATGACCTGCCCTATGCCCTGCTCGTTCACGGTGGACCCCGCAATCAGCATGCACAGCCCCGACGGGAATTCAGCCAGCAACTGCGTGTTGTCCGTCACGGAACGCTCGTCCGGGCCAAGCATGGCCTGCGTGACCTTGTTGTTGCCAATGCAGACCACGCGCGTCGGGAATTCCGTGATGTTGGCGGCGATGACCAGTGGATGGATCATGTGGGCCAGGAGGTCACCCAGGATACCTGCGCAATAGGGGAGGTACTTGCGCCAGCGGTGATAGTGCTCGCGATTGAAGTCAATCTTGTTGGCCACCGGTCCGAGCCAGTGCTCCCAGTTCATGGTGACCGGCGTTACACCTTCCTCGAGGGCGTAGTAGTTCCACTCGCCGTCCGGGGAATTCCGCATGTAGGAGTTCTGCGCGAACGTCGGAGGTCCGATCTTGCCGGCCTTTATGAGTTCCGCCGCCTTGTGCCACTTGGCCTCGGAGGTGTACTGCGACCCGACCTGGAACTTGCGTCCTGATCGCGTTACGGCATCGTGCACATTGAAGGCCTCGCCCAGATACCGGGTCATGGGCTTTTCACAATAGACGTGCTTGCCGGCGTCGAGCGCATCGATGGCGACCTGGGCATGCCAATGGTCAACAGTTCCAATGAAGACGACGTCGATGTCCTTGTTCTCAATGAGCCGACGATGGTCTTCATACGTCTGCACGGTGTAATCACCCAGGTTGCGGGCCTGTCGAACATCATCCATGAGCTTGCGTGCCCGTTCCCGTCGTTCGCTGTACAGATCACACGCGGCCATTCCAACCACGTTGTAGTTGTATTCGTGCTGCGTCTCCAATTCCATGTTGCTGTTCACCACCGTGCGGACGTGCGCATGGAATCCTTGTCCGCCTACGCCAACGAATCCGACGTTCAGGCGATCGTTCGCGCCCAGGACGCTGCCTTTGGCCAGCGTGGAGGGCAGACCGGTAGCCAGGGCACCCGCGGCGAGCGCGCTTTTCTTGATGAAATCGCGCCGGGAGGCGTCGGTGTTCGCGGCGGGTAGGGTTTTCCTGGAAGACATCGTAGGTACGTGGTTGGAGAGATGCGTGTGGCGTAAAATAACACCACCTTCTTCAAAGTCCAGACGTACCCATGTTCCGATTCCTTCCGATGTTGTTTCTCTTGTTTGCGGCGGCGCTGTTGATGGGTCCCGTACCGTCGGCCCACGCCCAGTCCGTCGTCCCGTTTGCCGATTCCTCCCGGATCTGGGTGGATGGCACGTCCAGCCGGTCGGATTGGACGGTCTACGCGCCGGTCTGGAGTGCCAATTTGACGGCGGGTGACGGCGTTCCGGCCGGGATCAGCCTGACCGTGGACGTTGCCGCCATGGAGAGCCGGAAATCGACGATCATGGACCGGCTCATGCACCGCACCTTCAATGTGGCGTCCCACCCGGAGATCACGTTCACGTCGTCGGACATGGCTCGGCTGGCTCCGGACTCGCTCCTGGTCACGGGCGATCTGACCATGGCAGGACAAACGCAACGAGTCGACGTGCGGGTGCACGCCGACTCGTCGGCTGCCACGTATGTGGTCTGGTCAGGCAGGGCGGCCGTGAAAATGACCGATTATGGAATGACGCCCCCGACCGCCATGTTCGGTGCGCTGCATACCGCGGACGATGTAACGGTCCAGTTCCGTCTCTTCACGGAGAGGTAGGCGGCGGCGCGCTGGCGCCCACTACTTCTCTTCGTCCTCGTCTACGACCTCGAAGTCAACATCCTTGACCTCGTCATCGGCCGCATCTTCCGGTTCGGCGGACGGCGCACCGTCGCCACCGGCTTCGGCAGCTTCCTGCTGGGCCGCGTAGAGATCCTGGCTGGCGTCCGCCCAAGCGGCATTCAGCTCCTCGGTCGCGGCCTCGAGTTCGGCCACGCTCCGGGCTGCGTGCAATTCCTTGACGTTGGCAACGGCAGCCTCAATGCGGGCTTTCTTCTCCGCGGGCAGTTTCTCACCGAACTCCTTGAGGTTCTTTTCGGTGGAGAAGACCAACGCATCGGCCGCGTTCAGTTTCTCGATTTCCTGTTTGCGCTTGGTGTCCTCGTCGGCGTGTGCCTTCGCGTCCGTGCGCATCTTTTCGATTTCAGATTCGGTCAGGCCGGATGAGGCCTCAATCCGGATGGATTGCTCCTTGCCGCTGGCCTTGTCCTTGGCCGATACGCTGAGCATGCCATTGGCGTCGATGTCGAACGTGACCTCGACCTGCGGAACGCCCCGCGGAGCGGGAGGAATGCCGTCCAGGTGGAACCGTCCGATGGTGCGGTTGTCCGCCGCCATGGAACGGTCGCCCTGCAGGACATGGATCTCGACGGACGGCTGGTTATCGGCCGCGGTGGAGAACGTCTCGCTTTTCTTGGTCGGAATGGTCGTATTCGCAGGGATGAGCGTCGTAGCCACGCCGCCAAGCGTCTCGATCCCCAGGTTCAAGGGGGTCACATCCAGCAGGAGGACGTCCGATACGTCGCCGGAAAGCACGCCGCCCTGGATGGCAGCACCCACCGCCACCACTTCATCCGGGTTGACCGAACGATTGGGGGCCTTGCCGAAGAAGTCTTCCGCAGCCTTCTGGATGGCAGGAATACGGGTCGAACCACCCACCAGGATTACCTGATGGACCTGATCCTTGGACAGTCCGGCATCCTTGAGTGCCTTTTCCATGGGCGGAATGGTCCGCTTCACGAGGTCGTCCACCAACTGTTCGAATTTGCTCCGGCTGAGGTCCAGCGTGAGGTGCTTGGGGCCGTCCTGCGTGGCCGTGATGAACGGCAGGTTGATGGTCGTGGCCGTTGAACTGGAAAGCTCGATCTTGGCCTTCTCGGCCGCTTCCTTCAGACGCTGCAGGGCCATGGCGTCGTTTCGCAGATCCACCCCTTCGTCCTTCTTGAACTCGTCGGCTATGTAGTCGATGAGGCGCTGGTCGAAGTCGTCACCGCCAAGATGCGTGTCGCCATTCGTGGACTTGACTTCGAAGACGCCGTCGCCCAGTTCCAGGATGGAAATGTCGTAGGTCCCACCACCGAGGTCGAACACGGCAACCATCTCTTCGGTGTGTTTCTTGTCCAGACCGTAGGCAAGGGCGGCCGCCGTGGGTTCATTGATTATCCGGCGCACGGTCAATCCGGCAATTTCACCGGCTTCCTTCGTGGCCTTGCGCTGGGCGTCGTTGAAGTAGGCCGGAACGGTGATGACCGCCTCGGTAACTTTTTCGCCCAGATAGTCTTCCGCCGTCTGCTTCAACTTCTGCAGCACCATCGCAGAGATTTCCTGCGGGGTATAGACGCGATCGTCAATCTTGACGCGGGCCGTATGGTTGTCGCCTTCCACCACATCATAGGGGACCGTCTTGATTTCCGACGCCACCTCGGTGAACTTGCGACCCATGAACCGCTTGATGGAAAAAACGGTATTGTTGGGATTCGTGATGGCCTGACGCTTGGCCGGCGCTCCCACCAGTCGTTCGCCATCCTTCTTGAATGCGATGATGGAGGGGGTGGTGCGGGCTCCCTCTGCGTTGGTGATGACGACGGGCTCGCCGCCCTCCATGACGGCGACTACCGAATTGGTGGTGCCGAGGTCGATGCCAATGATTTTTCCCATGACGGAATACGTGCTGTATTGAATATGATTCGTCAGAATGTCAGTTGACCGAGCTATCAAGAACGATGCCGTTTTCAACGATGCGACAAATTGTCATGGATCGGCTCGATGATCGGTTCCGGGCGCTGTCTGCCCTATATTCCACAAGAGTGACAAACTGTTACCTACCGGTTGAATGAAGCACGTCCCGAACGCGTTGACCATCCTTCGGATACTGGTCACCCCTCTTCTCTTGTATTTGCTGTACAGAGCCACGCTGGCGGGGCATTTCTGGGCACTTACGTTGTTCGTCTTCGCGGCGATATCAGACTGGTTGGACGGCAAGTTGGCTCGGCGCTATGCGGTAAAGAGCCGATTGGGTCAGTATCTGGACCCCATGGCCGACAAGATCCTGGTGCTGGGCACATTCATTGTGTTGGCCATCCGTTTTCCGGAACTGGTTCCATGGTGGGCGGTGCTCATCGTAGCTTCGCGGGACGTGGCGGTTACCGTCCTGCGGTCGGTATTCGAGCGCAAGGGGCTGAGTCTGCACACGTCCAGTTCGGCCAAATGGAAGACCGCGGCCCAATTGACGTATCTGATAGCGTTCCTGCTGACCCTCACGCTCACACATGTCCCGGGAGCCATCGGCCGGTCGGCCATCGGACTCATGGACAGTTCATTCTATTTCTGGTCCCTGCTGGCCGTGGCCGCCATCACCGTTTATACCGGAATCCAGTATTTCGTGAACCGGAAGACCGAAGACCCTGTAGCGCATCATGCCTGATTTCGCGGATACCGCGCGCGACATTGCCCTTGACCTGCTCTCCATCGGTGCCGTCTCACTGTCTCCCGGCAAACCGTACCTGTGGGCATCGGGACGTCGATCGCCCGTGTATTGCGACAACCGGCTGACGCTCGGACACCCCGCCATCCGGAAACGGATCTGTCATGCGTTCGCCGACCGGTTGTCCCGCCTGGGGTGGGACGTCGACGCGGTCGTCGGTACGGCCACCGCCGGTATTCCTCATGCCGCCTGGCTGGCCCATGAGCTGGACGTACCGATGGCCTACGTCAGGAACGCCTCGAAGGCGCATGGTCGAGAGAACCGCGTGGAAGGGTATATTGCGCCAGGCTCCCGGGTAGTGGTGGTCGAAGATCTGGTGTCCACCGGGATGTCCTCCACGGCCGTTTTGCCTCCGCTGCGGGATGCGGGCCTGGATGTGGTCGGCGTGGTCGCCATATTCACGTATGGCCTCAGCGTGGCCGACCAGGCTTTCAAGGATGCCGACACCCCGCTGGAAACCCTGTCATCCTTTCCGGTCCTCATCCAGGTTGCTGCGGAACGCGGCCTGATGACGACTGACGACCTGACGTCGTTGCAGGCATGGTACCGCAATCCGTCCGGCTGGTCGCTGGACCATGGTGGATCCGATTAGCATGACGGCATCCATCATCACCATCGGCGATGAGATCCTGATCGGTCAGATCGTGAACACGAATGCGGCATGGCTCGGCGAACAGTGTACATCGCTGGGCATGGATGTGGTTTCCATGGTAACGGTCGGCGACGCGGAGTCGGCCATCCGGTCGGCGCTCCGGAACGCCATGCAGACGTCGCAGCTTGTTCTCATGACCGGCGGATTGGGGCCGACCCACGACGATATCACCAAGCATGCGGTTGCGGCCGAGTTCGGGGATGCCCTCATCGAGAATCCCGATGTGCTGGCAGCCGTCCGGGAACGGTTTACCCGTCGGAACCTGGTCATGGTCGAAGCCAATCGATCCCAGGCACTCATTCCGGAGTCTTTCCGTGCAGTCATCAACCCGGTCGGGACCGCGCCAGGGATGCTCCGCCGGTATTCCTGCGATGGGGGTGAGGGATTGCTGGCCGTCCTGCCCGGGGTCCCGCACGAAATGAAAGCGCTGGTGCAGTCCCATGTCGTGGAAGAAATCGGCCGGATGGGTGGGCAACAGTCCATTGTCCAACGGACCCTGCTCACGACGGGGATCGGCGAATCCAACCTGGAGCATCACCTGGAGGGCGTGCATGACCATCTGAAAGACGGCGTTTCACTGGCCTGGTTGCCCAGTATCCACGGTGTCCGTATCCGGGTTACCGGACGTGCTGCAGATACGCGGAAGGCGCGGGCCAGGGTCGATGAATTGGTGGGCTGGATCCAGGCGCGGGCAGGACGCTACATTTACGGAGAGGACCTTCAGACCCTGGAGGAGGTGGTCGGGACCATGGTCCACGCATGTGGGTGGACCATTGCCACGGCCGAGAGCTGCACCGGAGGCCTGGTTTCCCACCGGTTGACCAACATCCCCGGTTCGTCCGGTTATGTGCTCGGTGGTGTGGTGTCCTACGGTAACGCGGTCAAAGAGGGACAACTCGGCGTGAATGCGCACGATCTCGCCCTGCATGGTGCCGTCAGTGAACCGGTCGCGCGGCAAATGGCAGAAGGCGTCCGGGAGGCGCTGGGCGCGGACGTGGGGCTGGCCACGACCGGGATCATGGGTCCGGGAGGGGGATCGGACGAGAAGCCTGTCGGTACGGTCTGGGTGGGCGTTGCCCTGCCGGACTCCACGACGGCCGTCCGTTTCCAATTGGGAACGGACAGGCTCCGGAACAAGGATCGGGCAGCGACGGCTGCATTGAATGCCCTTCGGCTGTACCTGCTGGAGAACGGATGTGGCTGACGGGTTATATAAATAAATCACGGGTGTCATACAGTTGTCACACGTGGCCCCTATCATGTGTGTGTCATGTGTGCGTATATTCCCGTACACGCCTGCCATCACCAGAAAATCGACGATATCCATGAGTACCCAGGACACTGCCAAGACCCGCGCGCTCGACCTGGCGCTGAAGCAGATTGAGAAACAGTTCGGAAAAGGCGCCATCATGCGTCTCGGCGATTCTCCCCAGGTTGCCATTGATGCCATTTCCACAGGATCGCTGGCGCTCGATGCTGCGCTCGGCGTGGGAGGCATCCCGCGCGGCCGCGTGATCGAGATCTATGGTCCCGAGTCTTCGGGCAAGACCACGCTGGCAACCCATATCATTGCCGAGGCCCAGAAGAAGGGCGGCGCGTGTGCGTTCATCGATGCGGAACATGCCTTCGATGCGTCCTATGCCGGAAAACTCGGCGTGGACATCGACCACTTGCTGGTCTCGCAGCCCGACACGGGAGAAGATGCACTCAACATTTGCGATACGCTGCTCCGGAGCGGTGCCCTGGATGTCATCGTCATCGATTCCGTTGCGGCCCTCGTGCCCCGGGCGGAGATCGAGGGGGAAATGGGGGACAGTCACGTCGGCCTCCAGGCGCGTCTCATGAGTCAGGCCCTCAGGAAGCTCACGGGCTCCATCAACCGGACGAAAACGGCGCTCATTTTCATCAACCAGATCCGGGAAAAGATCGGTGTGATGTTCGGAAGCCCGGAAACCACGTCCGGCGGCCGCGCGCTGAAATTCTACGCATCCATCCGGATGGACATCCGACGGATTGGCGCCATCAAGGAAGGTGCCGACGTTACGGGCAACCGGACGCGCGTCAAGGTGGTCAAGAACAAGGTCGCCCCGCCGTTTCGCCAAGCTGAATTTGACATCATCTACAACGAGGGGATTTCCTCCCGCGGTGAATTGGTGGATCTGGGCGTGGAGCACGACATCATCACGAAGTCCGGCTCCTGGTATTCGTATGGCGACATCAAGATCGGACAGGGTCGGGATGCCACGAAGCAGTGGTTGACCGACAACGAATCGCTTCGGGCCGAAATTTCGGAACGCGTCAAGGATGCACTCGGCATGATGCCTGTGACCGCCGTCAACGGGGTGGAAGAGGATGTGGAGGACGAAGAGGAGGTCATGAACTGAGTGGTCCTCGGCCATATCGGGCAATCATGCGTTCGATCGGCGTCAGGCTGATCCCGGTCTTGGTCGTGGTGGGGCTGATCGGGTCAGTGTCGGTCCAGGCACAGGTACCCCGGACGGACTCGCTGGGTATGGACGCGCGATTGTTCTTCCGGGTCCATTCATGGGAGTCCCGTTCGGCGTCCGTCTGGTTGGGCACGGTCGATCGCTCCGCCTATCCGGTCTTCCTGGGAACGGCTCCGGTGTTGTTCGCGCTGGGAGAGCGGGGTCCGGCCGCCTCGACCGGCCTGTCCATGGCAACCGCGCTGGCCGGGGCCTTGGTCTGGAAACGCATCTCCGGTCGGGAACGCCCGTATGCGCGCTGGTCGCATGTCCGGCCCCGTCCGGGCTATCCCGGCACCCGGCACCTTTCGCCGGACGCGTCCCTGCCGTCGGGCCACATGGCCATGGCGACCGCGCTGGCGACGGCACTGTCCCTGGAGAGCCGGTCGGCATGGGTTGCCGGGGGCAGTTCTGCATGGGCCGCATCGGTCGGCGTTTCGCGGGTCTGGCTGGGTGTGCATCACCCGGGAGATGTCCTGGCAGGGGCGGTTCTGGGTGTGGGTGCAGGCGTTGCGGCACATCTGGTCGTCAGCGCGGTTCAGCGCTGACCTCCGCCATTCAATTAATTGCCTTTCGGACATGAACATCCTGGCCGTCCTGCTCCTCGTGGTGGGCTTCTCCTCGTCCGGATTGCCCACTATTCGTGGCATGGTCACCGACGCGGAGTCGGGTGAACCCCTGGTCGGTGCTACCGTCCAGGTCCGTGAAAGCTGGACGGGCACCATGGTGAACGCCGAGGGGCAATTCGAACTATCCGTGGCGACCTTTCCGGTCGAATTTGAAATCCGTCACATCGGGTACCGGACCGTGATTCTGCCACTGGATGCCGATCCCGGTCGTCCGCTGACCATTCGCATGGAGCCCAGTTCCATCGAGATGCCCGTCCTCGAAATCACGGCCGAAGATCCCGCCATCCGGATCATGCGCCAGGTCATCGCACGGAAACAGGAAACGCGGCAGGACCTGGAAACGTGGATCGGGAACGCCTACAATCGATTCCGTCTGGAAAACGACACGGGCATCGTGTCCATCTGGGAAAGCTATACCCGCGCACACTGGGATCGTACAAGGGGATTCCGCGAGGTCTCCATCTGGCAGGAGAACACGGCAAATGCCGAGGTGACAGAGCTCCTTCCGGCCGCCATGCTGGTCGTCAACCTGTATGATGACAATGTGGACGTCGCGGGCCACTCCCTGATGGGTGTCACGCATCCCGATGCGCTGGAGCACTATACGTTCCGGTTGGACACCTTGAGGTCCATCGATTCCTCGGTCGTGTACGACATTCGGGTGGAGCCCCGCCGCCGGACCGGATCGGGATTCGTCGGGCGCATTTCCGTGTTGGATGAGGCCTGGGCCATGCTGTCCGTCGAACTGCGCCCGGGCCAATCCTTCCTGTTTCCGCCACCGGTGGATCGCTTTGATATCAGCTATCAGCAGCAATTTTCTCAATTCGGTGGGCGACACTGGCTTCCGATCGGTTTGACGTCCGAGGCCGACATCGATATCGCGCTCGGGCCCCTGCTGTCGTTTCCCACCTTCCGTCTGCGCCAATTGTCCCAACTGTCCGGATTCGAGATCAACGCGCCCTTGCCGGATTCCTTGTACCGATCGGACGACCTGGTGGTCGTGGACAGCATGTCCGCCGGCCGCTTGCGGCCGGCGGACATGGCGACGGTACCACTGACCGAACGGGAGCGCCTGGCCTACGCGAACATCGACTCGACACTCACCATGGAGAAGGCGTTCGAGCCGGGAGGCATGTTGGGTCGCCTGGCATCGGTGGGCGGGGGCAGTGGCTCTTCCGGCTCGGCTTCGTCCGGACGTTCGCTCCCGGGTGCCCTGGGTCGCATCCGCGTGACGCCCGAGATCTGGGTGAACCGGGTGGAGGGGGGGCATTTCGGCCAGTGGTCCCACGTACGGATGCCAGGACAGTTCGATGTGGGTGGACGCTTGGCCTTCAGTCAGGCATCATCGGCATGGTCCGGGAGCCTGGCGTTGGAACGGCAGGGCCGGATCGGGGGACAGGTCCGCTGGGATCGTGGCGTCGTCATCCGGAATCCAGGCCGGCTGCACGGTCCCCTGTTCAACTCGCTCGCGGTCCTGGCCGGCGAAACCGATTACTTCGACTATGTCCACAGGGAGGGCGTGACGCTGGGGTTGACCTTGGACATCAAGCAATGGCAACTCTCCTCCGCTTTCCATTCGCATACCCATGAAAGCGTCCCGCAACGGATCCGGCAGACCTTCCTCGGGCGGACCCTGCCTGAAATCCCGAATCTGTCCGTTCCCGGGGAGCGGCTGCAGCGCGTGAGCGTCGGGCTGGATCGGACGTGGGAATATGCGCCGCGTGCGTTCGCGGCGCAGCGGCGACTGTCCGTGTTGCTGGAGCGGGGTGTAAACACCCGTTACACGCGAGTGGACGGTGAACTGCTCTGGCGGATCCCGACGTTCCATCGTCGACGGTTGCTGCCTCCTGCATTCGATATCCGTTTGGCCGCAGGACGTGCAGGCAATGACGTCCCGCTGGTTCGGCTGGGCCACGTGGATGGCTCCGGGAGATTCTCCTCCTTCGGAGGATTGCGCACTCGTCCGGATCGTCCGTATGAGGGCACCCGATATGCATTGTTCGCGTGGGAACACACCTTCCGGACCCTTCCTTTCGAATGGCTTGGATGGGACGCCATGGTCCGGCGACACCTGAACGTGATTGTGCATGGCGCTCACGGAACCGCGTGGCTGCCGGCCGGACATCCAGCCGGCGACCGGGCAACCGATGGCATCCACCAGGAACTGGGCGTTTCCCTGTCCGGGTTGTTTGCCCTGGTCCGGTTGGATGCCACATGGCGTCTGGATCGATCCGCCTTCGTTCCCGGGCTTTCGATTTCACGGATCTTCTGAGTACCGTATTTTGGAGACTTCCCCCACGCAACACGACCCATGGAATGAGCGATACGGCCGCCTCGAAACCGATGAAGGGACAGACCCCTCTCATGCGGCAGTATTTCTCCATCAAGAAGCAGCATCCGGGGACCATCCTGCTGTTCCGGATGGGGGATTTCTACGAAACGTTCGGCGACGATGCCCGTGAAGCCCATAAGGCTTTGGGTATCACCCTCACGAAGCGATCGAACGGGGCGGCTTCGGATGTGGCCCTTGCCGGATTCCCATACCACTCGCTGGACACGTATCTGCCCAAACTTGTCCGGGCGGGGTATCGCGTAGCCATTTGCGAGCAGGTCGAAGACCCGAAGACAGCAAAAACCATTGTTCGACGGGATGTGGTGGAGATCGTCACACCGGGTGTGGCGCTCCGGGACAATCTACTGACGCCCAAACAGTCCACGTTCGTGGCCGCGGTTCACGTAGGAAGGGGATCACGTGCGGACGCAGGCCCGATTGCCGGTGTGGCCTTTGCCGACGCATCGACCGGAGAGTTCAAGCTCGCGGAAGTCCCGGAGGCATCCCTCGCATCCTTCCTGGCATCCGTCGCTCCCGCAGAAATCCTGTGCATCAAATCCCGCATCCCCGCGGTCCAGAAGGCAGGATTCGACCGGGCAATCATCACGCCACTCGATGACTGGGTGTTCACTGCCGATCAGGCGCGGGAAACGCTTACGAGTCATTTCCAGACGCATTCACTCAAGGGGTTCGGCGTAGAGGAGTACGCGCTTGGGCAAGTCGCGGCAGGGGCGTTGCTCCATTATCTCACGGAGACGCAGAAAGGGCTCTTGCCGCACATGCAGCGATTGGAAGCCTACGAGAGCCACGCGTACATGATGCTGGACCGGCAGACGCGGCGCAACCTGGAATTGGTATCGTCCATGCACGCAGGTGAGGAGGGATCGCTGGTTTCGATCATGGATCGTACGCTCACGCCCATGGGGGGACGTATGTTGCGACAGTGGCTGGTTCGACCGCTTCGTGAGCTGGCGGCCATCCAGAAACGCCAGGAGGCGGTTCGCGATCTGGTTGCCTCCCGGTCCCTCCGTACGAACCTCCGGACCTTGCTTCGCCCCATCGGAGATCTGGAGCGGATGGTGGCGCGCGCCTGCACCGGCCGCGCATCCCCCAGGGACATTTCGGGGCTCAAGGAGGCCTTGTTGCAGATACCGCCCATTCGGGAAGGTCTGGAGCGTGCATCGGCCCACGCGCTGGATGCCATCGCCCACGGGCTTGAACCGTGCCCGGACGTGGTCGAGCTCGTTTCCCGGGCCCTGGTGGATGAGCCTCCGGCCCAACTCAAGGACGGCGGGGTCATCCGTTCCGGATACCATGCGGAACTGGATGAACTCCGGGCCATCTCCACAGGCGGAAAGGATTGGCTCGCCCGACTCCAGCAAACC
Organism: Rhodothermales bacterium; assembly: GCA_040221055.1. NCBI lineage: Bacteria > Pseudomonadati > Rhodothermota > Rhodothermia > Rhodothermales > Rhodothermales bacterium. Next base: position 243,347 of record JAVJVN010000009.1, on the reverse strand, counting down.
GAATCCGAACGGACCGGCATTTCATCGCTCAAGATCGGTTTCAACAAGGTCTTCGGATATTATCTCGAGGTCACGAATGCCCACAAGGACAAAGTGCCGGCAGCGTGGATCCGGAAACAGACGCTGGTCAATGCGGAGCGGTACATCACGCAGGAACTCAAGGATTATGAAGAGAAAATCCTGGGTGCCGAGGACAGGCTGATCCAGCTCGAAGCGGTCTTGTTTTCGGAGGTCCGGGATCACGTGGCCTCGTTCGCGTCCATTCTCCAGGCGAACGCTCAACTCGTTGCGACCCTTGATGTCCTGTGCTCCTTTGCAGAGACGGCCGTGGAGGAACGCCACGTGTGTCCCGAGATGCACGAGGGCTCCGAACTTGATATCGAGGACGGAAGGCATCCCGTCGTTGAACACGCGTTGCCCCCAGGTGAGCCGTTCATTCCGAATTCGGTCCGCATGGACGCGGACACGGAGCAGATCCTGTTGGTAACGGGACCCAACATGGCGGGAAAGAGCGTAGTGCTCCGTCAGACCGGGTTGATTGTGCTGTTGGCACAGGTCGGTGCGTTCGTTCCTGCAAAGCAAGCCCGGATCGGCCTTGTCGATCGGATCTTCACCCGGGTTGGTGCTTCGGACAACCTCGCTGCCGGCGAGAGCACGTTCCTTGTGGAAATGAACGAGACCGCCAACATCCTGAACAACGCATCGGCGAAGTCGCTCATCCTGTTGGATGAGGTGGGTCGGGGCACGAGTACGTTCGACGGACTCTCCATTGCGTGGGCCATCGTGGAGTACCTCCACGATACCCCGAGGGTGGCCGCCCGGACCATGTTTGCCACACACTATCACGAGCTCAATGTGCTGGAGGATCAGCTTGAGCGTGTCAAATCCTATCGGATCCAGGTCCAGGAACACGATGGACGCGTGATTTTCCTTCGGAAGATGGTCCCTGGCGGAGCGGATCATTCCTATGGGATAGAAGTGGCCCGCATGGCGGGACTTCCCGGCCCGCTGCTGAAGCGCTCCCGGATCATTCTGAATGAACTCGAAAACAAGCCTCCAGCGCCGGTACCGATGGCCGCCGAACCCCAGATGAACCTGTTCGCACCCCTCGCACCAGCGCCGGCTCCCGCGCCGGGCCGTTCTCCCGCAGTACCCGGTCTGACATCGTCGGAGGAGGACGTGCTTGACGGATTGCGCCGGCTGGATGTGGACATGACGACACCCCTTGAGGCCCTGCAGCGCCTTGCCGAACTCCAGAAGAAGCTCTCGGACACCTGAACCGGACCCCGACATGATCCATTCTTTCATAGGTCGCACGCCCGTTTTGGGTGAGCGCGCATTCGTAGCCGATACGGCCACGTTGACCGGTGATATCGTTGCCGGGGACGATGCCGGATTCTGGTTCGGCGCGGTACTCCGTGGTGATGTGAACTGGATACGCATTGGGGACAGGACGAACATCCAGGACAATGCAGTTGTCCATGTGACGCATCATTCGGCTCCGACAAGCATCGGGTCAGGCGTTACGGTCGGTCACGGCGCCATCGTGCACGGGTGTACGATAGAGGATGACGTTCTTATCGGAATGGGAAGCATCATCCTGGACAAGGCTGTCGTCGGTCACCACTCCATTGTAGGAGCAGGTGCACTGGTCACCGGAGGCACCGTAATTCCTCCACGGTCGATGGTGTTCGGCAACCCGGCGCGCATTGTACGCCAGCTGACCGATGCGGAAGTGGAGTCGATAAGTCACTATGCCCGCAACTACGTACGGTACAAGAATATCCAGTTGGGAATCGACGTGCCACCAGAGAATCCATTCTATACGCCGAAACCATGAACGTACTCATCCTTGGAAGCGGGGGGCGCGAACATGCGCTCGCATGGTCGCTCGCACAAAGTCCCCGTCAGCCGGTCATCCACGTTGCACCGGGCAATGCCGGTACGGCTGATCTGGCAACCAATGTCCAGTTGGACATCGGCGACCATGGCGCCGTCATTGAACACGTCCGGTCAAACGGGATCGGGCTGGTCATTATCGGTCCTGAACAACCGTTGGTGGATGGACTGGCGAATGCGCTCAGGGCTGCCTCCATCCCGGTCGTAGGTCCGGACAAGGCGGCGGCCCGGCTTGAAGGCAGCAAGGCCTTTGCCAAAGCGTTCATGGACCGGCACGACATCCCGACAGCGGCTTCGCGTACGTTCAGGCGCAACGAAGCAGCCGAGGCCAGCGCCTGGATTGAACAGGAGGGTGCCCCCATCGTCATAAAGGCCAGCGGTCTTGCCGCCGGCAAGGGGGCCCTGGTATGTTTGACGAAGGACGAGGCACGCACGGCACTTTCCGAGTTGCTGGATGCCAACGCCCTCGGTGACGCAGCCGATGAAATAGTGGTGGAAGCCTTCATGGAGGGGGAGGAAGCCAGCGTGTTCGTACTCACCGACGGAAAGGATTTCGCCTTGCTGTCGCCGGCACAGGACCATAAGCGGATTGGAGATGACGATACGGGTCCGAATACGGGCGGCATGGGGGCCTATGCACCGGCGCCGGTCATGACACCGGATCTTTCTGCGACGGTCGTGGAAACCATCGTCCGACCGACGCTGGAGGGAATGGCCGCGGAGGGCGCCCCGTATTCGGGTATCCTGTATGTGGGGCTCATGATTACAAACGAGGGTCCTAAAGTCGTGGAGTACAATTGTCGACTCGGGGATCCTGAAACGCAGGTTATCCTGCCGTTGCTCAAAACGGATGCGCTTACCGTCTTCGAGGCCGTGGCCAATGGCACCCTGTCCGATCTGGAAGTGGAGTTGCGCGATGGTGCAGCCGCCTGTGTCGTCATGGCCTCCGCCGGCTACCCCGGAGCGTATGAAAAAGGCTTCCCGATTTCGGGGATAGACATGGCCGGGCAACTGCCGGGTACCATGGTATTCCATGCGGGTACGATCCGGGACGCCGACGGGGTTCTTCGCACGAGCGGAGGGCGCGTTCTGGCGGTCGCGGCGCACGCGCCGAGCTTGGAAGGTGCCTTGTCACGGGTCTACACGGGGGTGTCACTGGTTTCATTCGAAGGAGCCCAGCATCGGACCGATATCGGGCGCAAGGGACTGCTCCGGCGATCGGGTGCGTCGGGAAATTCATCGCAGTGAGCGCCGCTCGTGCACCGGACGCTTCAATCCGGCAGCTGGTCGGCGTAGTGGTCATCCTGCTGACCGGCGTCATGGCCGTTCTGCTGTCCGGATGCGCCGAACGATCCCCGATGGCGTCCCATTCAGGGCGTGTGCCGGTCGAAGTCTGGACGATCGAGGATTGGTCACACGTGCCCGTCCGTTTGACCTCCCCGGACGCGCGTCCCGGGACGTTCCTGGACGCGCGTGCCATTGTTGCTGATGCGCGGGGGCGCATCCATGTTTCTGATGCTGGTCGGCACGCCATCCTGTATGCAGACCCGCATGCGGATCGGCCCCTGGAGTGGAGCATCCTTGGCGGACCGGGTGCTGATCAAGGTCAGTTCATGGCGCCGGAGGGGTTGGATGTGGACGCGGGATCCATCCTGGGCGTGGCCGATACAGGCAATGGCCGCATCCAGCGTTTCACCCGGGGCGGTGCCATCATGGAAATCATCCAGATGGAGCCGCGGATGCCCGCTGACGTCCGGTACGTCCAGGCTCTCGCTGATGGTACACTGTTCATCCTGACGGACACAGAGCCGTTCCTGTTCAGGATGGATCGCATCCGGGAGCAGGTGAGCCCTGTGTACCTGGTTGAACAGGCCATGCCCGTCGACATGGCCCGTTTCGGGAACGGCCTGGCTGTCCTCGATGCATCCGGTACCCTGCACGTCCTGAGCAGTGCCGGTGTGACCGTCCGGCGACTGACCGGTATTCCGTTCATCTTCATAGACCCGATCCAATCGGGGCTCATCGCACGTACGGGGCCCGTGTTGTGGGTATTCAACGCACGGCTTGAACCCGTGGAAGCATGGCAACTTCCGGACTCGATGGACAGCCGCGGAGCGGCCGTCTCAGGCGCGGATCTGCTCGTGATATCGCGGACACATCTGCACCGGCTGCCGTAACTTGCAGATTCCACCCAACACGTTGAATTCATGCGATTGGTATTGTTCGGGCCGCCTGGTGCGGGAAAGGGTACGCAGGCGAAAAAGCTCAAGGAGCGATTTGGCCTGGACATCATTTCCACTGGAAACCTCATCCGTACGGCCATCCGGGAAGGAACTCCGCTTGGTATGAAGGCGGCGACGATTGTCCATCGCGGTGGGCTCGTCCCCGATGACGTCGTGCGCGATCTGGCCAACGAGGCCATCGAAGCCACCGGCTTCCGGAACTTCATCCTGGATGGATACCCCCGTACCCGGCAACAGGCCGAGTGGCTGGATGCCTTCCTGGAAGACGCCAACGCGCCGCTCCATGCCGTCATCAGCCTGAACGTTCCGGACCATCGCATTGTGGAGCGACTTTCGGGCCGCCGCATCAACAAGATCACCGGTGAGAGCTTCAGCCCGGACTTGAACCCTCCGCCCACCGGAATGGACCCTTCCCTCATCGTCCAGCGGACGGATGACGAACCTGAAGCGGTGCTCTCCCGATTGCGAACGTATCACGCGGAGACGTGGCCGGTTGCGGAGTGGTATGCGAAGCGGGGACTGCTTCGTGAAGTCGATGGCGTGGGATCGCTGGCTGACGTGACCGAACGGATCCTGGACGTGTTGCCCACCCATGCATGAGCGGATTGTCGAGATAGAGACGGATGCCTCCCGCATTCGATGCCTCAAGGCCGATGTGGAGGAGGTGGTATCGTTGCGGCTTTCGTGGCCCTTATCGGTGGGGACCACGAATGCGGAAGTCGTATGGACCGATCTGGCATCCATGCTCATGGACAAGGGCACGGTAAACCGATCAAAAGCGGACCTGTCAGCCTTGTTCGAGGATCGTGGAGCCGATTTCAATGTCGCCACAGACGGCTTGCAGATGCGGGCTGGCCTTCGATGCCTCACGCGGGATTTCGGCGAGCTGTTTCCGATCGTTGCAGAGTGCCTCTGGGAGGCGGCCTATCCTGAACCTGAAATCAGCCTTGCGGCCGGTCGCCTGCGGACCCATATCATGCGGGAGAAAAGCGACACCGCTTCGCAGGCCGGGACGGCTTTGGCGGCTCGTCTGTTTCCGGAAACGCACCCCAATCATGACCCGGGCATTGACGCGAGGCTGGCCGTACTGCAGGAACTCGACTTCCAGGAATTCCGGTCGTTTGCCATGTCGCGGTTACGTCCGTCGCCGTTGCACATGGCCGTGGTCGGGGATGTCCAGCCGGGGATGGTCCAGGAGCTTGCTGAAACCCACCTGCACGGTCGGCCGGTTCGGGACGTCCCTGCGAGGACGTTCCTGCACGCGGCACGTGCGACGGGAGGGCAGGAGCATGTCATGGTAGCGGATCGCAAGAACCTGGATGTCCGGATTGGCCATGCGCTGGGATTGGACCGGTCCCATCCGGACTTCGATGCCCTGTCGGTGGCGGTATTCGTGCTGGGCGGCAACTTCTCGTCCAGGCTCATGAGTACGGTCAGGGACCAGGATGGACTCACGTACGGGGTCGGATCGGGTCTTCAGGGCTTCGATCGCGACGTCAGCGGCGCATGGGTAACCCGGATATCATTGAGCCAGGAAAATCTCGACCGGGGCTTGCGGCGGACACACGAGGAAATCGAGCGGTTCGTTACGGGAGGCATCAGCCCGGAGGAACTGGAGGAAGTGGTGCAAACGATGGCTGGAAGTTGGCTCGTTCACCTGGGCACGACCGGTGGAATGGCGGGGCGCATCCGTCGTCACATGGAGTTGGGTATGCCGGCGAAGGAACTGGATGAGTGGCCTGTACGACTGCACCATCTCCGCGCCGAAGACGTGAATCGGATTATCCGGGAATGGTTGGACCCTTCTGCGCTGTGGACGTGCAGTGCCGGCGAGCGGATCCCGACCGATTGAACAGGGCCGCTGTCCTATCTGTCCGGCATTACGAATGCCAGGATGATGTAGATGAGCAATCCGGGGAAGCCCGTGGAAAGAAGGCTGAGTACGACATATGCGACACGAACGAGGGTCGGATCGATGTCGAAATATTCAGCGATGCCACCGCAAACGCCGGCAATCATCTTGTCGTGTGACGATTTTTTGAGTTTTCCGCTCATATAAGGGGGTGTCAGCTGTCTCGAATGATGGTAATCCGCTCGTCAAGCGAAGGCTTTTGCGGTTTGTCCGGATTCGGCATGACGAATGCCATGATCAAATAGCCGAGAAGGAACGGTCCACCGCCCGTGGCCACCGTTCCCACAACAAAGGCAATGCGGACCAGCGTCGGGTCAATTCCGAAATATTCGGCGATTCCCGATGCCACGCCGGCCAGTTTCTTGTCCCTGGATTTGGTAAGACGTCGGCGATCAGAACCCGTGGAGGTAGCTTCACTGCGACGTTTCTGTGATTTGGCGAGGGACTTGGCCAGTTTCTTTTCGGCCTTCTGTTTTTTCCGGTTTTGACCGGGGCGCCAGGACAGGACACCGAAACCGAGGAGGATGATCAGGATTCCGCCCAGCCAGGGAAGCATCTGTGCCAGTCCGGTAAGGTCTATGCCGTTGCCCCACAGTCCCATCTGCTGGAAGATGTACGCGATGCCGACCAGGATGATGGAGAGCCCCGTAAGTGTAGGCAGGTTCAGGAAGCTCTTCGATTCTTCCGGCTCTTCCTCGAACAACAAGGCTTCGAGTTCGCCCTCGGAAAGAGATTCGAGATCGTGCATTTCGTCCTCGAAGTAGGAGGACGTGTCGCTGGGACGTTGGGATGTTCGTGTGTGTGCAGCCATGTGCGTGCTTACGCGTGTATGTGCCGGAGGTTACGCTGTCACCGTATGGGTCACGCGGACATCGTGGGCCTCGTGGGGGAGGGACGGAACCCTTTCCCAGGCAAAGATCGGGCACACGGTCGGAACGTGCACACCAGCCAGCAACCGGTCATAGAATCCGCCGCCATAACCCAGTCGCCAACCGTCATGGTCAACGGCAAGGGCTGGAACGAGGATGGCATCCATCTGCTCCCATGAGAAAGTCGGGTCCACCGAAGGCTCGAGCACCCCGTAGGCCCCGGCCTGCAACACGTGCTCGTTCTCAAATCTTCCGGAGACCAGTGCATTGCCCTTCACGATCGGCAACCAGATGGTGCGACCTTCGGCCAGCCAATCACGCAACGCCGGACGGATGTCCACTTCCCGTTTTTGATGAATGGGCCAGAACGCATGAATCCGGCCCGCATGGGCCAGCGTTGGATGCGACTTCAACCGTTCACACAAATCACGTGAACCGTCCGACCACGCTTGATCGGACAGTGCCAGCCGTCGCTCCCGGAAATGTCTCCGGAGGCGCCATTTTTCATCACTGGGATCCATGACCAATCGACTTGACGAGTTTGAAGCGTACAGGGCGCGCATGAACGACCGCATCCTGAATCACGGTAATCACCTGGGAATAAAGCGGTTTTTCAACCTCGATACGAACGCATACGCGGATGGTGCCCTGTCCGGGAAGACGAAAGAACTGCTGGGCCTGGTGGCATCCATGGTCCTGCGATGCAATGATTGTATTGACTATCACCTGCTGCAATGTATTGAAGCCGGATTTTCGGATGCGGAACTGGACGACGCCATGAATATCGCATTGATCGTCGGCGGTTCGATTGTCATCCCGCACCTCCGGCATGCAGTGGAGTCCCGGGACCTTATCCGGGAGCGGGGCGCATCCGGTGAAGATGCAGATAAATCATTCTGATACCTGCGTTAAACCAATAAATTTCGTACTTTTTCCTGTCTATGCTGTTTCAGCATTGAGCACATACCCGATCGAACGCAACCTGCATGTTTGACAGTCTATCAGAAAAGCTGGAAGGCGCGCTGAAGTCCATTACGGGCCAAGGCCGCATTACCGATCTGAATATCGCGGAATCCATGCGCGAAATTCGGCGGGCGCTTCTGGATGCGGACGTCAATTACCAGGTGGCCCGTGAGTTCACGGAACGGGTCAGGAAGCAGGCAGAAGGCGTGGATGTCCTTTCATCCGTGTCCCCGGGCCAGCAAATGGTCAAGATCGTCTATGACGAACTTGTTCATTTTCTGGGAGGGACGCAGGCCGATGTCACGTTCTCGACCAAGCCGCCCACGGTCATCCTGATTGCAGGTCTGCAGGGCTCGGGTAAGACCACGTTTGCCGGAAAACTGGCACGGCACTTCAAGAGCCTGGGTCATGCACCACTTCTGGCCGCAGCTGACGTTTACCGTCCGGCAGCTGTCGATCAGTTGAAGATGCTGGCCAAGCAGGTCGAAGTGCCCGTGTTTTCGCTCGAAGAAGGAGGACAAGTCGTTCAGGACGCCGTCCGCATTGCCCGCGAAGCCGTTTCCGAGGCGCGCAAGCAGGCAAGGGACATAGTCATTATCGATACGGCAGGTCGCCTTCATGTCGACGAACGGATGATGACGGAAGTCGCGGAGATCAAAGCCGCGGTGAATCCGAATGAAATCCTGTTCGTGGTCGATGCCATGACCGGGCAAGACGCTGTCAATACCGCGGTTGAATTCAACAGCCGACTGGATTTTGACGGCGTTGTCCTGACCAAGCTCGATGGCGATACGCGCGGTGGCGCCGCGCTATCCATTCGACGCGTGGTGGACAAGCCCATCAAGTTTGCTTCGACCGGTGAGAAAATGGATGCGTTGACGCCGTTCTATCCTGAGCGGATGGCGCAACGCATATTGGGCATGGGCGATGTTGTATCGTTCGTTGAGAAAGCCCAGGAACAGTTTGACGAAAAGCAGGCTGAGAAGCTGCGCTCCAAGATCGGGTCGGAGAAATTCGACCTCGAGGATTTCCTGGACCAGCTGGATCGCCTCAAGAAAATGGGGTCACTCACGGATCTCGTGGGAATGATTCCGGGTGTCGGACGGAAGGTGAAGGATCTGGATATCGACGACGATGCGTTCAAGCACATTGAAGCCATCATCCAGTCCATGACCCGGGAAGAACGACAGAATCCGGACATCATCAACGGCAGTCGCCGCCGCCGCATTGCGGATGGCAGTGGTGTCGAGGTCCGCGACGTGAATCAATTGCTGAAACAGTTCAGGGACATGAAAAAGATGATGAAGACCATGACGAGGATGATGGGCAAGGGCCGTTCGGTCGACCTGTCGAGTCTCATGGGACGCGTCAACTGATAACACCAACACACTCTCGAAATACAGTGGCAGTTAAGCTTCGACTGAAAAGGATGGGCCGGAACAAGCGTCCGGTTTACGCCATTGTCGCGACGGACTCTCGCAGCCCGCGCGACGGACGGTACATTGAAGACATTGGGCGTTATGCCCCTCTCCAGGATCCCGCCGAGGTCAAGGTCCAGATGGACCGTGTCCATTATTGGCTGGACAACGGAGCCCAACCCTCCGACACGGTACGTTCCGTGCTCAAGCGCGAAGGAGTTCTCCTTGCGTACAGCATGAAGAAGAACGGTGCATCGGAAGAGGACATTGCAGCAGCTGTGGAAGCCCACCGCACGCGTCATCATGCCAAAGCGGCTCAGAATACCAAGCTTTCTGCAGCAGACCGGCGCAAAGCCGCTCTGAAGGAAGAAGAGGTAGCTGCCAAGGCGCGCGAGGCCGAGTTGGCCAAGAAGCGTGCCGAGATGGAAGCCCAGGCCAAGGCCGACGCCGAAGCTGCGCGCAAGAAGGCTGAGGCCGATCGCGAAGCGGCAGCCGCCGAGGCGCGCAAGGAGCAGGAGGAGGCCAACAAGGCCACTGCCGCTGCCGAAGCTCCTGCGGCCGATGCTCCCGCTGCTGACGCTCCCGCTGCAGAGGCTGCCCCGGACGCCGCCGAGCCTGCTGAAGCTTCAGTTGAAGCGGCGGCCGAGCCGGAAGTTGAAGTGAAGGCCGACGCAGAAGCAGAAGCCCCCGTGGCAGAAGCCGAAGCCGCAGCCGAAGCAGAAGCAGAAGCAGAAGCAGAAGCGCCAGCAGCGGACGAAGAGAAGTCTGCCTGATCCTTTTTCCCGGTACCGCCATGATTACTCTCCGCCAGATGGGCCGAATTGCGAAGCCGCACGGTCTGGTCGGAGACGTCAAGGTGGCACCGGACACGGACGATCCGTACCGGTTCACGGACCTGCGGAGCGTATATGTCGGGAAGAGTCCCGATTCCGTTTTGTTATTTGACATTGTGTCTGCCAGAATTCAGCCATCCAAGTTCGGTGCCACGGTTCTGCTCAAAATGGAAGGCATAGACTCCCGCGACCAGGCTGAAAAGCTGTACGGTCAGTTGGTCTTCGCCGTCCAGGATGACTTGCCCCCATTGGAGGAGGACGAGTTCTATTACAGCGATGTGATAGGGCATTCGGTCCTTTCCGATGAGGGTGAACCGCTGGGGCGTGTCGCCGATATCCTGGAAGCGCCCGGTCAGGACAAGCTGGTCGTCCAGCGGGAGGACGGATCCCGGTTCATGGTTCCCATGGTACCGGAGTTCGTGCGGGATGTGACCGACCACTCGGTTGTCATCCGTCTGCTGGACGGGTTGCTGTAGTCATGCGGATCGACCTGATTTCCGCCGTTCCTGATTTGCTGCGCTCCCCGTTGGAGCACAGCATCGTGGGACGGGCACGCGAATCGGGAATGCTTGATATCCGCATCCATGACCTGCGGGACTGGGCGGTTGGCAAGCATCGGAAGGTCGATGACTATCCTTTTGGCGGGGGTGCCGGCATGGTGCTCAAACCGGAGCCGGTGTTCCAGTGTCTCGACGACCTGGACGCCGAACCGGATGTGCATCCTGCCGATGAAGTCATTTTCATGACTCCGGACGCTCCCGTCCTGACGCAGTCCATGGCCAATCGTCTCTCCTTGAACAGGAGGATGATCGTGCTCGCCGGGCACTACAAAGGACTCGATCAACGGGTCCGGGATTCCCGGATCACAATGGAGGTGTCCATTGGAGACTACGTCCTGAGTGGGGGGGAACTACCCGCATTGGTGCTTGTTGACGCGGTGGCCCGTCTGTTGCCTGGGGTGTTGGGGGATGCCGAATCGGCGCTCTCCGACTCATTCCAGGATGGACTCCTCGATGCGCCCACATGGACGCGACCGGCGGAATACCGGGGCCTCAGGGTTCCGGATGTGCTGCTGAGTGGTGACCACGAACGGATTGCAGCGTGGAGGGACGGAGAACGGCTGAAAAAGACACGGGAACGACGCCCCGATTTACTGGATAGGGACGATCGTTGACGTGCAAGGCAGACATGACATACATAGTGATTCACCATCCAGCCGATCCAAGAGGTACGCCATGGCTACCGATGTAATGAACTTGATAGAAGAGTCGCAGAAGCGCGACGACATCCCTGATTTCTCGACAGGCGACACGGTCAACGTGCACGTGCGGGTCATTGAGGGCGAGAAAGAACGTATCCAGCAGTACCAGGGCGTCGTAATTGCGTTCAAGGGCTCCGGTGCCCGTCGTACCTTCATGGTTCGCAAGGTCTCGAACAGTGTGGGCGTGGAACGGATTTTCCCGTTGTACTCTCCGAAGATTGCCAAGATCGAAGTGGTCCGCGAAGGCAGCGTCCGACGCGCCAAGCTGTACTATCTCCGTGACCGTCGCGGCAAGGCAGCCCGCATCAAGGAGCGCCGCCGCTAGGGCCTGGTCCTGCCGGTCTGGAATACGCGGGTGTGAAATCCAGGGTGTGTTCGTCATACACCCGACCAGGATGAACGCGCGCCAGTAATGGGCCGGGGGCGAACACGTTCGCCCCCGGCCCTGCCGTACCATACGGTCATCTCCGACCCGGCCCATTCTCCAACTCCAGCCTTCCAGTAGAACCAGCCATGGTCCCGACACCCACAAAAATCGCGGTCTGGAACGCACCGTTCACGATGCTTGCTGCCTCGGCACTCCGGGATTCACCAGGTGTGGACCTTCAACTGGGTACGTCGGTCGAGGCCGAAGTGTTGTTGCGTGCCGGTAGAGTGGATGTGGCCTTGTTGCCCACGGACCGGATCCTCATGGCCGGAGATGACTTTGACGTGCTGCCAGCCGTCGGGATTTCCACATGGTCCAACCCGTTTGCGCGCCTGGTACTGGAAAACGGCCTACCGGATGCTGAGGCGTCCCCGGTACCTGAACTACACATCCGTTGCCAGCCCGATGGTGCACTCGCGGGACTCGTCGCCCGGATCGTTCTGAAGGAGCACTACGGAATGATCGCGAAGGTGACGCCACCGTTGGAGACCGATGAATGGGGTGAGGGTGGCGCCTTTGATCTGTTGGCGTCTCCCGCAGACGCTTCGCGAACTTCTCCTTTCTCCTCCACCTCCGAATCCGACTCGGGATCCCTGGATGTCGGCGCGGGGCCGAGCAAGAGGGTCGAATTGGACTTGGGGCAGGAGTGGTATGAACTGGCCAATTATCCCATGGTCTGGGCCGCTTTCGTCATGCGGAAGGGTGAGGTTGAAGATGCCCATATCCAACTCGTAAGGGATGTCTTGGTTGAACTGGACGAGAACCGGCGAACACGTGTCCTGGCCGCCGGAGGAACAGAGGCCATGCAGCAATTCGAACTGAATGAGTTGCGCCTGCGTATGGATGATCTGGCCATTGCCAGCCTGACCGAATTGGGGGAATACATGTATTTCTACGAATTGAAGGAAACCATTGACCCCGTAGCCTTCGCCAGCCTGACCGACAACGAATGAAGACCATCACCACCAATCGGAAGGCGCGCCATGAGTACCACATCGAGGAATCGGTGGAGGCGGGACTCGTGTTGCGTGGTACCGAGGTGAAGTCGCTTCGCAACGGCAAGGCGAATCTGGTGGATGGGTTCTGCGTCGTGGAGCACGGTGAGATGTATCTCATGCAGTGTCACATTGCACCGTATGACCACGGCAACATCCAGAACCACGAACCGCTTCGACCGCGGAAATTGTTGCTGCACCGACGTGAGATTGAACGATTTGCCAAGGCGGCCCAGCAGAAAGGATATACCATCATCCCGTTGTCCATGTACTTCAAGGACGGTAAGGCGAAGGTTGAAATCGGCCTGGCAAAGGGCAAGAAGTTGTACGACAAGCGTCACGACATTGCCGAACGGGATACGAAGCGACGTCTGGAGCGGTTGACGGGAAAAGCCTCGGAGTGAACGGCATGCGTGTTTACGTGACCCTTTTGCTGTTGACCCTGCTTTCACCGCTTGCGTCTGCACAGTCCACGTCAAACATCGACCGCTTTCTCACAGAAGCGGAAGCCTACCTCGTCGGGCGGCCACCGCAGCCGGACAGCGCTGCCCGACTGTTGGAACGTGCCCTGGAACAGGATCCGGATTACGGCCGGGCCCGCGCCCTGGACCTCTGGCTGCGGTATGCCCACGGCCGGTCGTTCCTCCCTGCGCTGCGCCAGGAGCGTCACCGCCGTGCGGGTCTGCGGTTGCTGGCCGAAGATTCGACCAATGCCGTTGCCCACCTGCTCTTGGGAGCCATCCAACTGGACCTGTACCGGAATCAGAAAGATCGCGTTTCCATTCCGGTTCGGTATGCAGACGATAATGTCATGGACCTGGTCATCGGATACCTCGATCCAAGGCGCGAGGACGGACGTGACCTGGGAATCGTCCGCGATGCCGAGTTGGAAACCACCTATTCCGTGAACGCCGAACGGCACCTGCGGACCGCATTCCGGGTTTTGGAAAGCCCCATCCATGTGCTCGCAGCGCGCCACCTGGCGGAATTGGCCCTTCTGAAGGATGATGCGACGCTGGGCCGTGATGTGGCCCGCGAACTGCGCTCCCGACTCCCGGGGGACCCGTCGGGATATGCCCTGGATGCCTTGTTCCAGAACCGGTCAGGCAACAGGACCGCTGCCTGGAATGCTGCCCTGTTGGCCCTGGAAAAGGCAGATCCAGCTGAACGGATCGCCTTGCTGGACCGCACGCCCATTGACGCACCTTCGGCTTCGGAATCGGGGCGGGATTGGTTGGACGATGATCCACGATGGGAAACACCGGAGAATGAACGGCTCACGGAACACGTTGCCCGGCGTACAGCCCTCCAATTGCTCGACCATCCGGAGGCATCCGATCCCGGGCGCATGATTCTCCGTTACGGGTTGCCGGTGGAGTCGGTGCGCTTTTCCAGCGACAGAGACGCCTTCCTGGCCGTGTCCTATCCGTTCACGACGTTCATTTTCCACGACATGGCCAAAACGGGTGATTGGATCTACTGGTCTGCCAGTGCGGCCGACCTGACCGGGCCGCGGAACGTCGTTCGTCAGTGGCAACGGGATCAGACCATCCATGCCGCTGAACAGTTCGAAGCCAGGCCGTTCCAGTCCAGCGTGGGACCTACGGAATCCATTCCGATGCATGCAGCCATCCATGGCTTCGGTCCCCGGGACCGTCGGGAGTGGGTCGTCGGCTGGTGTCTGGAGCCTCGCGAAGGGCAGCGTTTCGATGCCGTAAACCACGTCGGGCTGTATGCTGCAGGTATTCGTCCGGGTCCGGCGTCCGACCGCCTGCCGATACCTGCACCGGTCACGGTAGCGGAGTGGACGGAGGACCTGGTTCGTCCTCCGGCTGCAGCCAACACTGCCAGCCAATCAGGCTCCACAACTGATGCAGACTGCCGTCCTGTTTTCCATGCGGTGCGGTCCGGTGCCGATCAGTAACGGTTCTCCCTGGAACTGGGGGATGGGCATGGCCGTGGGGGGGCGTACCGATTGCGGACCGCCCCCACACCGGACGATGGTCCTGTCATGAGCGACCTGATGCTTGCGTGGCTGGTCACGGAGGTCGACCCGGCCGAGGCTCGCGTTCCTGACGGTTTCGTCCTGCGGGGAGACCGGTTGATTGAGCCCCTCTTGCCGCGCGTCACAGATCAAGGAACTTCGATTGCGGTTTATTTCGAAGTCCATGACTTGACAGCAACGGTTCGGATCGAAGCGGTCATGACGCCGGTCGAGCAGCGTGATCAGACGACGGTGTCGGTTGCATTCGTGGAAGATGTCCCGGGAGGAATGTGGGCCCGGGATATCATCCTGGATCTGGATGGGGTAAAACCCGGTGCCTATCACTTGACCGTGCGCGTTACCGATATTCCGGGCAACCTTCGGGTCCTTGAACGGTCCACTACCCTGGAAATCCTTTCCCGCTGAATCATGTCCACGTTGTCCATCAACGCGTTGCGCTTGCCGGTCGTCCTCTTATTGGGCTGGCTGATTATGCTGGCCGCCCCGCTCCGGGAGGCGCAGGCCCAGTCAGGCATTGTGCGGGGTGTCATCTCGGATGCCGACACCGGAGAAGCCCTTCAAGGTGTGAATGTGGCGCTACTCGGCGCATCGGGTGAGCTGGTGACCGGAACCGTGTCTGGCTCGGGGGGCGTGTATGCGTTGTCGCGTCTTGACGAAGGGGCTTACGTGCTGCGCGCATCGTTCATCGGATTCGATACCTGGGAGCAGGGCATCACACTGGAAGAAGGGGAGCGCATCCTTCTAAACATCCAACTGACCGAAGGGTCGGAAGTACTGGATGAACTGGTCGTCGAGGAAGAGCGGGACTCGGGTTCGGTCCGCGTGACCGCTGGCCAGGTGACCATCATTCCGGCAGATATCGAAATGATTCCCTCGCCGGACGTATCCGGTGATCTGGTCAATTACTTGACCACGCTCCCGGGCATCGTATCGGTGGGCGACCGGGGAGGGCAGTTGTTTGTCCGTGGTGGTGAGCCGTGGCAGAACCTGGTGCTGCTGGACGGGCTGTGGATCTATCAACCCTTCCACGTACTCGGCTTTTTTTCATCGTTCCCGGCGGATATCATTGCCGATGTGGAGGTATTTGCGGGCGGTTTTCCCAGCCAGTACGGGGGGCGCATATCCTCGGTAATGGACGTCACAAGCCGGAACGGAAGCAAATACGGATACAAGGGTTCCGCGTCGCTTGCACCGTTCGTGTCCGGACTCATGATTGAAGGACCGCTTCACAACAATGGAAAGGTGTCGTTCCTGGCCTCTGTCCGCGAATCGGTCATCGGACAGGGTGCGTCGCGGATTATCAGCCAGGACCTTCCGTACGAATTCGGCGACCTGTACGTAAAATTACACGCACTTCCTTCGTACAACTCCCAATTCACCGTCAACTTCCTGCGGACCCACGACAAAGGTTCTGTTTTCGAGGGATCGGTTCAGCAACCCCGGGAATTCGTGGAGTGGACCAACGAGGCCGGTGGCCTGAGGTACCTGGTTTTCCCGCGCGCGTTTTCGGTCATGGCCGAATTTGCCGTCAATGCTTCCCGGCTTGAATCATGGCAGAGTCGGGGGACGGCAGCGGAACGATTCTCGCGTCTTCAGTCGGTCAATACCATTGCCAACCTGACGCACTTCCACGGAAATACAACCATTCGATGGGGCCTGTTTGCCCGCTCGTTGACCATCGAGAGTGAGTTGAACGGGCTGTTCCAGAATCTGTCGTTCCGGGAGGAATTCGTGACGGAAATCGGGATGTACGTGGAGCCCGAGTGGAGTTTCGGCAATGGATGGGAATTGCGGGCCGGCGCCCGGATCCATGGTTTCCCCAGCAAGAATGTCGGTTTCCTGGAGCCCCGGTTACGTCTCGTCCGCCGTCGGGACCATGACGAATGGTCGTTCGCTGCCGGCAGTTATCATCAGGAGATCGTAGGACTTGTGGACAGGAGGGATGCGGCGGGCGTCTTTTCAGCATGGACGTCCAGTCCGAATAATTTCGATGTTCCTTCCGCGCTCCATGCCATTATTGGATACCGTCGCGCCCTGTCTTCGTCGTTCGAAGTCGGGCTGGAGGGCTATGCCAAGAAGCTGGACAATCTTTTCATCCCGGAGTGGACGGCGTTTCCCCGCTTCACGACGCGCATCCAGAACGCTGACGGACGGGTGTTCGGCGGAGACCTGCGCGCGGAATATTCGGAAGACGGGTTCCGCGTGCTCGCCACGTACGGGTTGTCCAGTGTGGAATATTCGGCCCGTCAGGAATCGCTTCCACTCTGGTACGGAACCGAGAGTGTATCCTTTCGACCGGCGCACGATCGCCGGCACCAACTCAACCTGGTCGTCAACAAAGACACCCGACTTGCCGTCTTCTCGGTCCGTTGGCAATTCGGGAGCGGCCTGCCCTTCAGCCGGGCCCTGGGATTCGACGGATTCGTCCTGATGGAAGGCAACGTGGATGTGTTGGAAGAGGAGGGCAGTCGGCGGGTCATCTTCGAGCAGCCCTACAAGGGTCTGTTGCCCACGTACCACCGCTTGGATCTCTCGGCCGAACGGGAGATGGTCTTGACGGAAAAGGCCCGACTGACCATACATGCCGGAATCATCAACACGTATGACCGAGCCAACCTCTTCTATCTGGACGTGTTTACCCTGAGGAGGGTGGACCAGTTGCCCTTCATTCCTACGCTTGGACTCAAACTGGATCTTGAAGAATGAGGACCTGGATGCAAGAACATCTTGCCGAAACTGAACGCCGGTCCATGCTTCCGGTCCTGGCCGTTCTTTTCGTACTATTTTCTGTCGGATGCGACTCCACGGTGGACCCGATCGTGGAAACGGACCGGCCGTACACGTTGTGGGGATGGCTCGATCCTACGGCGGATCTGCAGAAAGTGCGGCTGTTTGAAATCGAGCCCATCCTGGTAGCGGACGACGGTGCGCCCTCCACGGCCACGGTGACGCTGACCGATTTGACGTCGGGAGCCAGCGTGGCCTGGCGGGACTCCGTGGTCCAGTTCGCGTCCGGGTCGTACGGACACGTGTTCATTGCCGACACGCCGGTGGAATACGACCGTGAATACCGCCTGGATGCGGCGCACCCGAATGGCCAGGTTTCCACGGTGCGCGTGGCCACGCCGCCCCGAACAGCCCCCCGCGTATCCGATATCCAGAATGTACGTGGAAACGTTCGTGTCCGGATCGACTGGGAAAACGCGCCCCGACTCCTGGACCTGTATCTCATCTATCATGTGACACTGACCACGGCGCGGAACCCCGAACCTGAACCGTTCAGTCTCGTGATCCAATCCGGCACCATCCTGCAGGATACGGGCACAGGTCTGGGGGTCGTGGTCGAGCCATCCCTGGACATCGGTGCGGTATATGGTGCTTTGAATGTTTCTCCCGGAGGGCTGACGGCCATTGAACTGTTGGGGATAGATGTGCGCCCGTTCGTCGCGGCAGCGGAATGGACGCCTCCGACCGGCCGGACGTTCAATCCGGAACTTCTGGTTCAACCGGGGACCTTGAGCAACGTCCAGAACGGATTCGGATTCGTGTCGGCCGGATTCGAGGATTCCTTCGTCATTCAACTCTCCGATGACGCCGCCCGGAACGCCGGATTCACCGTTCGGTGATCTTCTCCGGTGTTCGCCCGCGGTTTGAAGTAGAATACGTATTGAGGTGAATCACACGGTCACCAATGGCGTATGAACCTGACCAGGTATGTACCGGATAATTTGCATGAAGACTATGTCCCCCGCAAGCTCTCTCCCGGGCTTTTTCAATGGATGCGTTGCCGGCATCGTGGCTGCTCTTTTATTTGTCGCCATGCCGGTCCTGGCGCAGCAGGCGGATCCGATGACGGACGGCATCCTTGATTTCCGTCGCGGCGAGTATTCCAGTGCGGTCACGCATTTTGAGCGGGCGCTCGAACAGGATCCGGCGAATGCAGAGGCGCATTTCCTGCTGGCCCGGATCTTCTGGGAAACACCCCTTCGGGATGAACGCAGGGCAGGTCGCGAACTCGACCGCGCATTGGAAATCGAACCGGAAAACGTCCAGTACATGGTTGCGCGCATGCAGCAGTACAAAGCAGACGCTTCCAATTTCATTGTCGAGAAGTCCCGCGAAACGCGTCGCCGAGAACTGGCCCGGGCCATCCTGGAGATCGATCCCCAGAACGCGTTTGCGCACGAAGAACTCGGGGTTGCCTATATCCGGGATTTCTGGAGATACCGGAATGCCCTGATGTATCCGGCCCTGACATTCAACGAGTACAGATACCGGTCGCAGACCACGGTCGACCCTCTGGCGGGTTACCTGGTCGAACAAGCCCAGGATTACGACCGGGACCAAGGCATCGAATATGAGCCGACAACCGACGAGTTGATCGGTGCCGTGGAACAGAACCTGGACCCGAATTCGATTTTCCTTGCCGACGAATTCGACGTGGAGACACTCAAACAACAGGGAATTCCCGTCGTGGACATGTCCAGCCGTGCCCAGAAGGCGTACGACCGGGCGATCGGACACCTGTCGACTGCCCTGGAGTCGGACCCGCGTCAACGCACGGTCTACGACCACCTCATGGAAATCTACGCCCTGAAAGGGGAGTATGAGGAGGCGTTGGACATGCTCTCGCAGATGTACGTGTATTTCCCCGATGATGCCCAATTGTGGACCTATCTGGGATATGCGCACTACAACGTGGGCAACATGGACGCGGCATCGAAGTCTTTCGAGACGGCGTTCCGCTACATGACGGAAGAGGAGCAATTTGCCTATGAACGGCTGGATGATATCCTGCCCCGCGATGAACGCGCCGCGTATGCGGCGGACGCGGCAGCATATGCATCCCGGTATTGGACGAGCAAGGACCCGCGTTACCTCACGCCGTACAATGAGCGGAAACTGGAGCACTATGTGCGGCTGACCTATGCCGACTTGTTGTATGGTGCTCCGGATGTTGATCTGCGGGGCTGGAATACGGAGCGGGGCCAGATCCTCGTACGATACGGTCCTCCGCAGGGAGATGTGGTCATCATTCCCCGCAGTACATCGGGCGTACGGATGGGTGCACCGAGCTCAGGGGGCACGCAGAGTGATCCCACGGGAAACGCAGGGCTGGCGCTGGAAGTAGCGCGGCGTGGAACGGACATGGATCTGGGTGAAGAGGCCAATACCTACAATATCTGGGATTATGGCACGTTCAAGTTTGTCTTTGAAGATCCGTTCCGGAACGGAGAGTACCGTTTGTACAGCCCGTCGGCGTCCGAACTTGCCGATGGTAGCCTGCCGTGGGTGAACGATTACACGATCAAGGCATTTGAGACGTTCGATCAGACTCCGGAATTGTATGAGTACGAAGCGCCGGGACGACAGATCGAATTGCCCTACCTGGTATCGTCGTTTCGCGGACGTGACGGCAACTCGGACGTTTACGTCAACTACGGGATTCCGATCACGGAGGGGTACGACCCGGATCAGGACATGATCAACCTGACTGCGAATGCGGGTACGTTTGTTGTGTCAGACAACCGGAACATGCTGGCAGAGCGTCGGCAGACCATTTATGGGCTTCGGACCTCCCAGATTGTCCGGTTCGATGAGGCGAACTTGTGGGTGAACTCCGAGGCATTCGCCACACCACCAGGCAATCACGAGGTGTCGGTGGAATTCGAAACAGCCAGCGGTGGAACGGTGGCCGTCCAGCGACGTGAGGTGCCCGTTCACGATTTCTCCGGGGACCGATTGGCCCTTTCCGACGTCATGTTGGCGTATCGAATTGACGAAGCCTTCGATGGCAAACCGGTGGTCGCGTCCGATATCTACCGGAATGGATTTTCCATCCAGCCGGCACCGTGGTCGGTGTTCGGCGTGGATCAACCCATCTATCTCTACTTTGAGGTCTACAACCTGGGACAGAATCCGGACGGGACGGCATCGTACGACATCGAGGCCGTTCTGCTGCCGAAGGAAGATGGCAATCGGATTGGACGGGCCGTCGGGCGGCTCTTTGGCGGAGGAGACGCCGGCGTATCCGTACGTCTGCCGGTCCAGGTCGAGTCACAAGACGATGCCCAATACCTCATCCTGGGTGCAGAGAATCAGGAACCCGGTTTGTACACACTCGTGGTCCGTATCCATGACAACGTATCGGATCGGGACGTTGAAATGGAGCAGGATCTGTTCCTGGAATAGGGATCAGCCCTTCATCCCACGGACGGCTGCATCCATGTCGGCCACCTGGGCGCGCAACGTAGCACGGTACGTTTCCATGGCATCCAGATGGTGTTCCTGGCCGGCCCCCAGGATCTGGACGGCCAGCAGCGCAGCGTTTTTCGCATTGCCGATAGCCACCGTGGCCACAGGGACTCCGCCGGGCATCTGTACAATGGAGAGCAGGGAGTCCAGACCCTTCAAGCTCCGGGTTTCAACCGGAACACCGATGACGGGTAGGACCGTGGACGCGGCAATCATGCCGGGCAAGTGGGCAGCACCGCCTGCGCCGGCTATGATGACACGCATTCCTCGTTCACGGGCTTTCTGGGCCCATTCCGTCATTTTGTCCGGCGTGCGATGTGCCGAGAGAACGCGGGCCTCGAACGGGATGCCGAAGTCCTTCAATATGTCGGCTGCCGCCTCCATGGTCGGCCAGTCCGATTGACTGCCCATGGCAATGCCGACAAGCGGGGTGGATGCGGTCGTACCTGGATGGGAAGTGTTCATGGTCAAAGCTGGATGAGGGCTGCGGCGGACTCGGCTTTTTCACGGGCTTCTTCGACGGTATGGGCCGTAACCGTGACATGACCCATTTTTCGCTTGGGACGCACATCCCGTTTGCCATACAGATGGACGGAGGCACCGTCAATGCCGAGGGCATTGGTGTACCCGTCGGTGTGCAGGGCTCCTGCCCTGTGGCCAAGCACGTTGATCATGACAGCGGCTGGAACGCGAAGGGAGGGATCTCCAAGCGGCCAATCAAGCACAGCCCGGATATGGTTTTCAAACTGGGAGGTGTGGCACGCCTCGATGGTGTAGTGTCCGGTATTGTGTGGGCGGGGCGCCAATTCATTGAGTAGAAGGGTGCCATCCATGCCTTCAAACAGCTCCACACCCAGGACACCAACAGCGTCAACGGCTTCCGCGGCTTGAAGCGCCATGGCCTCGACCGCCGCAATCCGATCCGGAGTGAGGCCGGAGGGCACCCATACGGCGTGACAGCGGTGATCCTTCTGTTCCGTTACCACCACGGGATAGACCACGGTCTGACCGGAGGGACGCCGGGCGACCATCACGGCCAACTCACGCTTGAAGTCGATGAAGTCTTCAATCAGCAGACCATCCTCGGCGGCCAACTCCGACCATGCGGTTTCCACGTCCTCAACGGTACGGATGGTAGCATTCCCGTACCCATCGTAGGATCCTTCGAACCGCTTGGCAATCACGGGGAATCCGAAGTCCTTCACGGCTTGACGGGCATCAGCAATCGTGGGACAACTGCGCCATGGGGCGACAGCAACCCCGGACGCTTCCAGCGCGCGCTTCTGGCGTCCTTTGTGCCGGATGGTTTCCAGGGTTGAGGGTGAAGGCCAAACGGGTGTCCCACCAGCAGAAACACGTGCCGCCACATCGGCCGGTGCCCATTCGCTCTCCACCGTAACGACATCGACGTGCCCCAGGAAGGCCTTCATGACCTGTTCGTCCTCCCAGTCACCGGTGTGGGCATGTCCAAGCGACGCCACCGGCCCGGAGAATGACGGAGACAACGTTCTCACATCCAGGCCCATCCGGAGGGCGGCCATGGCGGACATCCGGCCAAGCTGTCCGCCACCCAGGATTCCGACCGTCGGGAAACCACTCATTCCGTATTGCCTCGCAACAAATTGTCCAAAGCCATTTCATCGTCCACGTAAACCTGCCGGGCCTTGGAGCCCTCAAACGGGCCGACAATCCCTGCATCTTCCAATTGGTCCACAATCCGGGCCGCCCTGGAATAGCCGACGGAAAGCTTGCGCTGCAGGAGCGACACGCTGCCCTGCTGGGCGCGGACAATGATGTGGGCGGCCTCGTCAAAGAGCTCGTCGCGATCGCCCCCCGACATGGACGACATGCCGGGTCCCTGGTCGCTGGTGGACTCCTCGATGGATGGCAGCATGTACGGTCCCGGTCCTTCCTGATCCACGATATGTCCCGTGACACGGTCTATTTCGCCAAGGGAAATGAACGGACCCTGCAGGCGCATGACGCGACTTCCGAGCATGTAGAGCAAGTCTCCGTTGCCTACCAGACCCTCCGCACCATTCTGGTCAAGAATGGTCCGGGAGTCGACCTTGGAAGCCACCTGATAGGCAATCCGTGCCGGGAAATTGGCTTTGATGAGCCCGGTGATTACATCCACCGACGGACGCTGTGTGGCCAGGATGAGGTGGATGCCTACGGCGCGCGCCATCTGTGCCAGGCGGGCAATCGGAGCTTCGATGTCCTTCCCTGCGGTCATCATGAGGTCGGCCAATTCATCCACGACAACGACGATGTAGGGCAGCAGTTTGTGCCCGGCGTCCTCATCCAGATTGCCCGTGCGGAAGCGCTCATTGTATTCCTTGATGGACCGCACCTGTGCATCCTTGAGCAGATCGTACCGCAGTTCCATTTCCCGTTCACAGGATTTCAACGTCCCGAGGGCCTGATGGAAGTCGGTGATGATGGCGTCGTCGGCCTCCGGTGGCATGGCCACGTAGTGGGATGTGATATTCGTGTAGACGGAGAGTTCGATCTTCTTCGGATCGATCATCACGAACTTCAACAGGGAAGGGGGTACCGAGTAGAGCAGGCCGGCAATGAACGTATTCACGCCCACCGACTTGCCTGAACCGGTAGCACCTGCCATGAGCACGTGGGGAAGCTTGGTCAGGTCCTGAAGAACCACCTCGCCCTCGATGGACTTGCCCAGGATGAGCGGCAATTCCATCTTGGTCTCTGAAAACGTCTTCGTTTCGACAACGTCCCGGATGAGCACCAATTCCCGGTGACGATTGGGGATTTCCACACCGATGGCCGACTTGCCTGGGATGGGTGCGATCATTCGGATGCCCCGGGCGGCCAACGCCATGGCCAGGTCGTTCTCGAGCGCCGTGATCCGGCTGATCTTTACGCCTGGTGCGGGTGTCAATTCATACAACGTCACCGTCGGGCCGACAACCGCGTCGATGCCGATGATTTCGATATTGTAGGTAGCCAGCTTGTCCAGGAGGATCTGCTTGTTTTCCTCGAGTTCATCATAATCAACGCGACGACCACCAACTTCGGCCGCGTCGAGCAAGTCCACCGGAGGCATCTCGAACGCATAGTCTCCCGTCCGGCTTCCCGGCCTCCGCGTGCGCGCTTTTTCCTCCACCTTCTGCTCATGGACGCGGATTTCGAGTTCACCGTCCTCCCGTGCAGGGTCGGGTTCCGGACGCCGTTCCGGCAGTACTGCCGGCGGACGCTGGTCAGGGACGGGCTCCGGTTGTCGCTGACGTTGCAACTCCTCCCGTCGGGCGGCTGCCTGCTGTTCCATGCGGGTTGTCTCCCGCTGCCGGGCATCGTTCCGCCGGGCGGCCTCGACTTCCTTCCGTTTCTGTTCGAGCAAGGCCTCTTGCCGGTCACGGCGGGCTTCTTTGCGCGCCTTGCGGCCGAACCACCAATCCTCAAGGGCCCGGAACAGGCGTCGGAACGTATTCTCAATCCGGTCGATGGTGGCCTGGATGTCCCGATCCACGAGGAGTAATGCGGTCACGAGCAAGAGCAGGACGATCAGGATGATGGATCCGGTAGCCCCGGCAATCCGCTCCAGCCATCCGGCCGTCCCCAGGCCCCACAGGCCGCTCCAATGAAGCAGGTCCGTTTCCAGACGCAGGGAAACCCAACCGAAAAGGACGGCCAGCATATAGGTTGCCAGCATCACCAGAACCGTGACCAGTCGCATGAATGCGGGCGCCCCGTGGCGCAACAGGACGTACCCCCATGCACCGATCAACCCGGACAGGAGCAGCACCGGGTAGCCGAGGAAGGAGGGAACGAGCAAGCGGGCCAGCCAGGCACCGGTCAGTCCAAGTGCATTATTGACGACATCATCCCCCGGACGCAGGATGAGATCCAGCGAAAATCGGCGGGCAACGCCGTCATCTGCCGCGTTGTAGGTCAGTACCGCGAGCGCCACCAGCAACCCGATGGCCATCAGGATGATGCCCAGGACTTCCTGCTTCCTTTCCGGGGACACGACGGAAGCGGATCCTTTTCCCGATCGTGCTCCGGAACGCTTTTTGACCGTGGATGCCATGCTATCGGTTTACGTGGAACGGGGGCTTTTCGACCGTGACACCGAAGGTACGCCCGCGGGCCGAAACGAGGAGTTCCGATCCCGGTGTCGTGTACTCTGGCTTATTGGGTACATACCCCATACCGATGCCTTTTGCAAGAACGGGACTTTGCGTACCGGAGGTAACGGTTCCGATCACGGTGCCGTCAGGAGCGCACAGGTCGTAGCCGTGGCGGGGAATGCCACGTTCGCTGGCTACGAATCCAACCAACCTCCGGGATGGACCAGCCTCCTTCACCGAGAGCAACGCATCCCGGCCAATGAACGGTCCGGCATCCAGTTTCGTCAACCACCCCAGTCCGGCCTCCAGCGGATTCGTTTCCGTCGTTATGTCGTTTCCGTAAAGGCAGTACCCGGATTCCAGACGGAGCGTATCGCGCGCACCCAGGCCGGCCGGGGCAATGCCGAACTCCGCACCGACCTCCAGGAGCGCATCCCAGATGGTCCCCGCCTGATCGTTCGGACAGTACAATTCGACGCCGGGCTCACCGGTATAACCCGTACGGGAAACCAGGATGTGCTCCATGTCCATGAAGCGCTCCGGACGTTCGAAATGATAGAATCGGAGATCCGACCAATCCCGTCCCGTCGCTTTCCGGAGGATATCCAGCGAGGCCGGACCCTGAAGGGCAATAAGCGCCGTGACATCCGATACGTCATGGATTTCGGCGCCCATGGGATTGTTCGCGTGCATCCATGCAACATCCTCATCAATACGCGAGGCATTGATGACGAGCGTATAGATTTCGGACGTCCAACGGTAGACAAGCAAGTCGTCGATAATACCCCCGTCTTCCCGGCACATGGCTGTATAGAGGGCCTTGCCGTCATACAGGGAGCCCACATCATTGGTGATCAGGTTCTGCACGAACGAGAAGGCCGCCGGCCCCTTGACCAGTACCTCGCCCATGTGGCTGACATCGAACAACCCGGCCCGCGTCCGGACGGCTGTATGCTCTTCGATGATTCCGGCATACTGGACCGGCATGTCGTAGCCGGCAAACGGCACCATTTTGGCTCCCAGGGCCACATGGCGATCGTGGAGGGGTGTTTTCTTCAATTCGGTGGACATGAGAACGTAGTGATTGGAGTCAAAGTCTATAAGCCCGGATACCGACCTCGGTCAGTGCTTCGACAGCGGATGTGGCATGTTCCGGCGATACGAATCCAAGCCGGAACGTTCCGCCCGTACCTTCCCGGATCCGGAGCAACTCGATATCCCGGATGTTGATCCGGGCATCGAAAAGTGTGGACGTAATGCGTACGAGTGCTCCCGGTTTGTCATCGGCGAAGACATAGATGTTGGATAGGGGATGCAGGAAGCCCTTGCGGTCGGACGGAACGAAATCACGCGTCTGCTCGGCGTCATTGAAAGAGGCCGCGATGGACGGCAGGTCAGCGTCCCGAACGGCATTCGAAAGGGCCTGCAAACGGTCAGAAAAAGCGGACAGGACGGCATGTATCTCGCGATCATTCGATGCCAATATATCCCTCCACATGGCAAACGGCGAACTGGCAATCCGCGTCATGTCGCGAAAACCACCAGCTGCCATCTCTAGCAGTTCCGGGTATCGGTGCCGATCCGATGAAATGACGTTGACCAGGAGTACGGCCAGCAATTGCGGGAGGTGGCTGACGCGGGCGGCAATCGCATCGTGTCGATCGGCGGGCAGTTCCATGATGCGGGCTCCGAGACGACCCAGGAATGAGACCAGTCCATGGTAACGAGCGTCCTCATGTGCAGGAGGTGTCAGGATCCAGGTTGCGTTCTCATACAGCAGGGCGTCGGCATGTTCCACGCCGGATTTCTCCGATCCGGTCATGGGGTGGCCACCGATGAACAGGACGGAGGACGGCAGCACTTTGGAAGCGCGCGTCGCAACAGGCTGCTTGACGGACCCGATATCCGTGATGACCGCATGGTCGGAGACCGATTCTCCGATTTCCCCCAGGATATCCAGTGCAGTACCCACCGGCGTACAGACCACCACCAGGTCAGCTCCCCGAACCGTTTCTGCGAGTGATGAACCGGCCTGGGAGATGGCTCCGGTCCGAAGGGCCATCTGCATTGTGGCCGGATCGTCCCATCCCACGACGGTCAGATCCGGAAACCGACTCCTGGCGGCCAATCCGAGGGATCCGCCCATTAGACCCGTGCCGACGAGGGCCATGGTACGGGGCCAATCGGACGTCGGTCGGAAAGAGTCAGGCGTGGGCTCGGAGGGACGCATGGGGTGGCCGAAGGCGGCAGAGGATGGAATCGCCCAAGGTACGCCAACTGCGTGGAAATCACGTAAAGTACTGACGTGGCGGGTGTGCCGTCGTATCTTTGAAACTACGCCAATCCGTCATTCCAACCATCGCCATGCCGCTGCCACCGTTCAATCCCGACGACGCATTCAATTTCGAATCCATGCTGGGCGAAGAGGAGCGCCTGATCATGGAAACGGCTCGCGAATATGCCCAAACCCGACTGGAGCCCCGTGCGCTGGAGGGAAACCAGGAGGGCATTTTCCATGCCGAGATCCCGAAGGAACTGGGAGAGCTCGGATTGCTCGGTGCCACGATTCCGGAGCAGTATGGCGGCGTGGGCGCCAGTCATACGGCGTATGGGCTGGTTGCGCGGGAGCTGGAGCGGGTTGATTCCGGCTATCGTTCATTTGCCAGCGTCCAGTCGTCGCTGGTCATGCACCCCATCCACATTTTCGGGACGGATGCCATGCGCGAAACATGGTTGCCGAAATTGGCGACCGCCGAGGTCATTGGCTGTTTCGGCCTGACCGAACCGGATCACGGATCGGACCCCGGTTCGATGGTTACGACCGCCGTACGCGGCGATGGGGGGTGGATCCTGAATGGTGCGAAGATGTGGATTACGAACTCACCGGTGGCCGACGTGGCCGTCGTCTGGGCCAAAGCCAAGGAGAAGAGCGGCGACAAAGGTGTCATCCGGGGATTCCTCGTGGACGCGAAGTCGAAGGGATACTCGGCGCCGGTGACCCACAACAAGATGTCCCTGCGTGCGTCCCATACCGGTGAAATTGTCCTCGAAGATGTCTTCGTGCCCGATGACATGATGTTCCCGGACGTCACGGGCCTTAAGGGACCGTTCTCGTGCCTGAACAGCGCCCGTTACGGGATCGTCTGGGGTGTCGTGGGAGCGGCTGAGAATTGCTATCAGCGGGCCCGGCAGTATGTCATGGAGCGCAAGCAGTTCGGGTATCCCCTGGGAGCCATGCAGCTCATCCAGACGAAATTGGCCAACATGGTGACTGAAATCACGCAGATGCAACTGCTGGCTCATCGTCTGGGTCAGCTCAAGGATGCGGGGCAACTCAATCCCGCCATGATATCCCTGGCCAAGCGCAACAACTGCGGCAAGGCACTGGAAATCGCACGCACGGCCCGGGACATGATGGGAGGCAATGGTATTACGGGCGAATACCGGGTTATCCATCACATGGTCAACCTCGAGAGCGTCAATACCTACGAAGGGACGTACGATATCCACGGGCTGATTGTCGGACGTGAGTTGACCGGCATCCAGTCGTTCACGCCACGGGGTAACGACCTGTAATGGCGCGTGCAACCTCGTCACGGCGACGGGCGTAACCGGGGCATGTTAATACCTGTACTCATCGTCGGAATCGTCTTCGGATCGGCCTTGTTGCTGGTCAAGATGGCCTTGGATTTCAAGAAATCCCAGGCCCTGGCCGAACCCGCGTCCGACGGCAGCCTCCGGACGTCCGAACTGGATGCACTCATCCGCCGGGCCGTGGACGATGCCGTCCAGAATGCGCTTGAACCGTACCTTGAGCGGGAAAAGCTGCTGCTTCCCGGCCCTGACACACCGCCAGACGAATCCGAGCACCATGCCTGAAGAAATCCTGTTCCTGTTCCTGTTCATGTTTACGATGGTGACCTCGATTGTCCTGACGGGCATGGTCCTGGGGCACAGGCGAAAGACCAAAGAATTGCAGGCGGGATCACGATCCGGTGACGGGAGCTTGACGACATCGGAACTCGAGCGTCTCATGCGTCGGGCCGTGGACGAAGGCACCGAGCCGTTGCGTCAGGCCCTAGAAGACCTGGAAGCCCGGTTGGCCGACCGGGGAGATGCGGTCCACGCGTTGCCCCCGGCAGACAAGCGTGTTCGTCTGGACGAGGAAGAGGAAGTCATTTCAACGTCGCCCATCCCCAGCCGCACGCGGACCCGCTGACGTGGAAGGCGTCGTCATCCGGTCGACCGGAAGTTGGTACCAGGTCCGTACCGCCACCGGCATTGTTTCGTGTACCATCCGGGGCAAGTTCAGACTGGATGGACGCGTTGCCACGAATCCCGTCGTCATCGGAGATCACGTCACGCTGTCCATGAACGAGGACGGCACGGGACTGATCACGGATATCGGTGAACGTCACAATAAACTGACCCGACGGGCGGCCGGTCGGCGGGTCGGTCGGGAGCACGTGATCGTCGCCAATGTGGACGCGGCGTGGGTTGTGCAGAGCGTCCAGGAGCCCAAATTCAATGGCGGCCTGGTGGACCGCTTCCTGGTGATGGCCGAAGCGTGGGAGATTCCGGCCGGCATCATCATCAACAAGGCGGATCTGATTGACGAGCGAAGCGAGGACGCCATGGATTTCTGGTCAGAGACCTACCGCGATCTGGGATACCCGGTTCTCTTCACGAGCACCCGCACGGGTGTGGGAATCCCGGAATTGCGCGACCAACTGGCCAACCATATCCACGTCATTGTAGGGCCGTCCGGCGTCGGGAAGTCATCCCTCATCAATGCCCTGGAACCGTTGGCGGATCTGCGTACGGGCGAGGTCAGTGAGCGGACCCGCAAGGGAAAACATACGACCACGTTCGCAGAACTGATTCCGTTGGGCAACGGGGGATACGTAGCTGATACACCCGGACTCAGGGAATACGGGCTCGTGGATATCGGTCCGGCCGAACTCAGTCACCGATTCGTCGAAATGCGCGAAAACCTGCACGAGTGCCGATACCCTGATTGTACGCACGACCACGAACCGGGCTGCCGGATCAAGGAAATGGTCGAAGCCGGTGAAATCGTGGAAGAGCGGTATGAGAGCTATCTCAACATCCTGCACTCCATTCATATGGGAGACAAGGACGTAGGGCGATAGGGACCGTTAAGACGCCCTGCGCCGGTGTCCGGCCTGCCGTCATTTCTTCTTCGGTGCGGCTTTCTTCGGGGCCGTCTTACCGGGAGCGGCTTTCTTCTTGGACGTGCCTTTAGGCTTGGCCTTCGCTTTGGCCTTCGCTTTCGGCTTGGCCTTCGCTCCCTTCTTGCCGGCGGACTTCTCGGCCAGCAGTTTCAGGGCAAGCTCCAGCGTGACATCAGCAACTTCGGTCCCCTTGGGCAGCGACGCGTTGGTTTTCTGATGCTTGATGTACGGCCCGTATCGTCCCTCGAACACCTCAATGGGCTCCTCCGACTCCGGGTGTACCCCGACTTTGAGGAGCGGCTTGTTGCGCGCCTCTTTCTTGACGATCAACTCCAGCGCGCGGTCCAGGTCCACGTGGAGCACATCGTCGTCCTTGGTCAGCGAAGCGAACGTGGAACCGTGCTGCACGTAGGGGCCGAATCGTCCGATGTTGGCCTTGATGACCGCTCCGGACTCCGGGTGATTTCCCAGCTCACGCGGCAATCGAAGCAAGTTGACCGCTGCATCCAGATCGATAGCGGCCGGATCCATGGTTTTGGGTACGGAAATGCGCTTGGGCTTGCCCTCCTGTTCGTCGTCGCCGAGCTGAACGTAGAAACCGTACGGTCCCTTCTTGACGAAAACAGGCTCGTCCGACTCGGGATGGATACCCAGGACGTCATCGCCTCGCTCTTTCTCCTCAATGAAGCGTGCCAGGTCCTCGGCCGTCAGGTCGCCGGGCGCGGTGTCGTCCGGGACAGAGGCCATGATCCGGTCGTCGCCTTCTCCGGTCTCCACGTAGGGACCATACCGACCGACACGCACGACGTAAGGGGCCCATTTCTCGAATCCGATCGCCGAGACTTCCCGCGCATCAATCGCGTCGAGTCCGTCTGCGACCATGCTCTCCAATCCGTTCGTGCCGCTGTAGAATTCCTTCAGATAGGGAAGCGATTCCCGCTTTCCGCTGGCGATCTCATCGAGCACGTCTTCCATTTCGGCCGTGAACCCGATGTCCACGAACTGACTGAACTGATCCTTCAGCAGGTTGTCCGTGGCAAACGCAGTGAACGTGGGAATGAGTTGACTGCCCTGGCGCCGGACGTACCCGCGATTGACAATGGTATCGATGATGGAGGCGTAGGTGGACGGACGACCGATTCCTTCCTCCTCCAATAATTTGATAAGTGAGGCATCGGTAAATCGGGCAGGTGGCTTCGTCTCATGACCCTTGGCCTCCAGATCCCTGATGGGAATCGAATCGCCCTCGGCCAGATCCGGCAGGGGGGCGTCCCGGTTTTCCAGTGCCGCCTCCGGATCGTCCGAACCCTCGACGTAGGCACGGAAGAAGCCGGGAAACACGATGGATCGGCCACTGGCGCGGAAGCGCGCCGGGCCATCGGAGGTGTCAGCCTCCAGGTGGACCGTTGTTTGACGGATACGCGCCTCGGCCATCTGCGAGGCAACGGTACGTTTCCAGATCAGATCATACAGGGCATGCTCCCGGTCGGACAGGCCAAGCTGATCCGCCGTACGCATTTCGGTCCCGGCTGGCCGGATGGCCTCATGGGCTTCCTGGGCATTCCGCACTTTGCCCGCATACTGTCGCGGCCCATCGGACAGGTAGTCCTTCCCGTACAGATTTTCAACCGCCCGCCGACTGGCCCTGATGGCCTCGTCCGAAAGCGCGGTCGAATCGGTACGCATGTACGTGATATGGCCGTTCTCGTACAGCTTCTGGGCGACACGCATGGTATCGCGCGCGGACAAGCGGAGTTTCCGACTGGCCTCCTGCTGCAGGGACGACGTAATGAAGGGCGCAGCCGGATGCCGGCTCGTCACTCGCGTATCGACATTGCGGACGGTCAGCGACGCCTCCTTCAGTTCATCCCGCAATTTCCGGGCACGGTCCTCCGTCAGGACAATCACGTCTTTCCCGTCCACCGTACCTGCGGTCAATCGCCCGGTATTCTGGTCGAAATTCTTGCCGGAGGCCAGGGGAATGGCGGAAAGATGCGTCATGGACGCCTCGAACGGTGTCGCGCCTTTCATGAGCGAGGCAAACAGATCCCAATAGGAGGCCGGAATGAAAAGGATGCGCTCGGTCTCCCGCTGCACGAGGATGCGCACTGCCACGCTCTGCACGCGACCTGCGCTGAGCCGGGGGGCAATCTTCTTCCAGAGCAGCGGGGATATGCTGTAGCCTACCAGGCGGTCCAGGATGCGTCGTGTCTCCTGGGCATCCACCAAGCGGGTATCCATGTCCCGGGTGTGCTCCAACGCATCCATGATGGCGGATTTCGTGATCTCGTGGAAGACCATGCGACGCACCGGGACACTCGGGCGCAGGGCTTCCAGGAGATGCCACCCGATCGATTCTCCCTCGCGGTCTTCGTCCGTTGCAATGAAGAGCTCCTCGGCATCCTTCAGCGCATCTTTCAGCATGCTGACGGTCTTCTTCTTGTTGGCTGCAACGACGTAGAGGGGGGAAAAATCATCCTCCACATTCACGCCGAGCCGGGACCACTTCTCCTTTTTGTACTTCTCCGGGATTTCGGACGCCGATCCAGGCAGATCCCGTATGTGTCCCATACTGGCCTCGACCCGGTACGAGTCGGGGAGGAATTTCCGGATGGTTCGGGCCTTGGTAGGGGACTCAACAACAACGAGCCGATTCATGCGCAGGGGGGCAAAGGATACGAATTAAGGTGGCCCTCTCACGCCGGGAGGGGTACATGCGTTCCGAAGGTCTTCCGGAAGGGCTTCCAGCGCAACGATTAATGATTTCTTGGCGTGACGGCCTTAGACCCGCTCCCGTGGAACAGTATATTCACTCGGTTACGCACATAATTATCACATTCGAACGCGCACAGAGATGACAGACGTCCTGAAGAAAATGGTCTATCCTTTCGGGGGATCGAAGACCGACGGCGACCGCAGCATGAAAGCCCTGCTGGGAGGCAAAGGTGCCAACCTTGCCGAAATGAGCTCCATCGGGTTGCCCGTGCCTCCCGGCTTCACGGTGAGCACGCAGGCCTGCAAGTACTACAGTGACCACGGCGGTGTTTGGCCATCGCATCTGGAAGAGCAGGTCCGGGATGGCATCCGCCATATCGAAGAAGCCATGGGAGCCGGGTTCGGTGATGCCAAGAATCCCCTGTTGGTTTCCGTTCGTTCAGGGGCCGCGGTGTCCATGCCCGGTATGATGGATACGGTATTGAACCTGGGCCTGAATGACGAGGCCGTGGAAGGACTGGCGAAACACACCGGGAACGTCCGTTTCGCGTACGATGCGTACCGACGCTTCATCGACATGTTCGGTGATGTCGTCATGGGCGTCCATCATGAGCATTTCGAGGAGGCCATTGAAGGACTCAAGCAGGAGCGTGGCGTCAGCAACGATGTGGATCTTACGGGCGATGATCTGAAAGTTCTTGTGGATCGGTACAAGGCCATTTACCGGAAGCATACCGGCTACATGTTCCCTGACGACCCGTTCGAGCAGCTCTCCCTGTCCATCAACGCTGTATTCGGATCGTGGGACAGCGATCGGGCTGCCAAGTACCGTGCCATCAACAAGATCCAGGGCCTCATCGGGACGGCCGTGAATGTGCAGGCCATGGTCTTCGGAAACATGGGTCCAGAGTCCGGAACCGGGGTGCTCTTCACGCGCAACCCGTCCAACGGCGAGAACAAACTTTACGGGGAATTCCTGGTCAATGCCCAGGGTGAGGATGTGGTAGCCGGAATCCGTACACCGGAGGACATTTCGCAGATGGCGAGTGAATTCCCGGCGGCGTACAAGCAGCTGGTTGAAGTCACACAGCGCCTCGAGAAGCATTACCACAACATGCAGGATATCGAGTTCACCGTCCAGGACGGGAATCTGTTCATCCTGCAGACCCGTTCCGGGAAGCGTACGGGTGCGGCTGCCATCAAGATCGCGGTCGACATGGTGAAGGAGGGCCTCGTCTCAAGCAAGGAAGCCGTTCGTGACCTCGTGGAGCCCGGGCACCTGGACCAGCTGTTGCATCCGGGATTCAAGGATGTGACTGCGTACAAGAGTGACGTCGTCGCCAAGGGGCTGCCTGCATCGCCGGGGGCGGCCGTTGGGCAGGTCGTGTTTTCAGCAGATGCCGCCGAGAAGGCCCATGCCGACGGCAAGAAAGTAGTCCTGGTCCGCATTGAAACCTCTCCAGAGGACGTCGGCGGCATGAATGCTGCCGAGGGGATCCTGACCTCACGGGGTGGCATGACCTCCCATGCGGCTGTCGTGGCCCGCGGATGGGGCAAGCCGTGCGTGGCCGGGTGCTCGGAGATTGTCATCAACTACAAGGCCGCCTCGTTCACGAACGGCAAGGTCACGGTCAAGGAAGGCGACTGGGTTTCCATCAACGGGACCACCGGAGAAGTCATTCTGGGTGCCCAGGAACTGGTAGCCCCGGAATTGACGGGTGATTTCTCCCAGTTCATGGAGTGGGTGGATGAGAACCGCACGATGAAGGTCCGGACCAATGCCGATTCTCCGGCAGACGCCGAGAAGGCCATCGAGTTCGGCGCCGAAGGTATCGGTCTGTGTCGCACGGAACACATGTTCTTTGAAGGCGACCGTATTGACAGTGTCCGCGAGATGATCCTGGCCGAAACAGAAGCCGATCGCCGCAAGGCGCTGGCGAAGCTGTTACCGTACCAGAAGGACGACTTCCTGGGCATTTTCAAGGCCATGGCCGGCAAGCCGGTAACGGTTCGTCTGCTCGATCCACCACTGCATGAGTTCCTGCCGCACGAAGAGTCGGACCAGGAGGAGATGGCCAAGCAGATGGGGGTATCGCTCGCGGTCGTGAAGGCCAAGGTGGCTGCCCTGAGCGAGTTCAACCCCATGTTGGGTCATCGCGGTTGTCGCCTGGGGATCACCTACCCGGAGATCACCGAAATGCAGACGCGGGCCATCATGGAGGCGGCTGTGGAATTGGCCGAACAGGGCGTTGAAGTATTGCCTGAAATCATGGTTCCGCTCATCGGTACCGTCCAGGAGTTCGCCAACCAGAAAGCCGTCATTAATCGTACGGTCGAAAAGGTATTCGAAGAGAAGGGTAGCCGGGTCGAATACCTGGTCGGAACCATGATCGAAATTCCCCGGGCCGCGCTCACGGCCAACGAGATTGCGCTCGAAGCGGAATTCTTCTCATTCGGCACGAACGACCTGACGCAGATGACCTTCGGTTACAGCCGGGACGACGCGGGTACCTTCCTTCCCGTCTACGTGGACATGAAGATCCTGCCGGAGGATCCATTCCAGTCCCTCGATGTGTCTGGCGTCGGCCAGCTGGTTGAAATCGGTACCTCACGGGGTCGCGAGACCAGGGAAGGGCTTAAAGTCGGTATCTGTGGAGAGCACGGCGGCGATCCCCGATCGGTGCATTTCTGCTACAAGGTGGGTATGGACTACGTCTCCTGCTCTCCCTTCCGCGTACCGATTGCCCGCCTCGCGGCGGCCCAGGCGGCACTCGCCTGAAACTCGCCGTCGGCCCGTCCGTCTACCTTGTATTGTACAAACCCATCAAGGTAGACGGACATGGCCGACGACAACAAGGCGAAGGAATCACGCAGTGAATCGTTCACGGCGGCACAGGCAGCGTTCAATGCGCTGACGACGGATGAGAAGCTCTCCTTCCTGATGGAGAACATGTTGTCTGCCGCGGTAGGCGGGGTCCAGAAGGCCTCGGACATCTTTGCG
This sequence comes from Rhodothermales bacterium, assembly GCA_040221055.1. NCBI lineage: Bacteria > Pseudomonadati > Rhodothermota > Rhodothermia > Rhodothermales > Rhodothermales bacterium. The sequence goes on along the minus strand of JAVJVN010000009.1, from coordinate 207,259 downwards.
GATGCCATGGAGGAAGCCATCCGTACGGCGCGCAAGGCCTGTGCGGATGATGGTCCCGCGCCTGCGGATCGTGCGGGCGGCTCAGCCCCGGAAGCCGGGTCTGACGGAGACGTTGGCGCTGGATCCGATTCCGACTCCGACTCCCCGGAACAGCGGGGGGAAGGGTGACCACATGACCCAGCCCCGGAATGATCCCCGACGCGTCGTAGAGTTCGACAAATTGAACCCGGCCGGAAAAGTGATTTACGTCGCCGGTACGGCCGTTGAGGTCGCTACCGGACTGTTGGGTATTGCCGTGGGCGCGCTCGGTTTCCTCTGGGAGGAAACCGAGCGCGCCTTCAGGGATGGGTTGGGAGAGCGCACCCGGGATGGCGTGGACGATGCCCGCATCCTGGAGGAGTTCACGGATCCATGACCACGACCTTGCCCGACTCATTCCGCGGCGTGCCGCGTTTCTCGGAATCGGGCACGGTGAAGAAGGTCTCCGGGTTGGTTTCGGGGCGCTTCAGAAGCACGTGGTCGAGGACTTCTTCCATGCGTTTGACATAGATGACCTTGAGTCCCTTCAGCGATGAAGGCTTGAGCTCATCGATGTCCTTCTGGTTCTTGTCCGGAAGAATGACGGTTTTGATTCCGGCCCGCTTCGCGGCAAGGACTTTTTCCTTTATTCCACCTACTGGCAGGACCAATCCGCGCAGGGTGATTTCACCGGTCATGGCGACGGTATGCCGGACACGGCGCTGGGTGAAAATGGAAATCAGTGCGGACAGCATGGCGACGCCAGCGGAAGGTCCATCCTTGGGGATGGCGCCGGCAGGTACGTGGACATGCAGATCCCAGTAACGGAATGCATCCGGGGGAATGTTCCACGTGTCGGCGTTGGCTTTCACGTACGAGAGCGCGGCCTGGGCGGACTCCTTCATGACATCGCCCAATTGTCCCGTCAGGATCATCCGTCCCGACCCGCGTGCGACGGAGGCTTCAATGAAGAGGATATCGCCTCCGACGGGCGTCCACGCCAATCCCGTCGATACGCCCGGTACCTCGGTCCGCTCTGCGGTGTCCGAAAAGTGGATCCGAGCCTTGAGATACGTCTCCACGTCCGGTGCATCCACCTTTTCTCCGTCGGATTCTTCCATGGCAATCTGTTTGGCCACTCCGCGTGCGACGGCCCCGATGGTCCGCTCCAATTGACGAACCCCGGACTCCCGAGTGTATCCGTCAATGATCAGCTTCAATGCGGCATCGGAGATTTTCAGTTGCTGTTTTTTCAGGCCGTTCCGCTCAATCTGACGCGGGACCAGATACTGCTTGGCAATGGCGAGCTTCTCCTCCTGCGTATAGCCGGTGATCTCGATCATTTCCATGCGATCCCTGAGCGGAGCAGGTATCATTTCCAGGTAGTTTGCCGTGGCAATGAATAGCACCTTCGACAGATCGTAGTCCAACTCCAGGTAGTGGTCGTTGAAGGCGAAGTTTTGCTCGGGGTCGAGGACCTCCAGCAGCGCGGATGACGGATCGCCCCGGAAGTCGTTTCCGAGTTTGTCCACCTCATCCAGCATGAAAACGGGATTGGCCTTGCCGGCTTTCTTCATGCCCTGGATGATCCGTCCCGGCAATGCGCCCACATAGGTTCGGCGATGGCCCCGGATTTCGGCTTCGTCCCGAACGCCGCCCAGACTCATCCGAACGAATTCGCGTCCGAGTGCCCGCGCAATACTCTTGCCGAGGCTGGTCTTTCCAACCCCTGGGGGACCGTGGAAGCAGAGGATGGGCGATTTCATATCGCCCTTCAGTTTCAGTACGGCCAGGTGTTCCAGGATCCGTTTCTTGACCTGCTCCAACCCGTAATGGTCTTCATCCAGGATGTCGCCCGCGCGGCGGATGTCCAGGTGGTCCTCGGAATACTCCGTCCATGGCGTATCCAGGATCCAGTCGATGTAATTCCGGGTCACTGCATAGTCGGGTGAGGCCGGGTTGGATCGCGAAAGTTTGTCGATTTCCTTGTCCACCGTCTCGAATACATGGTCCGGCAGGTTCTTTTCATCCAGCCGTTCCCGCAATTCGGCAACCTCGCCCATGACGCCTTCGCCTTCACCCAGCTCATCCTGGATGGCCTTCATTTGTTGGCGCAGCAAATATTCCCGTTGCTGCTGATCCACATCGGTCTTTACGCGGGACCGGATTTCCTCAGAGAGTTGCATGACCTGCAACTCCTGGTTCAGGTGATTCATGACGAGCTCAGCCCGCTCGATCAACGGAATGGTCTCCAGCAGCTGCTGCTTCTCGGCAACCTCGATCTGCAGATTCGATGCAATGAAATGGATGAGGAACGTGGGCGAGTCAATGTGCTGGATGGCAAAAGCCGCTTCGCTCGGCAAATTCGGCGACAGGTTGACGATCTGGATGGCCAATTCCTTGATGGAACGGATGCGGGCCTCCAGCTCAATGTCCTCTCCCGGTGTTTCTTCGACAATGGGCGTGACCCGTGCCGAGAAGTACGGCTCCTCCTGGATATACTCTTCCACATGGAAGCGTCGCTTGCCCTGGATGACGATGGATTTTGAACCATCAGGCATCTTGATGAGCTTCAGGATACTGGCTACCGTTCCGGTCGAATAGAGGTCGGCAGGCGTCGGGTTCTCAGTATCGGTGCTCTTCTGGGCAACGACACCAATCAACTTGTCGTCTCCGAATGCATCCTTGACCAATTTCAGGGAGGTGTCCCGTCCGACCGTAATGGGAAGGACGACACCGGGAAACAGCACCGTGTTCCTGAGGGTCAATATGGGAAGCACGTCCGGAACGTCGGACGTGCTCATTTCTTTCTCTTCGTCGGCCGTGGGAAGCGGAATGCTTTGTTCCGGGTCGTCGCTCAAAACCAACAGGACGTCCTGTGACATGTGGGGATAAAGGTCGGTTACAAATATGGCAGGCCGTGTCGCCTGTACCCGGTACATTCAAAAACCAGGCCAAAGCCGGGTTCATGTCAGGATGTCGTGTGCGTGACCAATTCGGCGATGGCCTTTGAAAGGTCATCGATCTTGAATGGTTTTGTCAGTACGCGGGCGATTTCCGCCTCATTCACGTTCAAATCCGTGTCCCCCGTCAAGAGTACCACCGGCAGTTCGGGATGCCGTATGGCAATATGATGGGCCAGCTCCCGTCCGCTCATCCTTGGCATGCCCTGATCGGTGATGACCAGGTCGACGGGGTGTCGCTCAAGGACATCCATGCCCTCGGCACCGGAAGATGCGGCCAGCACGGTGTGTCCCCGGAGCTCGAGCAATCGGGTTACAACATTCCGGACCATGGCCTCGTCGTCAACGACCAGGATGGTGCGATGGATTTCCTCGCCAGGTTCAAGGCGGGAGGAGGCAGGAAGCGTGCTTTCTTTTGGCGCTTGCTGAACCGGGAGGGGGAGCAACAACGTGAATGTGCTCCCGGCACCGGGTTCGGTTTCGACCCGGATTTCCCCGTCATGCTCCCGCACTATGCCAGCGGCCACGGCGAGACCCATGCCCGTTCCCTTTTCTCCTTTGGTGCTGAACAACGGTTCGAAAATGCGATCGGCGACCTCCGGGCTCATGCCCAGTCCGGTAACCTTGAGGTCAACGCGGACCCGCTCTCCATCCAGGGCGGCCGACAGCTGCAACTTTCCACCGTCGGGCATGGCATGCACGGCATTCAGGATGAGATTCACCATGACATCTCGCAATTCCGCTGCCGAACCCAGAATGGACGGAAGGACCGGGAGGTTGTGATCGAACGTGATTTCGATGCCGTTCCGGCGAGGCTCATTGAACCAGTAGGGTCGTGTGAATGCAATGCATTCCAGGAGGAGCCCCGAGACATCAACCGGGGCAAATCCGGACCGGGATTCCTGGCGGATGTATCGCTGAACTTTCTGGATGAGTTCTGCACCGTCCGTGGCCGCCCGTTCCATGGTGCCGATATGCAATGCAGCACGCGACGCGCCTTCGGGATCTTCTGCACGCCACAATGCGAGGTGTCCAAGGATCCCGCTCAGCAAGTTGTTGAAGTCATGGGCCATTCCCATGGTCATCCGGCCGAGCGTCTCCATCCTGTGGCGCTCGGTCTGGCTCTCGGTCCAGGTTTCCGGCTCGGCCAGGACTTCGCCGCTGATGGCGACGTGCCAGGTGCTGCCGGAACGTACGGGAATGAAATGCAGCAGGACCGGCAGCGGCTCATCGCGCATGGGTCGGGTGACCATGAAAAGGGCATGCGATACGAGTGCCCCGCGCGCGGCTTCCTGAAGATTCTGTCGGGCCAATTCACGATCGGTTTCCACGAGACCGGACCACAGGTCGTCGTCGCTACCCATCACACGGGTCCAGCTGCGGTTTCGCCAAAGTACGAGTCCCGTCGGATCACACGTGGCGACGAGTAGTTCGGGGTCGATCATGTTGGGGAGAGGCCGTACCTTCACGGGAACGTTCAACGCAAAATACCATGTGGCACGACAGTATTCTTGAGACCATCGGAAATACCCCGCTCATTCGATTGAATCGGGTCGCCAAGGACGTGCCGTGCACGGTCCTGGCCAAGGTCGAATATTTCAATCCGGGACTCTCGGTCAAGGACCGGATAGGCATTGCCATGATAGAGGCAGCCGAGCGCTCCGGAAAACTCAAACCGGGCGGGACCATCGTGGAAGGAACCAGCGGAAATACCGGAACAGGCATAGCTCTGGCTGCCATTTCCCGTGGCTATCGGTGTGTGTTCACGACCACGGACAAGCAGAGCCAGGAAAAGGTGGATGTGCTTCGCGCCCTGGGTGCGGAGGTCCTGGTCTGTCCCACCAATGTGGCGCCGGAGGATCCCCGTTCCTATTACAGCGTGGCCCGGCGCCTGGCTGAGGAGACGCCCAACGCCGTCTATCTGAACCAATACGACAATGCCGCCAATGCCGAGGCACATTATCGGACGACGGGCCCTGAAATCTGGGATCAGACCGATGGCAGGATTACCCACTTCATTGCCACGGCCGGAACCGGCGGTACCATTTCCGGGACCGGTCGCTATCTGAAAGAGCAGGACCCGAACATCAAAGTCATTGGTGTCGACACCTATGGATCGGTTTACTTCAAGTACTTCCACACCCGGGAGTTCGACGAATCCGAGATCTATCCCTATGTGACCGAGGGCGCCGGAGAAGATATCCTGGCCGGCAACATGGACTTCGATATTGTCGATGCGTACACCCGCGGTACCGACAAGGAGAACATGCTCATGACGCGTCGATTGGCCCGGGAAGAAGGGCTGTTCGTAGGGCAGACAGGCGGACTGGTCGTGGTCGGTGCCTTGAATTGGCTGAAGGAACAGGCCGGCACGCTTTCGCCGGATGATGTGGTCGTGGTGCTCATGCCGGACTCCGGATTCCGTTACCTGTCCAAGACGTACAACGATGCCTGGATGCGCAACAATGGATTCCTGGACAGTCCGGCTGAAATCCGCGCCGGGTCATTGCGGTCGGATCGGTCACTGGTGTCCGTTTCGCCCGAGGATACGTTGGGTGTGGCTATTGATCGCATGGTGGAACACGGCATCTCCCAGATCCCGGTCCTGAACGGGGAAGACGTGGTAGGAAGTATGACGGAATCCGTCGTCCTCAATCGGCTCGTCAAGGACCCGCAGGCAAGAAATCATCCGGTTCGGGAGAACATGGGTGCTCCGCTCCCCGTAGTGGAGCCCGACCTCCCCTTGGAGGGCCTGACACGCCTCTTGAGTGAGGCACCGGGAGCCGTCATGCTCAGAACCGGGGACTCGTTCCAGATCATCACAAAGAGCGATCTGATTGAAGCACTTTCCAAACAATCGACCCCATGACCGACAACAAGAAGGAGCCGAAGAAGGCTGGAAACCAGCTGAATATTGAATTGAGCGAAGAAGTGGCCGAGGGGATCTATTCGAACCTGGTCATGCTGGCGCATTCGTCCGAGGAGTTCATCCTGGACTTCATCCGAGTCATGCCGGGCGTACCGAAAGCCCGTGTGAAGAGTCGCATTATCGTTACACCACAGCACGCCAAGCGGTTGTTGCACGCCTTGGCGGAGAATATTGATCGCTATGAACGGTCACATGGCGAAATTGACGAATCACAGGCGTCGAATCCGGCCGTTCACTTCGGGGTACCGGGTGGCGAGGCCTGAACGGGCCTGCAGGACGCTGAAACGGATCAGGTGCGTGTCCGGGCCAGGAGGATCAAGGAGGCGGCCAGGAACAGGACGTGAGGCAGCCAGGCTGCCGCAATCGGAGGGATCATTTCCGAATACCCGAAGGGTTCCGTCAACTTCATGACGGCCAGGTAGGAAAAGGCAATGAACAGTCCGAGACCGATCTGGACCGCCTGGCCGCCGCGGCGTCGCACCGATGCCATCGGGACGGCGAGCAGAAGTAGGATGATATGCGCGAGCGGATAGGAATATCGGCTGAAATAGGCCACCTGCGGCTGTCCTACCCGGTTGGCACCGGTTCGCTTCAATGTTTCGATGTACGCGTGCGCCTCAGGCAGGGTCATGGCATCCACGTCACCCTGGGTACGCGCCAGATCCCTGGGCTGAAGTGAAAGGAGGGTATCGAGCAGCGCATGGTTTACCCTTGTTTCCGTGCCCGAGGGATCGAACGTCCGTACGGTCGGATCGTACAGGCGCCACACGCCAAGGGAATCCACCCAGCTCATCCGGGGGGCATCAATGCGCGATACCAGACGCTGACGATCACTGAATTGTTCGAGTGTCACAGACGTGGCCGTTTGTGACGTCGGCTCGTAGAAGTTCACACTGAGCATGCTGCCTGGCTCGTTCTGCCGATGGATATTCGCATATTCCAGTCTGCGGGCACCGGACTTGGTGTACTCCTGTTCGAAGGCCAAGCGCACCGTATTGGTCGTCGGAACCACCCAGCCGCCCATCCAGAACAGGACAATCGTAAGCACCATTCCGACCGCGAGATAGGGCAGCATGAGGCGTCCCAGCCGGACACCCGATGTTTGAAGCGAGGATATTTCCAGGTGTTGGGCGAGCCGCCCCGTAAGGAAAACGGCGGCCAGATAGAGGGCCAGCGGGCTTATGAGCCGGACGATTTCGGGGACATAATTCGGATAGTAGACCAGGAAAACATCTTTCATGGTGGCGCCGCGATCCAGGAAATCGTCCACGTATTCCACGTAATGGAGCACAATGAAAAACAGGATGAGTCCCCCGACCAAGGCGAAATACCCCTTCAGCAGCCGCGCAATGATGTGCCGATCGTATATGGACATGCAGGCAAAGGTGAAAGAAACAACGAATACGTCGGGACCTCTGTTTGTGGTCCTGCAAGGCCGACTTTTCGGCTGTAGTTTCTTAGGATTGTCAACGTACGAATTCCAGAATCCATGAAAGTCCACGAGTACCAGGCGAAAGATCTTCTTGCATCGTATGGCGTAGCCGTCCAACCCGGAATTGTAGCTGCTTCGGTAGACGAGGCTGTAGCAGCCGCCCGGAAAATGAACGCCGAAACAGGTACGGACCTGTTCGTCGTGAAGGCCCAGATCCATGCCGGAGGCCGGGGAAAGGGCGGAGGCGTCAAATTGGCGCGTGGTATTGATGAGGTCCGGGAGAAGGCGGCCGCCATTCTGGGTATGCAGCTGGTGACGCACCAGACCGGTCCGGAAGGTCAGAAGGTCCGTCGGGTGCTGATCGCCGATGCCGTGGATATCGACAAGGAATTCTACCTCGGCATCACGCTGGACAGGCAGGCGAATATGCCGGTCATCATGGCGTCCACCGAAGGCGGTGTGGAAATCGAAACGGTCGCTGAGGAAACGCCTGAAAAGATCCTGAAGGAATGGGTAGACCCGTTGATTGGTCTGCAGGGTTTCCAGGCGCGGAAAATTGCCTTCGGACTCGGTTTGGAAGGGCAGGCGTTCAAGTCGGCCGTCAAGTTCATCATGGCCCTGTATCGGGCGTATCACGAAGCTGATTGTACGCTGGCTGAAATCAATCCACTCACGCTGACCAAGCAGGGCGACGTGCTGGCCATCGATGCCAAAATGGATCTGGATGACAATGCGATGTTCCGCCACAAGGATTACGCGGAATTGCGGGATGTCGACGAAGAAGATCCGCTCGAGGTGGAAGCCGGAAAGCACAACCTGAACTACATCAAGTTGGATGGCAATGTCGGATGCATGGTGAATGGTGCCGGACTGGCCATGGGTACCATGGACATCATCAAGTTGGCAGGCGGGGATCCGGCCAATTTTCTCGATGTCGGAGGAACGGCAAGTCCGGAGACCGTGGAAGCCGGCTTCCGGATCATCCTTTCGGATCCGAACGTGAAGGTGCTCCTCGTGAATATTTTCGGCGGCATTGTACGCTGTGACCGTGTTGCCAAGGGAATTGTCCAGGCGGCCCGGAATGTGGACATCACCATCCCGTTGATCGTTCGTCTGCAGGGTACCAATGCAGAGGAAGCCAAGGTCATCCTGGATGAGAGTGGACTCGCCGTGCGTACGGCCATCCAGTTCCAGGAAGCCGCCGACAAGGTGAACCAGGCGCTGTCCTGACGTGGAGGTCCACGGCGCACATGTTCAGACCTTCGACGTGCGTCGCACGTTCGGCGGACTCGTTGCCGTGGATGGACTCACGCTGGACATCCCACCAGGCTCCTTTTTTTCCTTGCTCGGTCCAAGCGGTTGCGGGAAGTCAACGACCCTCCGCATGGTTGCGGGGTTCGAACCGCTCGATTCCGGTCGCATCCTTCTGGATGGGACGGATATCTCGGGACTCTCCGCGCGGAAGCGGCCCACGGCCATGGTATTCCAGAACTACGCGCTGTTTCCGCACATGACAGTCGGTCGCAATGTGGGATACGGCCTGTCGGTACGCCGCGTAGCGAAGTCGGAAATCCGGAAACGAGTCCAGGATGCGCTTGAGCGTGTGGACATGGTGGAATACCAGGATTCGCCCGTAACGTCCCTTTCCGGCGGACAGCAGCAACGTGTCGCATTGGCGCGGGCCGTAGCCGTGGAACCCAAGGTTATCCTGTTTGACGAGCCCTTGTCCAACCTGGACGTGGCCTTGCGGCACCAGACCAGGCGCGAGTTGAAAGCGTTGCAGCACCGCATTGGACTGACGAGCATTTACGTGACCCACGACCAGGAGGAGGCCATGGCTCTCAGCGACCGTATAGCGGTCATGCGGGCGGGGCGGATTGTGGAGTGGGGCAAGCCCGAGGACCTTTACAGGGAACCGCAGAGTGCGTTCGTGGCCTCTTTCCTCGGTGGCGCCAACGTTCTGACCGACGCGCGAAGTATAAAGGACCTGGTTGGAATCGATCGCCCCGGGCCGGACAAGGCCCTTGTGGTCCGCGCGGAAGACCTGGTTCCCTCCCCGGACGGCGTGCCGGTGCGTGTGGAAAGTCGGCAATTCCTGGGCTTCGTAACGGAGCTCGTGGTACGATCAGGGGAGGAGTTGCTGCGCGCACTTATTCCGGGTGCCTACAACCCGTCGTCGGATGACATGCGCCTTTCCGTTCGTCACTTCCGCTTCGTGGACAACGACTTCTAGGGCGTGTTCACACTACGCCAGAACCTGCTGTAGCTATCAGAAATGGCGTTTATCACGGCGAGAGGAGTGAAGTATGGCAGCGTCATACGAGCGACGAACAACACAGAGAAACGCCATTTCCGACGCTACCCGAAGGGACGGGGCCAATTTGGCACCCACCGGCGTTGTCCTCCCCTCGAGTAACGCTGCTACACTTCGGCTCGTCCGCCTTGGCGGGCACCAAATTGGCCGCCGTCAGCGGGCTCTGGCGTAGTGTGAACACGCCCTAAGGCTTGACCTCAAGCTCGCTGATGACTGACAGGACGTCCGGAACGTCCGAGGCCAGTTGCAGGATGGACCGGATGTCCGCCTCCGTCGGTACGCTGCCGGCAATCGTTACGACCCGGTCCTGCACCTTGAACAGCAGATTGTCGACCCCGGCCAATGCGAGTTGGTCCTCGAAGAGCCGGAGCAACGCCGTGGCGATTTCCCGGTCCAGCGACTGCACCGTCAATTCCATACGTATACGTCCCGGAATGACCATTACAACAAGGATCCGAATCGATCGCGAACGTCCGACTTGGGTTGCCGGATACGGAGAAGATCGCGCAAGTGGCCGCTCTTGACGTGCAGATCGAATCCCCAGGACTGATAATTCCCGAACGGAATCCAGTTGAACGACATCTGCCAGCAGTCGAAATCCCGAGCCAGTGCCAAGTTGGAAGTCACCAGCTCCTGACGTTCGAAGTCGTAACCGGTTCGCCCGGTAACTTTCCAATTGGGTGTCAGGCTGAGATCGAAGGAGCTGTTCACGGTCGCCCGCCGGATGGTCTGGACGCCTGTATTCACCATTCCCCAGGACAGGTCCAGACTCAAGGACCAAGGAATGGAAAAATCCGTCTGCGGCGACGTCATGGTGTTCTGCAGGATCTGTCCGGTCATCTGTCCAGTACCTGGAACCATGCTTCCGCGTGGCGCCGTCAGTGGCCGGTCCCCGGAACCCCGCCGACTCCGTAGCGACGTGCGCATGGTGATGTCGGCGGATGTCAGGCGGCCAAAGGGTGTCCTCAGGGAGAAGGCCTGCGCATTGATGGTCCGTCCGGACGGATCCACATCATAGGCCGAGAACGTGCTGCGGGCATCCACATCCACTTTGCCGAGAAGCCGGGTCCGGGCCGTAAGACGCACATCATTGAATTTGAGCGAATCGGCAGCAAAATTGTAGCTGGTGGAGGCTGACAGGTCCAACAACTTCAGGGTCTGAAGTCGCCCGTCCGCCGGAGCGTCGGGATCGCTGCGACGGGTTTCGAAGGTGTTGTTCAAGGAAAACGTGAGGGCCTGCTGCTTGCCACGTCCCACACCTGGAACAGCGGCATAGGTAACCGATTCACCGTCTGCATCGGTATAGGTCCGGGTGTACCCGAATCGTTCGGCATAAAAATCCGGGCGGAACGTGAATCCCACATTCGGTCGCAGGGTGTGGCGAAGCCCGTCGAACCCGAAGGCCGACACTGGGAAGAGACCGTAGAACACGGTGCTCCCGGAAAGGGACGTATTGTATTGTCTCAGCGCAAAGAACTCCGCTTCGGACTCCGACTGCACACCCGAGGAATCCGGCGCGAGCGATCGGGTTTCGGTGCGGATGAACCAGTCTTCCGTATAGTTGACCGCCGGCGACAGGTTCAGATTGACGGCACCCAATCCCGGTATTCGCCGCACGGAAAAGGGGGCGGAAACGGGAATCCGGTGGCTGGCCTGGAAAGAAAATGGATCCGTTCCATTGGTCGCCCGCCGATAGTCTTCGGGAGATCGGAGGGCATCCCACCATGTGATATCTTCCGCGCCCGGGTCATCCGGGAATGACGCTTTCGGTGAGAAACTGAACCGATTGTCCACATTGAAGGAATAGCTCATGGTAAGCTTGTCCCGTATGCCTTCCTGTTGGCCCGGCGCGCGTCCATCCGTGCTGAACGGTTTGAAGCTGCTCTGTGAGAAACGGAACGAAGGAAGCGTCATGGATACCTGCCCGGTCGCGAGTTGCTGGCGTTGATCCAGTTGCACGGACAGGTTCTGGCCGGTCCATCGTTTTGAAAAACGGAGGGTCGACTGGATATCCTGCCGGATCCGGTCATCATATTGCTGCGATACCGCGCGCAGGTACGTGGATGACGACAAGTTCACGCCGGCATTCATATTTGCGGACTGGCCGATGGTCTGGTTGTGCGTCCAGCGAAACGAGCCGGTCTGTCGGATGGAGAACGCAGGGTCGCCTCTCACGCCGCTCCGGAAGCGCGCGTAATCAATCCGGGTTTGACCATCGAAGCCATATCGTTTGTTGTAGCGGTACAGGACACGCGATTCCCAACTGCCCTGCGTCCAGAATCCGGCCTGGAGTTGGAGGTCCATGTAGTCATTCATCGCAAAGTACCATCCGAAATCACGCAGGTAGAATCCGAATTGGTCTTCCCCGTACGTAGGAGGAAGGGGGCCTGAACGGCGGGTGTCCTGGGCGGGCAGGAAACCGAAGGGCAGCCAGAGCGGGGTAGGGATGTTGTAGAGGTACAGTTGGATGGGCCCCGTGTAGATCCACTTCCGATTGATGAGCTTCATCTTGTCCGACCGCAAGGAGTAGGACGGATCCTCCACGCAGGCACAGGTGGTATAGGCCCCGTCCCGGACGTAGAGCGTACTGTCTTCCCCGGCGGTTACCGATGCGGCACGTATGAACCCTTCCTCGATGGCGGTCTGCGCTCCGACCACGCGTCCGCGGCGACTGACCATATCGAAAAAAAGGGAGTCCCCGGTGAATGCTTCCGAACCCTGTGTAAAGGTCGGCCGGCCAATCCAACCGGTCGTGTCCTGTCTGCCACTGGCCCGCAGCCGGTCCTTGTCGAAAAACAGGTTGATGGCAAAAGCATTGAGTCGGGCTTCCTCATAGGAAACCTCGGCCTCGCCGAACAGGGTGGCGGTCCTGGCGTCGCTTCCCAGGACAATGACCAGGGAGTCCGCCGCAGAGAACACGACCGGTTCGGACAGTTCATTCCCGTCGACGGACTGCGCGTGGAGACGAACGGAAGAAAGGGTCAGAAAAACGATGAAGGCGAGGCACCGGGAGAGGGGTGCGCCACCGCAGGTCCTACGGTGCACGGTGCACGGTTCCGGAATGGAAACCTTTTTCGTCAACGTGTTGGAAAATAAGATGTGCGGCTCCAAGCATACCGACGTCATTTCCGGCGGTTTCCTGGACCACTTCGAGATCGTCGGCCAACGCCGGGAGAACGAACGACGGCAGGGTCCGGCGGGTGGCATCCAGAATGAGGTCACCAGCACCCGAGAGCCCACCACCCACAACGAATTTGCGGATGTCCAGCAGATTGGCGGCCGAACCCAGGACGCATCCCAGTTTATGGCCGGCCCAGGCCAATACTTCACGGGCACCCTCGTCACCGGACATCGCCGCATCGTACAGCATTTTCGGTGTGATCCCCATCAAATCGGGACCCGCCATCTGGTGGAGGAGGCTGTCCTTGCGATTCATCAATCGGTATCGTGCATGCCGGGAAAGGAACCGCTGCCCGAGATAGGCTTCAATGGCCCCCGAGACGCCACTGCGCGCCACAGGTCCCTCATAATCGATGGTCATGTGACCGATTTCACCGGCGGCGCCCGTGGAGCCGCGGAAAATGCGATTCTGATAGATGATGGCACCTCCGACGCCCGTCCCGAGGGTGACCATGATGAACGAGTCGAACTGTTTGCCGGCTCCGTAGTGAGCCGATCCCAGGCCGGCGGCATTGGCATCGTTTTCCACCATGGTCAGCATCGTGCTGTCCAGTCGCGAGGCCAATTCCTTGCCCAGGTGTACGACCTCCCAACCCGGAAAATTCGGCGGCCAGGATACGGTCGTGCGATCCCAACTGATGGCACCCGGGGCACCCACGCCGACACCGGCCAAGGTGGCGTGACCGGCCTCCGCAGAGAGCGTCCGGACGAGATCGGCGATGGTGTCCAGAATGTAGGCCGGACCACGATCGGCATCCGTATCGGCAATCCGTTCCGCCAGCAACCCGGTTTCCGAAGATACGAGACCGGCCTTGATGGCCGTTCCACCCAGGTCGATTCCAATGGCAAGTTGGGGCATGGACATCGTCATGTTCACGGGTGGGCCTCAATCGGGTAAACGGTCTCGTCCTCCCGCTGCATACCGTACTCCTCCCTGGCTATCCGCTCCACTTCGTCGTCGGTAAGGGGCCGCGAGAGCTTGGTTTCCAATTCCTCGATCTCCGCGGCAATGGCCGCATTGTGCGCACTCAGTCGTGCATGTTCACGATGCAACTGTACACGGGTCCACAGGCTGTGGCTGTCCAGGAAGAGGAACCAGAAAATGGCACCGATCCCCAAACCCAGCAGAACCAACCGACGTCGGGCAAGAAAAAAGCTCTTGATGTCGGAAATCCAGGTCATGGTGCCAGGGTTCAGCGCCGGAATCGGAACGTGTCCATCCCGGAATATACGGCAGCTGTACCGAGCTGTTCTTCTATGCGCAGCAACTGGTTGTATTTCGCGAGGCGATCGGATCGACTGGCCGAGCCGGTCTTGATCTGGCCACTGTTCACGGCGACGGCGAGGTCGGCAATCGTGGTGTCTTCGGTTTCGCCGGACCGGTGGGAGATGACTGCCGTGAAGCCGTTCTTGTGAGCCAACTCGATGGCTGACAAGGTTTCCGACAACGTACCTATCTGATTGAGTTTGATCAGGATGGAGTTCGCGGACCGTTCTTTGATGCCGCGTTGCAGGAATTCCGTGTTGGTCACGAACAGGTCATCACCTACAATCTGGACGGACTCACCGATGGCCGCGGTCAGCTTGCTCCAGCCGCTCCAGTCGTTTTCGGCCATGCCGTCCTCAATGGATACAATGGGATACCGCTTGACCCAGTCGGCCCAGAACTCGACCATTTCGTCGGAACTGCGCACGCGGGAAGGATCGCTTTTCCAGAACTGGTAACCGCCATCCAGGGCCATTTCCGACGTTGCCGGATCGAGCGCGAGGTGGATGTCTTCTCCCGGCCGATATCCGGCCCGTTCAACGGCTTTCAGGATGACTTCCACCGCCTCCTCGTTGGACGAGAGATTAGGGGCAAATCCGCCTTCGTCACCCACGGCCGTGCTGTGTCCCATGTCAGACAGCACCTTCTTCAAATGGTGGAACACTTCCGACCCCATGCGCAGGGCCTCAGAGAAGGACGATGCGCCCGTCGGCATGATCATGAACTCCTGCATGTCGACGCTGTTGTCGGCATGTCGCCCACCATTGATGATGTTCATCATGGGAACGGGCAATTCCCGGGCGCCGGCGCCCCCCAGATACCGATACAGGGGAAGACCGGCGGCATCGGCCGCTGCGTTCGCCACGGCCAGCGATACGCCGAGAATGGCGTTCGCTCCGAGTCGGCTCTTGTTGCGCGTACCGTCCAGTTCAATAAGGTGCTCGTCGATCTCCATCTGATCGAATACGAACCATCCGTCCAGTTCGGGCGCAATGATCTCGTTGACATTCTCGACGGCTTTCATGACGCCCTTGCCCATGTACCGTTCGGGATCCCCGTCCCGGAGTTCAACCGCTTCGTGCTCTCCGGTGGAGGCACCACTGGGAACGGCGGCCCGACCCATGAATCCATCTTCGGTGACAACTTCAACTTCGACCGTCGGATTCCCGCGGCTGTCGAAGATCTGGCGGGCGTGGACATCAAGGATTTGGGACATGCGAATTAGCGTTGGGATGGGTTTTCAGGCCAAAAAAGTGGGGGCGGAACACGCGTGTGTTCCGCCCCCGAAATATACCGAATGATCAGGTCAACTGCCGTCAACGAACGGTGGTCGATTCATTGATCCATGTATAGCAACCGAAGTCGATGGCAAATCGGTCGCCGGGATTCCAGTTCTTGAAGAACTTGTCTTCAGCGGTCGGGAAGAACCGGGCGATGTTCGAGACGCGGCTGCGGGCCTGCTGAGCAATCCGATCGTCGGCTGCGCGGGCTGCTGCCCGTTCAAAGTAGTCGGCCGCGAGCCAGTAAACGGCTCGGTCCTCACGCTCGAACGATCCGCAGCCCTGGACGGCCGAGACGTACAGGTCGCCGATGGCAATCAGCGCAATGGCGTAATTGGGGTCTGCACTCAGTGCTTCCCTGAAGGCCGTACGTGCACGCGCCAACCGTCCTTCCTGCTGATGGGCGATGCCGATGTTGTAGTACACCTCACGGGCAGACTCCATGCCGCCCTCCATGGTGAGGGATTCCTCGTAGAGGCGAATGGCATCGTCAGAGTCTCCATCCTCCAGGCGCATCTTGCCCACAACGCGATACAGTCGCGCAGAAGGGGAGGTCTGCATGACGGATTCGGACAACTCATAGGCCAGGTCGCGCATCCCTTCCTGCATGTAGAGCTCAAGGAGTTCTTCCTTCAGTTCCGAATCGTCAGGATTCTTTTCAATCTGGCCCTCGAGGAAGGAAATCCGCTCGGCGGGTGACGTGAACAGCTGTCCGCGCCACTGGTCGATCAAGTCCTGCAGTTCCTGGTTGTCCGGGAAGTCGGATTCCACGCGGTCCATGAAGTCGACGGCCGACGCCTTGTCTTCCTTCCGCACGAAGTCATCGATGATGAAGTTGATGTAATAGGACTGCAGGCTCTCCTTGTCGAGTTCGTAGGTCTGCAGATAGAGGCTGCCGACTTCGGATTGCAGATCGGGGAGGTCCGCACCGTGGGTCTGGATGAATCGACCCTTGTTGAAGATCCACCAGGACTCGCTTACTTCAGCGCCAGCAGCCGACAACTCGGGCACGGCTACATCGTGGATGTAGAGCGCGCTGTCGAGGTAGGCGCGGCGCAGCTCCGGATCTTCCAGGGACGTGGCAATACCGGTGTAGGCCTCCACGGCACGACGGTAATTGCGGTCGGAATTCGTCGGGAATGCCGGGGCGCACTTCAGGATCCAACGCAAATACGGAAGCGCCGTCTCGTAGCTCTCGATCTTGAAGTCCTCGTAATAGAGGCTGTAGTTCATCCGGATGGTGTTCTCGTCGGCGGCTTCGCATTCATTCTGGGCGAAGGCAGCCTTGGAAACGCCTGTGGTGGCGAACAATGCCATCAGCAGCGTCAGCATGACGATTTTCGGATTGGGTGCGTTCTTCCTGATCATGGTGGTCTTTGAATGACTGATGAAGGTAAGATCCTGGTCCTGTCAGCCGAGTGGCAAGCGGTCGAACCAACGTTCACCAAAATTTATGTTTATACCGAATTTCATGTACCGATCCCTGACGAGACCATCGGAGGTCGTCCCTCGACGCCCGACATCCAGATTCAGATCAATAGTCGTGCCGGGAATGCCGGTTGGAACGCTGACGCCCCCGGTTACACCGACGGACCGGATCTGTTCTGAAGGATGCGGCGAAACATACGACTCGTCCATGTAAACGCCCATTCTGTACGCCATTCGTACGAAATAGGGGCCGAACGGACGTCGTGCTCCGGGCCAGTATTCGAATCCGGCCGCCAGTCTGGTGCGGTCCATCACGCCCTGGTTCCCCGCTCCGACGCCGGGCAGGGAAAAGTCCGAAGAAAGGGACGACCATCGTTCATGGTGTACATCGGCGACTACAGTCCACTCCGTCGCTGGTTGGAACATGAGGCCGAAAAGGATGCGTACGGGCAGATCGATATTCCCGGATCCGACGACGGTAAGGGTATCGGACGTGGACCCGGCGTCCAACGTCAGCGTCCGTTCGCCGGAGAGCGTCGAGGGGAGTGTCACGGACAGACCCATGGCTATCGGACGATCCCATCCAAGGATACCCTGTCGCTGGAACCGGAGTCCCAGTGTGGCCGATGCACCACTGAGGCGGGTATTGTTGGATATGTCGCTGTCCGTGAATCGTACATTGTTGAAGGTGGTCCGTTGGGCTTCTTCCAGCAGGCCGAAGACGTACGAGACGGCCAGTCCGGCAGACAGGTTGGGCGTGAGCCGCTGCCCCAATGCCCCTGTCATTTGATAAAGACCCCCGTTTCCCTGGAAAGTTGTCAGTACGGGGGTTTCCGTTCCGTCGGCGACAATGCTCGTGGTCTTGTCAATCCGGTAGTTCACATGAGTGAACGGTTCGAGCGACAGACCGATGCCTGTCTTGCGCGTCCGGATGGGGAAGCTGATGTGCACGGCATTGAACCGCCCCGAATTCAGTATGCTGTCGTCGAGACCGGTTTCGGAGGAGGTAAGGCGCTCCATGGTCATTCCACCGTTCACACGGGTGAAAAACTGATCGGCCAGACCCGCCGGATTCGCGAGGTTCGCGTACCGGAACGATCCGAGCGCCGAGCCGGCATGACCCATCGCCTGGGACTGGGAGGACAGGAAAAACGCACGCTCACCGAGTCCGAAACGGGAGTAGACCGAGCCGTCTGAACGGCTCTGGGCCATGGACAAGGATGCGCCCGTGAAGACAAGAAGGGCGATGGCCGCCAAGGCAGGTCGGGTAAACTTCAGCATGGCTCAATCAAGCGGAGTATGGGTAACGATCAGGCGAGGGCCACCGCCGGCCGATGGTCCACCCGTCAGCGACAACGATCCGACGGTTGAGCTGCCGGTCGGGATATACAGCTCGAAACGGTCGAACTCGGACAAGCCGAGGACGGCTTGCTGCATGATCCGCGTGATGATGGGGTCCTCGAACACCACAGATCCGTCTTCGGCCGCCTGCACGGTCAGCAGTGGCAGGCGGACGGAATTGTCCGCAGTCACCGCCCGGAGTCCGATAGCCGGTGGCACAGGGCGTGCAAATCCCTGGGGATCCTCTGCTTGTGGCGTGTACACCTGGGCCCGTACCACGGCCTGATGGACGGCCATGGAGGGCAGGTCCGGAAATTTCAGTGTGACGGTATTGCGGCCGGCATCCTGGAGCACGACCGCACCCGCCGGTCCGCCGGTCGGATCGGCGGGCAGCGTGGTCAATACTTTTGACATGGCGAACGATACCGTGTCGCCGGCCACGGCCGATGCACGCATGCGGGAGTTGACCAGGTTGAATCCGACCACGGCATTGCCCGAGAGACCCCGGATGCGGAAGCCGTGGAAATCGTCCTGGAAGGTCGTGGACCGGAGAACGGCCCCATTGACGGCGACCCATTCGTCCGGCATGACAACCCGTACCGTCCGGGAGATCGGGTTGACATCGAAGGCCTGGATGGGTGAACCGACCGTCAACGTGGTATCGGCACGACGACCGACGCTCGTCCATGCCGTCGAAATGTCCGATACGTCCATTCCAAGGGTCCGGGTCGTATCACCGTGGACGTAATCGATATCCAGAAGCAGCTCCACATACGAAACCGTGCCCGAGGTAAAGGACGCGGGGAAGGTCCCGGACGGTACGAAGTCAACGAATCCATTGGCGGTGAAGACGCCGATCCTCGGATCGTCCACAAGCCCGGCGAGGGCCCGCGTGGCACCGGTTGTGATGTCCCCGCCGGTGATATCCGCGGGCCCATCGGCCGCAAAAGTCACGGCATCGTGGGTTTCCACCAGCGCATCGCCGGCTTGGGCATCGACCAGACCGATACCTACGTTTGAGGGGTCATCACTGCATCCGGTGGAGAGGAGCGTGGCAAGAATCAGGAACAGGGCTGTCGCTGGAGGACGGTACATTCAGTCGTCAATATGAAACGAGCGTACAAACCGAAAACCCCACTGACCGAGGCCGATGGGGTTTTCGACGAGTTCACCTACAATGCACTGCTGGAGTGTCAGGTTTCCCGCTGTGATCAGACAGCTACGACCGGCCGGATGGAGTCGTAAAGGGCCATGGCCTGGTCGCGCTGTTCTTCGATGGTCCCTTTGAATACCGGATGACCTTCAGCAAGCGCTTCCAGCTGTTCCGGGAAAATGACGCCATCCGCATACCGCATGCCAATCCGGTTCGGGCTGAGCCCGACAAGGTCAGCATCGGCCTCAAGGCTCAGCCCGGCGATATCACCTTCCTTCAGCGCGCCGTCGAATTCCACGACTTGCGGGGTATATGCAATCTTGGCATCCTTGAACAATTCGTCGTTGGCGAATTCCGTCCGCAGGACATAGGGCACGAACCCGCTCATCCAACCGAAGGCGTGAACCAGATCCGGTTGCCAACCCAGGTTCCGGATGGTCCGGATGACACTCCTGGAGAAAAAAGCGGCCCGTTCCAGGTTGTCCTCGAACAGCTTGCCCTGACGGTCCGCAAAAATGCCCTTCCGTTTGAAGTAGTGGACATTGTCCATGAAGTAGACCTGGAGCCGGATGCCCGGGATGGAGGCCACCTTGACGCGGAGGGTTTCCACGCGTTCTCCCAGTCGAATTTCGCTTCCTGACAATCGGATGACCTCATGCAGCCGATTTCTTCGTTCACTGACCGTAGCATAGCGCGGCATCATGATCCGCGTCTCATACTCACCTGTCTCGTGAAGCGCTTCCGGAAGATTGCGGGCAAGGCCGGCAATGAACGACGTTTCGGAAAAAGGAGCGACTTCTCCTGAAATGACCAGTATCCTTTTCGGGTTTGCCATACCTGTAGCGTTTGTTGGAACGAAGGATGGGCGACCGATTGACCAGGCTCCTGCACCGGAGGCCGAAGAAAGGTCTCCATCCAGCTTCACACGAACACTAAAAATACCACATTTGAATTGTTTTTACAAGATTCACATGTGATCTACCTGTACAGGAAGCATTCGAACGGGGTGGGCGTTCCAAGGACGATGCCTTCCCATCCGATCATACTCTTCGATGGCGTCTGCAATCTGTGCAATGCCAGTGTCAATTTCGTGATTGACCGTGACCCCCATGCCGTTTTCCGGTTCGGTGCATTGCAGTCCGAGGAGGGCAGGCGGGTGCTCGCGCAGTCCCGAGTGGATGAGGCCTGGCTGGACAGTATTGTCCTGATTGACGGGGACGGCGTCCATACGGCATCGGATGCGGCGTTGAGGATTGCATCCCGGATGCCGTTTCCATGGTCCTGGCTTCGCGTGTTCCGTATCGTGCCCCGGGCTTTGAGGGACGCCGTATATCATTGGGTAGCCCGCAACCGCTACCGCTGGTTCGGGAAGCAGGAGACCTGTCGGATACCGACACCCGAGCTGCAGGCGCGGTTCATTGACGCGGGTCCTGCTGCTGAAGCAATTCGAAATAGCGCCGGATGAGGACCTGGTAGTCTTCCGCGTAACCTGACTCCAGGGCGCGGATGAGATCCCGACGGAGTCGCTCCGCCTGTTCGGATTGCGTCAGATCGGCCGGGCTGTCCCGGAGGATTTCCTCAGCGGTCCGACCTTCCCGCTTGTTCTCGCGGCCACGCTGTTCCAGGGAGCGCGAGGCCTCCAGCAACCGGGTCAGGATTTCCTGTTGCCGCTCTACGGTCTGTCGGTTGACCCGCGAGCCCTGCAGTTCCTCAATGGTTTCCTGCATTTGATCGGCAATGCGGTTGAGGTCACCCAAGGCCTTGTTCCGGAGTTCACGGTTCCGACTCAGTTCACGGAGCTGCTGACGGATCTGCTCCTGTTGGGCGCCCATTTGTCGGAGCCGTTCGGTCATGTCCTGGGTCAGTCGGTTCCCCTGCATGTCGTTGAGCAGCTGCTGGATCTGTTGATTGATCTGTTGCTGCTGCTGGCCCATGTTCTGGAGCTGTTCCATCATCTGCTCCATGGACATGTTGCTCTGGCCGGCACCGGATGCATTGTTCATCTGGTTGAGCAATTCGGACAGGAGCAGCGCCAATTCATTCATGTGCGTCATGGAGGTGCGCTGATGATTCACGGCGCGCCGGGCCGCCCGCTCCGTCAACGCCGACGTCGCTTCCGACATTTGCCGGAGCGCACTGCCGGTCTCCTCCTGGATGGTCCTGGACATCTGAGGAACTTCACGGGCAATGCGCTGCAGCGAATCGGCCACGACGCTCAGGCCTTCACTCAAGCGCACCTGAAGTTGGGCTGCATCCCTGAGTTGGGGGGAGTCGACGGCATAGCCGGTCACGTCCACCCGCAACTGCTCCTGTCCCACGGACAGGGTAAGCACGTCTTCCAGGGCAGACCGGATGCCGGCCAGATTGAGCTGCATCTGTGCCCCCGCAGCGTTCATCTGCATATTGGACAGGTCTCCCGACAATTGATCCAGTTGTTCGGACATCTCCTGCTGTTGCTGCTGGGCCTGATTCATGTCGCCCTGGCGCATCTGCTCCGCATTCTCCTTCATTTTCTGCGGGATCTCCTGATCCTGCGTGTCTTCGAGAAGATCCTGCATTTCTTCGGTCGGCTGATTCTTCAGCTCTTCCATGCGCTCCCGGATCTCTTCCATCTTTTCCTCCAGGGCGGTCATCTCTTCCGACGCTTGCTCCTGTTGTTTGGCAAGATCCTCGGCCTTTTCCTGGGCATTCTCCGCCTGGGTCTCTTCCGCCAGTTTTTCTTCGGTCCGGGCAAGATCTTCGGCGCGTCGCTCCACTTCCTCGAGGTCCTGCTGCACGCGGAAGTTTTTGAACAGATTCAGTGACCGCTCCAGCCTCTCTTGATACTGTTGCTCGGAGAACTCGAATTTCTCCATCGCTTCCTGCATCTGGTTCGGATTCATCTGCTCGATGGACTCCTGCATTTCACGGAGGGCCTCCATCAAATCCGGAGTCCGGACTTCCTCGACGACCTGTTGCAGTTCTTCGAACGTATTGAGGGTTTCCTCCGAGACGAGGTCGTTACGGGACATTTCGTCGGCCAACTCCTCCATTTTCTGGGAAACGGCTTCGACGGCTTCTTCCATTTGCTTCTGCTGCTCCTGGAGTTGCTCCAACGCACGCTCTTCCTGCCACTCGGCTTCCGTCTTCTGCATGAGATTGCGACGCAGCTCCTCGAAGTCCTCCCGCGCTTTCTGCGCCTTCTCCATCAATTCCTCAAGACTCTCTTCCGTGTCGTCTTCCAGGTTGTCCACCGCTTCGTATTTCTCGGCAATGGACGGCATGCGCAGCCGATGGACGCGGGTTTGCGCCCGCTTCGGGCCGGTCACGGTATCGTTGTCGGTGATTTCAGCGTAGTACTCGACGACATCTCCGGGAGCAAGCACGAGGCCAGTCGTGGACGACACGTTCCATTCATGGCTGAACTCCTGGTCCAGGAGATAGGGCTCGGTCAGGGGCAGCTCCGTGGATGAGAAGGTCTCCTGGACGGTACCGAATCGGCTCTCCGCCAGCCTCCAATGGAGTGTCAGCGACCGGAAACCGAAATCATCCGTGAAGTGGAGCAGCACGAACGCACGCTGGTCATCATCCAGATTGGTCAGGGGCTCGGGCGCCAGGATGGAAATGGACGGTGCGCCGTCACGGACCGCCGTTATCCGATAGGGGATGGGTGTGGCGTTGGACACGCCCTCCGTCGAACGCAACGTGACGTGGTAGGCATCGGAATCCCGGATGACGAATGATGCCGTGGCCATGCCGGCCTCCAGATCCAGGGCGATGGAATCTCCCGATGCGAACGCGATCCAACCTTGACCGACTTCGGCGCCGGCCGTCCGGATACGCGGTCTGACGACGGTACCAGCCAATGCAGTCACGTCTCCGACGTTGGGCTCAAGGACGCGGGCCGGTATGCGTGTGTAGCCCGGATGGAGCAGTTCCAGCTGGAGTTGCTGTACGATGGGACGGTTCACGACATGCACGTCATACCACTCCGATGCGATTCCTGCTGCAGTGACCCGGTAGCGGAAGGGCTGGAGGATGTCAGGGAATTCCATGGACCAGGAAGCCGGACCCGTGGCCTGGACATCCAGGATCTGTGGGCGCGATTCGCCCGTGATGAGGCGTTCCACCACGGGAGCCACGTCCGGAATGGCGCCGTCCGCTGCCACGCTGACGACAAGGGACTCCCCGGCGACACGCTCTGCATGGCCAGGCGAAACACGGAGCGAGAACGGAGCCGGCTTCTCGAACGTGGTACCGGGGTGCAGGAGTCGCTCCGAAGCGGACAGGAAAACGCTCGGAGCGGCCAGGAGGAAGACCAGAAGGATGGACACGGGTAGCACACTCCACCGGAACAGGGGGTTCACGGAACGGAATTCCTCAATCCGTTCCCAGGAAACGCGATCGAGTGGTCGGGCCAGCCGCTGGACCGCCTGGTCCACGAAATCCGGTGGCGCATCGGAATGCTGACCTGCGGACAGCTGCAGCAAATTGATGAGGGAGTCGCCGACAAGGGCTTCGCGACGCCCCATCAAGCGGGCCACGTCCATGTCATGCAATCCAGGCAATAGTCCCATCCCGCGGGCGACCGGAACGACTATCCACGCTGTCAGGGCCCCCAAAACGGCGACGCCGGCCACGGCCAGCAAGACCGAACGGATGGAAGGCGGGG
Source organism: Rhodothermales bacterium (assembly GCA_040221055.1). Lineage (NCBI taxonomy): Bacteria > Pseudomonadati > Rhodothermota > Rhodothermia > Rhodothermales > Rhodothermales bacterium. The sequence continues at coordinate 183,303 of JAVJVN010000009.1, read as the reverse complement.
TCCAGAGCAACGCTTCCAGGATGGAAAGCACTGACCAGAGGCCTGCAAGGACCGTAAAAAGCAGGATGGTTCCCCGGAGGAGGGCCACCTGGACCATGCGTTTCCTGGCCTGGCGCAAGCCATCCCGAATCCGCGCCACCAAATCCTGTGATTCCTTGCTCATAGTGGCCCGTGTACCGACCCTTGGTGCCGGGGGTTTCACGATTTCACAACTTGACGGGTGCATCGGCACGCAGTACACTGTACCTCATGCCGTATGATCCTGCAAATACGCTGGCCATCATCCTGGGCGGAGGCGCAGGTACACGCCTGTATCCCTTGACGCAAATGCGTTCAAAGCCCGCGGTTCCCCTTGCGGGAAAATACCGGCTTATCGACATACCGGTCTCCAACTGCATCAATTCCGATATCAATCGGATCTTTGTCCTGACGCAGTTCAACTCGGCGAGCCTGAACCGGCATATTTCCCAGGCCTATCGGTTCGACCGATTCAGGGACGGGTTCGTGAACATCCTGGCTGCCGAACAGACCCCTGACTCGAAGGAGTGGTTCCAGGGAACGGCCGATGCGGTTCGTCAGGTCATGCAGCACCTGGTCAACTACCGGTATGAGCATGTGCTCATCCTTTCCGGAGATCAACTGTATACCATGGACTACCGGCTCATGCTGAATGCCCATGTCAGCTCCGGCGCGGATATCAGTATTGCCACCATTCCCGTTCACGCCGACCATGCTCCCGGATTCGGCATCCTGAAGACCGACGAAGACGGATTCATCACGGAGTTCCACGAGAAGCCTTCAGCGGACTCGTTGGCTGGAAAGGAAAGCCCGGTTTCGCCTTCCATGACGGCCGCCGGGCGTACCTTCCTGGCTTCCATGGGCATTTATGTGTTCAGCAGGGGTGTGCTCAAGAAACTGTTGGATGATGCGCCCGGTGCCCACGACTTCGGCAAGGGGATAATCCCGAATGCTATTGGCTCACAACGGGTTGCTTCCTATGCATTCGACGGGTACTGGAGCGACATCGGGACCATCCGGTCATTCTTTGATGCCAACTTGATGTTGGCCGGTCAGTCGCCCGAATTCGACATGTACAATCCCCGCATGCCGATCTACACAAATGCCCGCATGCTCCCGCCGGCAAAAATCGAGAAGTCATTCGTGGAGAATTCCCTGGTGGCTGAGGCCAGTGTCATCGGGAATGCCAAGATCACGAACTGCGTCATCGGGATCCGGTCCTTCATCGGTAACAACGTTACCATGAGCAACACCATCATGATGGGGGCGGATTTTTTCCGCTGGCATGATCCGGACATTCGGCCGACCACGCTGGGTCCGGCATTTCCGGGAGTGGGGGACGATACGGTGATCGAGCATGCCATCATTGACCGGAATGCCAGCATTGGCAAGGGATGCGTCATCCGGAACCGGGACGGGTTGACGGAAGCCGATGGACCGAACTGGTGCATCCGGGACGGCATTGTGGTCATCCCGAAAAACGCCACGATTCCCGACGGGACCATCATTTGATGGGTCGGGTGGGTTCCGGATGGACACGTCGCGTCGCACGGGCCTTCCTGTACCTGTGTCTCTTTGCCGACGTGTGTTCAGCTCAGGATGGGAGTACGCTTCCTCCGGATTCATTGCGCCAGTATGATCTGGCGGGAATCGTCATTTCAGCCGGCGCTGAGCCTCGCTCGACCTTTCCGAACGGCTCGTCCGTGTATCGTACCTCCCTGGCTCGACTGGCAGGCTTGGGTGGCGTCGGAGTGGCCGACGTCCTGGAGCTGGTTCCCGGAGCCCACATCCAGACCAACTCCCGCGGAGAACACCTGGTCTACATCCGGGGCGCCGGCGAGCGGCAAGTATCCTTGCTGCTCGACGGCGCCCCACTGAACATTCCGTGGGACAATCGTATGGATCTGGACATGCTTCCGGCGTCCGTGCTGGGTGGAATGACGGTGGTCCGGGGAATTGCGTCGTCGTCGTTCGGACCCAACACGGCTGGCGGTGTCATCCAGTTGGAGACCCGGTCGGTCCTGGATCCGGAGGGCCTGGTAGAGATGGAGGTACGTGCTGGAACAGGCCAGGAGCGGCATGTCCACGGATTGGTGTCCGGATCCGGTCGCGCCTGGTCCTGGATCGGCATGGCCTCCCTGCTCGGACGCAGCGGACTTCCCGTACCTGACAATGCGGAATTGCCCTTCAACCAGGCAGGACGCTGGCGAACCAATACCGACATGCACAGGGGAACCGTGTTCGGACGTGTGTCGTGGTCCAATCGGCTCGCCTTCTCGATCCTGCACGTCGACGGGCGGAAAGGCGTGGCACCCGAAGGACATCTTCCAGCGGAATCCGGAGCAGTCCGCTATTGGCGGTATCCCGACTGGACGTTCTCGACCCTCATTGCCGGAGGACGCCCGCTCCCCGGTTGGGATCTTTCCCTGTGGTGGACCCGGTTCGGGCAGGTCATCCACGACTTCCCCGACGGCAACTATGCCGCACCGGACGGGCGACAGCAGGATCGGGACCGGTCCGTCGGTTTCCGGTCCCGGACACAATCGACATGGCGCGGAGCGCGGGTGACATGGTCGCTTTTCGGTACGGGGTCAACCCATCATCAACGGGACATGCCACTCCCGGAGGGAAGCGTGCCTGGACTCAACGAACAATTCGGTCAGATCCTGCTGTCGTCCGGAGTGGATGTTGCAGGCAGGCTGGGGTCGGCGATGCGGTGGGGTGCAGGCGGGAGCCTCGATGCACAGTTCATGCCTGTGACCGGAGAAAAACCCCGACGGGATCCATTCCTGGACTGGACGGCTCATGCCACCTGGCAGTATCGTCATGGGGACCACTGGTGGCTCCAGGCCGCAGCCGGAAAGAAAGCACGTTTTCCGACGCTGCGGGAATTGTTCGGTGAGGCCTTGCACCGATTCGTTGTAAATCCGGGACTTCGGCCGGAGTCCGTGTGGATGGGCGAATGGACCCTGGGGTATGCGCGGGACATCATGGGCCTGGAAGTCACGGCGTTTCATCGACGATCCCGTCACACGATTGATCAGGAGTGGGTGCAAACCTTGGAAGGGACGAAGCGACGGCGTGTCAACCTGGACGGAAGTCATACCACCGGAGTCGAAAGCGTCGTCGGTATCTCGATGCCCGGGCGGGTTCGAATGGATGCACACGCCTCCGTCATGTGGCATCGGGCACGTCAGGATGGCGCGTCGGTACGCATGATCGAAAAGCCGGAGAGGCTGGGTAGGGTGGATGTGGAACGTACGTTCCTGCAGCGATGGGCGGTACGGGCGTCGGTGTCCTACCGCGGGCCTTCCTGGGGCATGTCTCCGTCACCCGGTACGGATCGACTGGAAGGTGCAGCAACGCTGGACGGCCAGGTCCGCTGGCGGTCGGTCGTCTCGGACGCAGGGACGTTCGTGGATATCCGGATCGGTGTCCGGAACATCCTGGATGCGGTCGTGGAGCCACAGACCGGGTTGCCGGCCCCGGGAAGATCGCTCCACGCCGGACTATCGGTTACGCTTTGACGCGGGCTCCTGCGTAGTGCTGACAGGTCCGTAGCTCTCGGCACGTGGGGGGGCGGCGAACAGCGCTTTGGTCAGCGACCAGGTCTTGCGGAAGAACGGCGTCTGCCGGTAGGCCTCCAAGGCGGCTTCGGATTTCCAGACGCTGAATGTGGCGTACACGTCGGGCCACTGTGCGTCGCGCATGAGTTCAACGTGCAGACAGCCGGGTTGCCGGCGGATATCGGCCACGACATCCGCGAAAATCTCCAGGAACTCGGGCACGGCTTCGGTACGGAAGGTCATGCGAACGACGCGATGCAGGCCGGTCTGCGCGGTTGGTCCGCGCTGTTCCAACGATTCCCGCTGCTCCGTCATGGCTGCACCTCGCGGAGTTCGTCGGCCAGTTGTCGGGTGGCCCGGGCAGCGGCGGCTGCGTAATCCCGATCCTGCGAAGCGTAGATGATTCCACGACTGCTGTTGACCAGTACCGGACCTCCTCCGTTGGCCTGCATGACGGCTCCCGGCGCGCCTCCCTGGGCACCTACACCGGGAATGAGGAAAGGGGTGTCGGGCAGGATCCGGCGCAGATGGGCCAGCGCATCGAGGTCCGTGGCTCCGACGACCAGACCTGCCTCGGCCGGCAGCGCGGACGCCCAATCGGCAGCGGATCGTGCCACGTGCTCGTACAGCGGCCTACCGGCAACGTCCATCCGCTGGAAATCATCACCTCCCGGATTGGACGTCCGGGCCAGGATGAACGCGCACGTACCCGCATGTTGAAGGAAGGGCTCCACTGAATCGCGGCCCATGTACGGGGCGACGGTTACACTGTCGAATCCCAGATCAGCAAACACGGACGATGCATAGAAGGAGGCTGAGTTGCCGATGTCTCCCCGTTTGGCATCGGCGATGGTAAGCGCATGGTTTCTGGCCTCGGCTACCGTCTCGGACAGGATGTCCAGCCCCGTGGACCCGAGCGCCTCGAAGAAGGCAAAATTGAATTTGTAAGCGCAAGCCGACTCCTTGGTGGCCCGGATGATTTGCAGGCAGAACTCCCGGGTGGCAACATGGGGATCGGTACCGAGGTGGGTCGGCAGCCGTGACGGATCGGGGTCCAGGCCGACGCAGACCACGGATCGACGTTCCGTCTGCAGGGCCATCAGCCGGGATGAAAAAGTCGCGTTCACAGAAAATTGATGATGATTGAATTCGTGTTCCAGTGCGCTGAACAGTGGAAAATAGCAATCCTGAACTTAACACTGTTCACCGGCCAGAATGACGTTCTGGAACCGTATTTGGTGCCCGGAATACTGACTGTACCCGGCCGGCAAAAGGGCGGGTCATTGCTCACTCAACCTCCGATCGACCATGGGACTCGACACGCTCAAGCTCAAGAACGTTTCCGCACAGGATCAGAAAATGATCCAGGATATCGAACGCATGATGGGTCCGGAGCCGGACGAATTGGGCTTCGCCAAGAACCTGTTCTGGGGGCGATTCCGTCCGGAACTGATTTTCCCGTTCCCAGCGGAATCGGATGAGGAGCGGGCAAAATGCGATCGATTGCTGGACGAGCTCGAGGTGTACCTGAAGAACGAGCATCCGGCCATTGAAATCGACCAGGAGCAATACATCCCCGACTGGGTCATCCAGCGCCTGTTCGACATGGGCGTGATGGGGATGACCATCCCCGAGTCCTATGGCGGCCTGGGGCTGGGTATTACGAGCTACAACCGGGTGCTGGAGATGATCGGTGCCTACTGCGGGTCGACCGGAGTCATGGTTTCGGCGCATCAGTCCATTGGATGCAAGGCCATCATGCTGTTCGGTACCGAAGAGCAGAAAGCCGCGTATCTCCCGATGGTGGCCCGCAAAACATTGTCCGCGTTCTGCCTGTCCGAGCCCAACGTGGGTTCCGATGCCGCAGGACAGGAAACGCGTTGTGTACTGTCTCAGGACGGATCCCATTACATCCTGAACGGAGAGAAGAAGTGGAGCACGTCGGGAGCGTTGAGTGGCATCCTGACGGTCATGGCCAACCAGCGCGTGGTGGTCAAGGGCAAGGAGCGGGATGCCGTGACGGCACTCATCCTGACGCCGGACATGGAAGGCGTGGATATTTTTGAGAAGAACCGTTCGAAGACGGGCATCCGGGGAACGTGGCAGGCGCGGATCCGGTTCACGGACGTGAAAGTGCCCCGGGAAAACCTGCTCCATGAGGAAGGCAGGGGGCTGCACGTGGCCCTGACGTGTCTGAACTTCGGTCGCTGTACGCTCAGCGCCGGGATTACGGGCGCGGCGAAACGTTCGGCCGCCCAGTCCACGAAGTGGGTCCAGTCCCGCTATCAGTTCGGTCGCCCGCTGGCGGAGTTCGAACTTGTCCAGGAGCGGATTGCCCGGATGTATGCATGGACCTGGGCCGCCGACGCGGTCCTGTACACCATGACGGGCATGCTTGACCGCGGTGACAAGGATATCATGGTCGAAACGGCCATGACGAAAGTATTCTGCTCGCAGCTGGGTTGGGAAGTCATTGACGATGCCATGGAGATCATGGGCGGCGAAGGCTACATGACCGAGCACGAAGTGGAGCGCGCCTGGCGGGACAACCGGATCCACCGCATAGTGGAGGGCTCCAACGAAGTCATGCAGCCCTTCGTGTTTGCGTATGGCGGCAAGCAACTGGCCGAACAGATGCTCGGCATCAAGGACGCCCTTGGTTGGGATTCGGACGAGTCCTTCCTCGGGAATACGGGACGATTCCTGCGCAATGCCATCAATCCCAGGATTCTGAGTCGGGCCATTCCACTCGCCGCCGAGTTGTACCTCGGTTTCAAGCGCTCAGCGCCGGCCGTGAAGGGCGTGCATGCTTCCCTGGAGGCGCATGCGGAGCGATTGTCCCAGCTCATCCAGAAGCACGCACACATGTTCAAGATGGCCAGTAAATGGCACGAGAATGACATCGTGACGCATCAGGCAACCCAGGCCCGGTTGGCCAATTCCGGCATTTACCTGTTCGCCATGAGTGCATCGCTGTCCAAGATGGACCGCCTCATGCGCACCGCACAGGATCATCCGGAATTCGAGAAGGACAAGGCGCTGTTCGCGCACGCCTTCGACCTGCTCGAGTTGCGGTTGGAGTCGGAGCTGCGCGCGGTCCGCGCCAACGCCGATCATACCATGCGAACGGCTGCCGCCAAGGTTCGCTCCTTCGTCGATACGCTTCCGGATTCGGACTTCTATATTCACGAAGCATCGCCCACCAAAGCCGGAAAGGGCAAGCCCGTGCAGACCGATCACATCCAGCAGTTTCCCGGCGACTCCGCCAAAGCCGCCACGCAGTCCGTCAAGACCGGTGGAGATGGATCGGGTGGCGTGACCACGCCGGAAATGGCGGGCTGAGCAGCCAGGGCGTAGTGTGAACACGCCCTAATAGAGGTCGGTAGTCCTACCGTCGCCGGTGGTTCGTCAGGCGCCTATCCGGTCCGTACCCATGTACCGGTGGAGGACTTCCGGCAGCATGACGCTACCATCGGCTTGCTGACCGTTTTCAAGCAGGGCGGCAACAATGCGTGGGACCGCCAGGCCGCTGCCGTTCAGGGTATGCAGGATCTGCGGTTTGCCGCCGCCCTCGGGACGGTAGCGGATGCGCATCCGGCGGGCCTGGAAGCCTTCGAAATTCGAAATCGAGCTGACTTCGAGCCACCGCTGCTGCCCGGCGCTCCAGACCTCCAGGTCATACTTTTTCGACTGGGTGAAGCCCATGTCGCCCGTGCACATCAACAATCGTCGGTAAGGCAGTCCGAGCAACTGCAGGATGCGCTCTGCGTCGTCCCGCAGGATTTCCAGTTCATCGTAGCTGGAATCGGGAACGACGAACCGGACGAGTTCCACCTTGTCGAATTGGTGCAAGCGATTCAGACCGCGTACATCCTTGCCATGTGAACCTGCTTCCCGTCGGAAGCAGGGCGTATAGGCGCAATACGTCAGCGGAAGGTCTGCTTCGTCAATGATTTCGTCGCGATGGAAATTCGTTACGGGGACCTCGGCGGTGGGGATGAGGTAGAGCCCGTCCCGCCTGGCCTCGTACATGAGGTCCTCCTTGTCCGGCAATTGCCCGGTTCCTCGTGCCGAATCCTCGTTGACGACGAGCGGGGCCTGGACTTCCGTATAGCCGCCTTCGTGGACGGCGGTATCCAGGAAGAACTGGATCAGAGCCCGCTGAAGGCGCGCGCCGGCACCCAGGTAAAAGGGAAATCCGGCACCGGTCACCTTGGATCCGCGATCGAAATCCGCGAGACCGAGATCTTCGATCAGTTCCCAATGGGGTTTGGGCTCGAAGTTGAAGGATGGGGGGGACCCCCACTCGAAAGCAGTCACATTCTCGTCCGGAGTGCGTCCGACGGGAACGGATGGATGTGGGATGTTCGGCACTTCCAGCAACAAGCCCTCGAGCGCTTCCTCCTGCTGGCGGGCCTCCTGTTCCAGGGCTTGAAGATCCTTTTTAGCGGCCGCCGTCCGGGCCATCAGGTCCTGGGCCTTGTCGCGCTCACCACTCTTCATGAGCTCACCGATCTGTCGGGCGGCAGCGTTGGCGTCGGTCTTGAGTTGCTGCGTCCGCGTTACCGTGTCCCGCCACGTGGCATCGGCCTCAAGGATGTGATCGACCAGGTCCGGTTGCCCGGTTCCCTTGTCCTGGATGGCCTTTCGGACCCGTTCGGGAGACTCGCGAAGAAGTTGGATGTCAAGCATGTTCAGGCATAGGTTTTCAAGCCGAGTTCCTGTCCGAGATGGACAAGCGCCTCCCGGAATGGCCGGGGATTGTACCCGACCTCCGTTTCGGCCTTGAGGATGATGAAGCCCGACCGGGCGGGTCGCCGGGCGGCTTGGGAAAAAGTGGAAGCCGTGGCAGGCTGTATGAGACCGGGATCGAACCCGAAAACCTCAGCGGTCTCGAGGGCCAGTTCATGGATGGACATGAAATCCCGACCGGACAGGTGGTAGACGCCATGTTTTCCGAACCGGATGAGGCGCTCGACGCCGGCGGCGAGATCGGGTGCATACGTTGGCGTTCGCCACTGGTCGGTGACCATGTTCACGGACTCACCACGGGAGAACTTGTCCAGCAACCAGAGCACGATGTTCGACCGGGTCAGACCCTCGGCATGGCCATAAACGAGCACGGTTCGAACGATGGCCCAGCGATCCATACCGGCTCCACGCGCCGCATTTTCGCCAGCCAACTTGGATCGTCCGTAATACGAAAGCGGGTTGGGACGTGCATTTTCCCGATACGGTCCGTGCTCGCCATCGAAGATGAAATCCGTGGACAACTGCACGAGACGGGCTCCTGTCTGCAGACATCTCCTGGCCAGGGTTTCCACGCTGTCCGCATTGAGTTGCCAGCACGCCTCCTTGTTGGCCTCGCACGCATCCACATTGGTCATGGCAGCGCAGTTGATGACCACGTCGGGCGCGAAATCCAGGAAGACTTCCTTTACCCGTTCCGGCTGCGTCACATCCAGTCGGGCGTATCCGCAGGAGCCACCCGAGAACCGGGGTTCATCGTCAAGTCCGGTGGCCAGCACATCATACTCGGGCTGCCCACCCATCCGGCGGACAAGCTGCTGGCCGAGCAGGCCATTGGCTCCCGTAATCAGAACACGACGATACAACAAGGAAAGGGGGATTCAAAAGGTGAGTCGCAGTCCGGCGGCGGCGAGTACATCTCCCCGCAACTCCGGGACGAGATGCAATTGAGGCACGAGCTGAAGAAAGGCGCGATACCTGGACAATGCGAAAAATACACCCAATTCGGCCGATGGCCCAAGAAAAACTTCCGAATCGTCCAATCCGAGGTTCAGTCCCGGTCCCAGGAAGGTCACCAAGGGACTGTCCTTGAGCGGACGCTCCCGAAGGACGTGGCCGGAAAGGGATGCGTACCCGGACGCATTGAAGGACAGGTGGGCGTCGTAGGAACGAGCCGTGGGGCCGCTTCCGGCAACCTTGACGGAGAGACCGGACAAGCGGCCGACCATGCCGCCGATTTCGAGGTGGTGGCTGCGGCCCTGGGCCCGTCCGTCGGAAGGATTACCGGCCACGAACGCAGCCAGCAGCACCAGGAGTGCCAACAGGCGTTCCCTACGCACTCCTGAACGATGCGAGGTAGTCTTGGACATGTACGGCATCGGAGGGCTCCATCCGACCGGACAGGAGCAAGCGGAACTCACGCCGACGCATGGCCGCATTGGACTTTTCCTGCTCCTCCGGGGTTTCTGGGCGGGAGGCCGGTACCACGACGGGCTTGCCGTCCGCGCCGACGGCCACGAAGGTGAAATAAGCACGGTTGCAATGTCGACGGGTGTTCTTCCGCGGGTTCTCGGCATAGACATTGATCTCGATTTCCATGGAGGAACGGAAGGCCCGGTTCACCTGGCTTTCGAGGACGACGATTTCGGACTGCAGGATGGGTGAGTGGAACTCCACATTGTCGACCGAAGCTGTCACGCAGACCATCCCGGCGTGCCGTTGGGAGGAAATGGCGGCGCAAACGTCCATCCAGTGGAGCAGTCGGCCACCCATGAGATTCCCAAGGCCGTTCGTGTCATTGGGCAGCACCAACTCGCTCATGACACACCGGGAAACGGAAACGGGACGTTCGGGACGCGGGTCAGCCATCAGGTTTTTTGTTTCTTCTTTTTCGCAGCCGGAAAAAGGATGTTGTTGAGGATGAGCCGGTAGCCCGGGGAGTGCTTGTGCAGGGAGAGGTCGGTGGGCTCGTCACCCACGAAGTGCTGGTAATCTTCCGGGTCGTGTCCACCGTAGAACGTGAATGTGCCCTCGCCGAAAACACCGTGCAGATAGCGTACTTCATTCCGTCCCGGAGCCTCGGCGAGGATGGTGACGTTCGGTTTGACAAGGGGTTTACGGAAGTTGGTGGTCTGTCCGACGAACCCCTTCACCGTGGCTACGTGATTCTGGGTGAGCATGGTCGGGACGGGATCGTACTTTGCGCTGAATTCGAACAATGTGAAGTAATCCACGGCAGGATTCCGCAGCTGGGGTGGCGGTGGACCGGAGTCAATGTCCGAGTGTTCATATTCCCGCGCATTGAAGATGGGCCGGAAGTCCTGGAAGGCGAACGTCCGCTCGAAGTCGAGTTTCGAGAGCGCTGCGGGATCGATCGGGTCCCCGTCATATTCCGACGGCACGATATCGGTTTGATGCGCCGCCAGTGCGATATCGAAGGTGTCCGTGCCGGAACACATGGCAAAAAGGAAACCACCACCTCCGACATACATGCGGATTTCCTCTGCTACCGCGGATTTCAACTCCGATACTTTACGGAAGCCCAGATTGCGGGCAGACAGTTCAGCGACCCGCTGTTGTTCGATATACCACGCTGCTGATCGGTAGGTCAGGAACTTGCCGTATTGTCCCGTGAAGTCCTCATGGTGCAGATGTACCCAGTCGTAATCCTCAAGGCGTCCGGACATGATCTCCTCATCGTATATCATGTCGTAGGGTACTTCTGCATAGTTCAGGGCGAGCAGGACGGCATCGTCCCACGGCAACGTCTGGTCCGGGGCATAGACGGCAATCTCGGGGGCCTTCTCCAGACGGACGATGGACGTGTTGCTGTCCTCGGCCTCAACCGTGCTGATGATGGTGGCCGAGGCCGCGGCTGAGATCGTCTCGAAAGCCACGCCACGAATGCGCAGTTCCGACTGGACGGGCTCGGTTGCGGCCAGCAGGAAAGAGCCACCGCGGTAATTCAGGAGCCAGTCCACCTCGATATTCCGCTCCAGCGCCCAGAACACCACGCCATAGGCTTTCAAGTGGTCCGTCTGCACCGCATCCATGGGCACGAGGACATCCTGTGCCAGGACGCCGGGCCGCGTCAGGGCGACAAGCATCAACAAGGTCACTATGCGCATCATCATACCTGCTCACCTCTTAAAATCCGGATGTGGTCACGGGCTTCCCGGACCAGGAGCGAACGGGGAAAATCAGTCAGGATACGTTCGTAGAGGGCAATAGCCCGATCGCCATCACCCAGGCGCCGATCTGCCACGCGCGCCGCCTGGAACAGGCTGCGGTCCCCAAGGAAGGACTTCGGGTAGAAGAGGGGCAGTTCCAGCCAGGCCTGGATGGCATCCTCATACTGCTGCAGTTCCTCGTATACCTGTGCCCTGAGGAAATGGGCATCGTCCGCCAGCTTGTGGGATCCGAATTCGTCCAGCAGATGATTCAGGGTCAGAAGGGCATTCGCAGTCTGCCGTTGCCGTTGCTCCAGCATGGCACGCGCATACCGGCGGAGGGCCGTGTCCAGGGAGTCCGGCCCACGATTGTCGTTCAGCATGACCTTGAACTCGATGGCGTCGTTGGCCACATCGGTGGATGTCTGCTCCTGCATGGCCTCGACCAGACTCTTTGCGATGTCGAATTCACCCTGGTAGAAGTGCAGTTTGGCCAGTTCGAACCGGGCGGCATCGGCCAATTCCCCCGTGCGAAGCCGGGTGACCAGTCGCGTGAACCGGATCCGGGCATCGGTCAACCGATCTGTTGAGATGGCCAGTCGACCCATGTCGAATTCAGCCTGGTCTGCCGCCTGAGTGCCCGGATAACGGGCTATGACTTCCGACAACACCATTTCCGCTGCTTCCATGTTGAGGAATACGTCCTGGTGGAGACGCCCCATCCGTTGCAGTACGTCGGCGACGTGGGCATGCTGGGGATAGTCAATAAGGAAACGCTCATACGTTTCCAGCGCTCGCGTGTAATGGGAGTCCAAGGGGGTTCCGTCCGGACCGACGGCAGTCTCAGACAAGGTTTCAGCCCAGGCCTCCTGCATGAGTCCAAGCCCGCGCATGGCATCGGGAGCGGATGGGGCTTCCGGGTGTCGGGTCAGGACTTCCTCGAAGGCTTCCATGGCCACATCGAAGGCGCCCGCATCGACCGCCGCGAGTCCGAAGCCGAACAGCGTCTTGCCCTCCTCGTTCTCCAGTCGATCGATCGCACTGTAGACGGCGAGCGCATCGGAAAACCGATCCATTTCCACGTACAACCAGGCCTGCAGCTCCCGGAACGACCGGTTCAGTGGCGCGCGCGCGACGGCTTCTTCAACGGGCGTCAAACTGGCCGCCACCGATTCATCGTCCGTGAGATATTGCCCGAGTCGGCTCTTCACGAAATTGAGTTGCCCGGCATTCTCTTCGATCAACGCCAGGTATTCCGTGGCAGCCTGGCCATGCTGGGAGGTCAACGAGTAGAGTTGGGCGAGGTCGGTCTGGAAGAGCGAAGGGCTCTCCATTTCCCGGCGACCCCGCTCAAGTACGTCAATGGCGTAGTCGAACAACCGGACCTGGAGCAGGGATCGGTACACCATGAGATACACGGACGGGGACAAGGGCTGCCGGTCCACGACGGCCATCCAGGTGGCTCGGGCTGGTTCTTCCATGCCGGACAGGAACTGGAGACGAGCTTTTTCGACCATGAACACTTCAGGAGTCGGACTTGACGCTATCCGCGATTCGATGAGCTGGATGGCATCGTCGTACCGCTTCAACTGCTCGTACGATTCCCGGAGGCGCTCGTAAAACACGTGTGTAGCCGGGTTGGACGCACTCAATTCTTCCAGCAAGGGAATGGCGCGTTCGTATTGACCCGCCTGGATGAACGTCTCCGCGAGCTGGAAGCGGGCGATCTGGGAGTCCTCCTGATCTTCGGTGGACTGCCGCGAATCCTGCCCCCGGACATCCAGGGTCAACAAGAGGAAGAAAGACAGGAACAGGCTGCGGATCATGCGTCGGACTCGATGTTTGGGCCTTTAATATCGAGCCGGTGCAGTGTATGTTTCATGATGCCCTCTGAACCTCAACAAGTGGCCATATTCGGCTCGACCGGGTCCATCGGAACCCAGGCGCTGGATGTCATCCGGAGTCACCCGGACGCATTGGAGGTGCGGGTGCTTACGGCATGGTCCAACGCAGGATTGTTGGTACGGCAGGCGCTGGAATTCCGTCCGGAATGCGTGGTCATCGGAGACGAATCGGCGGGTGCATGGGTTCGGGAGGGGCTGTCGGGGTCCGGAATCACGGTCCTTGTCGGTACGCAGGGCCTGAATGACGCCGCTTCCTGGCCCGGCGTGGATGTCGTATTGACGGCGGTGGTCGGCGCCGCGGGCCTCGAATTGACGCTCACGGCCATTTCATGCGGCCGCCGGATTGCCCTTGCGAACAAGGAAACCCTGGTCGTGGCCGGAGATCTGGTGACCCGTGCGGCCGAACAGAAAGGCGTATCCATCATTCCCGTGGACTCCGAGCACTCGGCTATCTATCAGTGTCTGGCTGGCGAGGCGATGGAGGATATCCGGCGCATTGTCCTCACAGCGAGTGGGGGGCCGTTCAGGGAGTGGACGAGCGATGCCATGAAGCACGTGACGCCAGCCGATGCCCTGAAGCATCCGAATTGGGACATGGGTGCCAAGATATCGATTGATTCGGCGACCATGATGAACAAAGGGCTTGAGGTCATCGAGGCCCGATGGCTGTTCAATGTCATGTCAGACCGGATTGCCGTCGTCGTGCATCCGCAGTCCGTTATCCATTCCATGGTGGAATTCCACGACGGATCGACCATGGCACAACTGGGCCCGCCCGACATGAAGCTGCCCATCCAGTACGCCCTGGCATTTCCGGAACGATGGCCGGCATCCCGACCGGGTGTGGATTGGTCCACGGCCTCGTCCATGACCTTCGAACCGCCCGATACGGGTCGTTTCCCTTGCCTTCGCTTGGCTTTTGAAGCATTGGATGCCGGTCCGTCGGCCACGGCCGTCCTGAATGCAGCCAATGAGGTCTCCGTGGGTGCATTCCTGGTCGGGAGGGCCTCGTTTCCGGACATTCCGAGGATCAATGAAGGAGTGCTTTCCCGATTGTCCGGCCGGGCGACCACGAGCGTAGCCGACCGGCTGGCCCTGGATGCCGAAGCGAGGGCCCTGGCTGCGGAACTCATGGGGACACGGGTTCATTAGACCGGGCTACTGTCGTATCCAATCCTTCTGCCCGTCTTTACGGCAGCGACTCAATGGAATCTGTGATCAATATCCTGTCCTATGTTGGATGGGTCCTCCTGGCAATCATGATCCTCGTGTTCATTCACGAGTTGGGGCATTTCCTGTTTGCCAAATTGTTCAAGATGCGTGTGGAGAAGTTCTCGGTGGGTTTTCCACCGAAAGTGCTTGGCTTCACATGGGGGGAGACCGAATATGTCCTGGGGTTGACGCCACTCGGTGGATACGTCAAGATCGTGGGCATGGTGGATGAGAGCATGGATACCGATTCGTTGTCCGAGGAGCCCAAGGAGTATGAGTTCCGGGCAAAACCTGTTTGGCAACGGATACTGGTGATTACCGGCGGCGTCCTGTTCAATTTCATCCTGGCCGCGTTGATATTTGCCGGGTTGAAGGCGACCTACGGGGAAATGTACGTGCCGGCAGATGGCCCGCTGCTCGTTACGGAAGGATCCATCGCCTATGATATGGGGCTCCGGACCCAGGATGAACTGTTGTCCATGAATGGTCAGCCGTATGACGGTGGCGAGTCCTATTTCAGCATACAGGAAATGCTCCTGGCCAACCCGCCCGTCCTCACGGTTCGTCGAGGCGAGGAGATCCTCACGCTCTCGGGTCCGGACGACATCATGACGCGACTGAACCAGTCGAAGGGCGAGCACGGAATTGCATTCGATCCAGCCATCATCGGCTATGTCTCCCCCGATTCACCTGCTGACCGCGCTGGGCTGCGAGCCGGTGACAAGGTCGTAGCCATTGGCGACAGCTTGGTGTCATTCTGGTCGGACGTGCCACCCCTTATCCAGCCATACAGGGATGCCCCTTTCACGCTTCGGATCCTGCGACCGGACTCGATTCAGTCCCTACCGGCCTCTGCTTCTGTCCGTTTGCCGGACTCCATACAGGTCGCCGCCGGCACATTTTTTGACATACCGATAGCGGCGGAGGAATCGGCTTCCGCTTATGTGATCGGCGTGAACCAGCTCTTCCGGACTCGGACGTACGGTCCGGTAAAGGCGGTCGCGGCAGGTTTTGGCGACATGTTCACCAACACCCGGCTCATAGGAACGAGCCTGAAGCGCATTTTCACCGGCCAGGACGCCTTCCGGGAAAACATCGGAGGTCCGGTCATGATTGCGCGGGCTACAAAGGAGGCGGCGGACAGGGGCGCACCCTTTTTCTGGAATATCGTGGCGGTGCTGTCCATCACGCTGGCCATCATCAATATCCTGCCCATCCCGGCCCTGGATGGGGGACACCTGGTCTTCCTGATTTATGAAGGGGTAACGCGCAGGGAACCGTCGCTCAAGTTGCGGATGATCCTGCAGCAGATAGGAATGGTTGTCCTCCTGATCTTCATGGTTTTCGTCATCTTCAATGACTTCCTGAACCTGTGAGCTCGGACAAGGACGATCGTGCCCGGCAGGACGCGCTGAAAGCGCGTGGCCCCCTACCGGGCCACATTGCGGTCATCATGGACGGCAATGGGCGATGGGCACGCCAGAAAGGCAAGCCGCGTGTGCAGGGGCACCGGGCAGGCATCGCGGCCGTTCGGGATGTAACGGAAGCGGCTGCGGAACTCCGGATTTCCAATCTGACGCTCTACACGTTCAGTACGGAGAATTGGAGTCGTCCGGCCACGGAAGTGAATGCCCTCATGCAGTTGCTCATCCGGTCGTTGGAGAAGGAAGCCAAGACATTGCAGGACAACAATATCCGTTTTTCCTCCATTGGCGATCGGACCATGCTGCCGCCCGCCTGTCGGGTCCAGTTGGAACGCGTTGTCGAGACCACGTCCGCGAACACCGGTATGGTGCTCACGCTTGCCCTGTCGTACTCGGGTCGGTGGGAGCTCGTACAGGCGGCGCGATCCATGACGAAAGACGCCGCTGCCGGTAAGCTGGATCCTGAACTGGTGGACGAGACAGTCATCCGGCGGTACTTGAACGACCCGGAACTGCCTGATCCTGATCTGCTGATCCGGACTGGAGGAGAACGTCGCATTTCCAATTTCCTGCTCTGGCAACTGGCCTATTCCGAGCTGCATTTCACGGAGGTGTTCTGGCCGGACTTCCGTCGGAATCACCTGTATTCCGCCATCGAGGATTTCCAGGATCGGGAACGTCGCTTCGGACGCGTAGGCGGAAGTCGGTGAAGGTGTACGCTCGGACGACGGGCCATGTCGGGGACCGGTATTCGCCCCAATTTTGTGAAACCAGGCGTCGGTATGGACCGTTACCCCGCCCGCACCATTCAACAGACCGCTCATATCTCTTGCCCCGTTTCCTCAATCTGTTATTCCCGGCCTTGGTTCTGCTCGTCCTGGCCCAGGGCTCCACGGTCGCATTCGCCCAGTTCGAGCCCCAGGCGTATTCACGACCGGAGCAACTGGACATACTCGGAATATCCGTTGAGGGGGATGTTGACGAATTCAGTCGCAGCTTCATCCAGCAGACGAGTCAGCTGACCATCGGCCAGAAAGTAAGCGTTCCCGGCGACCCTGCTTTTTCAGAAGCCATCCGGGCCATCCATCGACTGGGCACCTATGAGGATGTCCAGATCGTACAGGAGCGCCGCGTCGGTCAGGGCGTCTTTCTGGCCATCCGCGTCCAGCGGGCACCTACCCTGGGTTCGTACGAATTCTCGGGCGTGAAAAAAGGGCATGCCAAAGATCTGAGAAAGGAAGTGCCGTTGGTTTCCAGGGGGCCGGTACAGGAGAGTGCCATTGCCCGAACCGTCCAGATCATCGAGGACTTCTACCTGGACAAGGGGCACCCGCTGACCACCGTCGATGTCGTTCGCGAACGCATAGACGATCGTTCGATCGACCTGGATTTCCGGATTGATCGCGGGCCGAAAGTGAAGGTCGAGGATATCCGTTTCGCAGGAAATACCGGGATTTCCGACAGGAAACTCCGGAAGGCGATGGAAACGAAAAAGGAGTCCACCTTGCGCTTCTGGAGAAAAGCCATCCTGGACCGTGACACGTTCGCGGAGGACCTGGACCGGATTGTCCAGCTGTACAATGAGAACGGTCATTATGATGCGCGTGTCGTGCAGGATACGGTCATGATGATGAACGCGGACGGATCGGACCCCTACATGGTCCTGGAAGTGACCGTGGATGAGGGACCCCAATATGCGGTCCGGGATATCGAGTGGACGGGCAATACGCTGTACAGTGACGAGGCGTTGACGGAACGGCTGGGGCTGTACGAAGGCGATACGTACAACAGCAAAACCATCGATGAGAATCTGTACGGCACGGGCAAGGACAATGACGTCTACAGTCTGTATCAGAATTCAGGTCACATGCGGTTCCAGGTGGAACCGCGGGTTACCGTCGACGGGGACTCCCTGGACCTGACCTTCAACGTGTACGAGGGGGATGTCTATACGTACGGCACCGTGGGGATCGCCGGAAATACGACCACCAAGGAGCACGTCATCCGTCGTGAACTGTCTACCATTCCGGGATCGACGTTCCGACGCTCCCAGATCCAGGAGTCCATCCGCCGCCTCATGCAGCTGAACTATTTCACCCAGGAGTCGCTGGCGGCGGGTCCGGGAATTGAAATCCGTGACGAGACGCAGACGGTGGACCTGGCCTACAGCCTTGCTGAAACGGGCACGAGCCAGCTTGAGTTGTCCGGTACGTGGGGCCAATTCGGCCTCATCCTGCAGTTGCGATTCAACTTCAACAACTTCTCAGCCCAGAATATTTTCAAGAAGGACGCTTGGTCACCGTTGCCTACTGGTGACGGACAGCGGTTCAGCGTCGGCGTCCAGACCAACGGATCCCGGTACCAGCAGTACTCCATGTCCTTCACGGAGCCCTGGTTCCGTGGCAAACCGAAGCCGATCGGGTTCTCCACGTCGTTCTCCCGCATAAAGGGCCTGACGTTCCTGGATACCGGTGCGGGGACCACCAACGGCCGGTTGCTGACCTTCAACCAGAACGTCTTCTACGAACAGCGATTGAAGTGGCCGGACAACTGGTTCAGTACATCCACGTCCGTCGGCTACCAGTATTTCCAGAACCAGGACTGGATTGCCACGTTGCCCCAGGGCGTCAGTCAACAGGTAACCATCTCGCAGAACCTGTCGCGAAATAACACGAATCACCCGCTCTTTCCGAGCCAGGGGTCCAAATTCCTGCTGTCCGTACAGGTCGCTCCTCCTATCGGGGACCTGATCCAGTTCCACAAGTGGCGCTTGAATACGTCATGGTACGCACCGCTGACCCGGAAACTGTCCGTCAGCTTCACGGCCGATTACGGTTTCATCGGATCGCTGACCGGTGACGAAGTCGAGTTTGAGCGGTTCGTGGTGGGCGGGTCACCTTTTGAGACGCAGGGCTTCTTCAGTTTCTTCGGAAAGGATGTTGTTTACATGCGGGGGTATCCGCTGGCCGCTCTTGGTCCGCGCAATGCGAGCAATGATCCGGTTGGCGGGCGCATCCTCAACAAGTATGGTGCGGAAATCCAGTGGATAGCCATACAGTCCGAACAGTTGCAGGCAGCCCCGTACCTGTTCCTGGATGCCGCCAATTCCTGGGATACGTTCAGCGCGTACAATCCTACGGACGTGTTTCGCTCCGGGGGTTTGGGCGCTCGCGTCTTCCTGCCCATCCTCGGGATGGTGGAAATGGCCTATGGATACAACTTCGATGCATTCGTGCCGGTATCCACAAAGCACAATGGAACGCGGAAGTGGACCTTCCAGTTCAGCCTCGGGCAGGGCTTCTGACCGTGTCCAGAATGCCCCATCCCATGCACAAAATGTCCATTATACGAGACACTTTCATGCGCGTGACCTTGTTCAGTCTTCTTCTCCTGGTGACCGTTGGCGTGATCGACGCGCGGGCCCAGCAGACCATTGGATATATCGACTCCGACTATATCCTGGAGCGCACCCCGGAGTTCGCAACGGTACAGCAACAGCTGGATCGTTTGGCATCGGAATGGCAAAAGGAACTGGATGACATGCGCAGGGACCTGGATAACCGATTCAGGGAGTACCAGGATCGCGAATTGCTTTACACCAACGAGGAACGGCAGCGCCGCCGCCAGGAAATCGTACGTGCGGAAGATGAACTGGAGCGTCTGCGGGTCAAGTATTTCGGACCGGAAGGGGACATATTCCTGCAACAGGAACAGCTCATGCGACCGCTTCAGGAACGCATCCTTGCCGCCATCGAGGAAGTGGCAACGGCAGAGGGCTATGACTACGTCTTCGATACGGCCGGTGAGTTCCTTTTCATGTTCCGCCGTGAGCAATACAACCTGAGTGACCTGGTCCTTCGCGAACTTGGCATAGACGTTGAGAGTACGCAGGGCCGTAACAACTGACCCATCAAGCCGACTCCGGTCGGACCCACCTGTAAATCATCCGAATCATGATCAAGCGATTTCTCGTTCCTTTCGCCATCCTGCTGGCGGTCGTCGCGTTGCCGACCACCGAATCCCAGGCCCAGACACTCCGCATTGGTTACGCCGATCCCGAGCTGATCATCCAGTACATGCCGGACTATCAGAACATCCAGCGTCAGTTGGCGCAGGAAGTCCAGACCGGACAGCAGGCCCTCCAGGCACTGGCCGAGGATTTCCAGGAGCGTGTAGCCCGTTATGAGCGCCAGAAGCCGCTGCTGTCTCCGGAACGCCAGGCCGAACGCGAACAGGAGCTGGGCGCCCTGCAGGCGGAAATCCAGCAATCTGCTGAGGCCAAGGACGCGGAAATCGCGGCCCGCCAGGAAGAACTCATGGCGCCCCTGCTGGACCGCGTCCAATCGGTCATTGACCAGGTGGCCACTGAAAAAAACCTGGACGTCGTGCTCCGTTCTCCGGCCTTGTTGTTCGTCAAGGAAGACCGGATTGTCAATCTGAACCTGGATATCGCATCCCGATTGGGAATCGAGATCGAGGAAGACGATACTACGCCAGGAAACTGACGTAGCACGTCGTGAGCAAAGCAACTCCGGACCTTGATCCTGAAGGCATAAAGCGGGTTACCACCCAAACGCTGCAGGAAATGAAGGCATCGCACATGCCCATTGCGATGTTGACAGCGTACGACTACACGTCCGCCCGGATCATTGACGGGGCTGGTATCGACATCCTGTTGGTGGGTGATTCCGCGTCGAATGTCATGGCCGGGCATGAAACGACCCTGCCGATCACGTTGGATCATATGATCTACCACGCCCAGTGCGTGGTCCGTGGGGTGGAGCGTGCCCTCGTGGTCGTCGATATGCCGTTCGGTTCCTACCAGGGCAACAGTCGTGAAGCCCTGGCCTCGGCCATCCGGATCATGAAGGAGGCAGGCGCCCATGCCGTCAAGTTGGAGGGTGGGCGATCCGTGGTTCCCACGGCTGAACGCCTGATTGAAGCCGGCATTCCGGTCATGGGACACCTGGGGCTTACACCGCAATCCATCTATCGCTTCGGTACCTACAAGGTGCGCGCGCGAGAAGAATTGGAAGCCGATGAACTCCGGGAAGACGCCATCCGGTTGCAGGAGGCCGGTGTATTTGCCATCGTCCTGGAAAAAATCCCGGCTGCATTGGCGCGCGAAGTCTCCGGAACGCTGAGTATTCCGACCATTGGCATCGGCGCGGGACCCGGAACCGATGGGCAAGTCCTGGTCACGCACGATGCGCTGGGTCTCACGACTGATTTCCATCCGCGTTTTGTCCGCCGCTATGCTGCGCTGGATACCCTGATTACCGATGCGGTCCGGTCGTACGTATCGGATGTACGGGAGCGAAAATTTCCATCTGATGACGAAAGCTACTGAGAGACCGCTGATTCTGGTCTGCAATGATGACGGCATAGATGCTCCGGGAATCCTCTCGCTGGCAGCCGGACTGGATGGACTTGGAGAAATTGTGGTGGTTGCGCCCATCGCGGAGCAAAGCGCCGTCGGTCACGCCATTACCATGCGGGATCCAGTCCGTGCTCGTCCGTGGCCATTCCGGGGGCCTACGGGCGCATTGAAGGCATGGGCCGTTGATGGAACACCAGCCGACTGCGTCAAACTGGCCTTGGACAAGCTCGTACCCCGGAAACCGGATCTTGTCGTATCGGGGATCAATCACGGCCCGAATACGGCCGTGAACGTCATCTATTCCGGGACGGTCAGTGCGGCAACGGAAGCTTCCATACTGGGCATCCCAGCCATCGCGTTTTCCCACTGCCGGTGGGGTACGGGTGATTACGAGGCGTCTGCCCGGATTGCGCGGCAATTGGCAGAGTGGGTATTGGCCAACGGCATGCCGGCCGGGATCCTCTTGAACGTGAATATCCCCGATTTACCCCTGTCACGGATCAAGGGCATCATGCCGACGCGGCAGGCGCGGTCCATGTGGGAGGAATCATTCGCGGAACGGCGCGATCCATTCGATCGACCCTATTACTGGCTCTCGGGCACCTTTCGAAATCTGGATCCGGGTGAAAATACAGACCTTTGGGCCATTGATAATGGATGGGTGTCGGTGACACCCGTCCTGCACGACCTGACTGCCCACGCGGCTTTGCCCGCCATGCAGGATTGGTCCATGATGAAAACATTCGACGAAGACCATGGCTGACATCCGCGTCCATCTTGCGAGGCAGGAACAACCCTATCACTTCAAGGCCACGAATGCCGCCGGGCATGTCGTGGATATCGACGATGCCACGGCTTATGAAGACGGCAAGGGCAACGGGGTGGGTCCCATGCAGTTGCTGATGATGGCCATTGGCGGGTGCAGCGGCGTGGACGTCGTGTCCATCCTGGAAAAATCCCGACAGGACATCCGTACCCTGGAAATTGACGTCCACGGACACAAGCCGGACGGGACGAGCCCTTCGCTCTATGATCACGTTCACGTGCACTTCAGACTCACGGGTGAACTGGATGAAGTGAAGGTCCGTCGGGCCGTCGATCTGAGCCTGGGAAAGTATTGCTCCGTGGCGAAGACGCTCGAGAAGTCGGCGTCCATTGCATGGTCGTTCGAAATCAACGGAACACCATACGATGGCGGTTCCAGTAATCCGGTCGAGACGCCCTAATTGTCCGGATTCCGGACCCAGACCAGAGCGGTTTGTGCAGGAACGGGAATGAACGGGATTGTCCCGGAGAGCGTCTGTTCTCCCAAGCCGGTCAGATCAATCCGGTTTCCGTCCGCAACCAGGCGCCACGCGCCGTCGAAGGGAGGCAGGTCATGGAATTCCGCGTCTTCGAACGACGTGTTCATGAGTACGAATACCTCGTCGCCGACACGATAACCCAGCAACTGCGTGTTGTCCGGAGTAATGAAGTCATAATGCCCTTCATCCGGCGAGGAGCCCCCCATTCGGAACACGCTTCCGGCATGGGACAGCCTCAATTCCACAAGACCTTTCCAGTAGGCCAGCATTCCGGCATAGTCCATGGGCGTCGTAGCACCGACCGTATCCCACAGGAATCGATTGGCTCTCCGCAGATTGTATGAGTCCCGCTTTCCGTGAAAATAGAGGGGCCCGGTCTCCGTCCATCTGACGACCTCTTCGAGTGGGGCATGACCCTTGGATCGCATGATTTCCGTTCCTCCGTGCAGTACGATCGGACCAAGCGACGTGAACAACAAGGTTGCGGCAATCCTGAATGCCTTCTCATCCACGTGGAGCAACCCGTTCCAATCTTCATTGCTGAATTGATCTGCCAGTGTCCAGTTGTCATGGATGTCCAGGTAGTTGATACCGCGGTTTGGGTCGCCTTCTTCGGCCCAACCGTTCGTCAATCCCAACACGGCACGCTCGCGTACGGAGCCGTCACCTCCTGCGAAACCGCGATCGGTCAGCGGATTGATCGGGTCGGAAACCGGCCCCTTGAAGGCATTCCGGGCGTCATCCTGGAAATACGTTATCGGGGAATCGGCCTTGTACCAGCCAAAATCAGGATCCGAGGCTACTTCGGGGTCGGATGGCGGAATCCAGGCTTCCCCGTAGATGATCAAGTCGGAAGGCAACTCTGACTTGATCCAGAGAAGGGTTTGCTCGTCGATCTGTCCAGCCAGATCTATTCGGAAGCCATCCACACCGAGAACCTCGACCCAGTGCCGCAACTGATCCAGGATCCATCGCTGGACCATGGGTCGTTCTTCCGATTTGATCTCGTTGCCAAAGGGTCCGATATGGCGGAGCGAATCGTCCGTCCGGTGATAGTAGGGCAGATCGAATCCATTGAAATTCAGCAGGAGGTGCCGACCGTCCATGTTCTCGCCGGTGTGATTCGGCACGACATCAATGATGACGGATATGCCCTTTTCATGGAAGGCCTGAACGAGTTGCTTGAACTGTCTGCGTTCCTCTCCGGGTTCGGGTTCCAGCCCCCGATCCGAGCGACGATCCCGGAAGCGGGACTCCACGGCCAGCGCATGCGTCGTCCGGTAGCCCCACTGGTAATTTTCCCGGGCAATATCCTGTTCAATCATGTACGGGTTATCCGCGAACGCGGCCTGCCATTCAGCGTCCGGATAATGCAGGTACTCCTGGACCGGCATGAGATGGACCACATTGATACCCAGGTCGACGAGGTAGTCGAATCCCACACGGTGTCCATCTTCGTTCTTCAGGCCCGGCATGGCCATGGCGGAGAACGTGCCTTTCAGGTGATCGGCAACCGGAAGCGCATCGGTGAAGTCCTGTACATGCACCTCATAGGCAATCACGTCTTCCATGGAAGGGCGTCCGCCCTTGACCGGTACCGGGGGGGCGTCAGGAATCCACACGCGAGCCTTTCCGAATGAGTCGTCACTGACGAGGGCGTAGGGATCGGTGAGGTGAACCGGATGCGTCCCATGGAACCAGTTGCCGGGCTCATCCGGGCCGTGCACGGTATACGTGTAGTACACGCCGTGGTGGTTTCCAGGCTCTGTGGCCTCCCATACCCCGTCCCGGTCACGATTCATGTCGATGGATTTGTCGGGTGCATCCAGATCCCCGTACCGGTCCGAGAACAGGTGCAGACGGACCAGGGTTGCCCGCGGCGCGAACACACGGAAATCGGTATGCGTGCGATCTTCCGACACAATCGCGCCCAGGGGCTTGTCGGAATAGAGCGTCTTGAACCAGGCATCCCGGCGAACAAAGACCTGGCTGCCGTCCTTTCCGGATGCCAGAACATGTAACCGGGTGGGATCCATGTCCTGCGCCGGGACGACCAGATAGGTATCGGCGCGCTTGGGTAGGATAGAGGCGATGGGGATGATCCGTCCATCCAGCCCGGTCAATGACAGATCTTCCGAGCGGAAGGGTTTTGCAGATTCATCGACCGTCAGTTCAACGGCACGTGGGCCAAGGATGTGGGCCTCCAACAAGGCCTGGGCTCCCACGGACGGGACGGAAAGGCAGAAGACCAACAGGAGGAGGAAGGCGCGCATGGTGGCGGGAGTCAGTCGATGGGGGTCAGTGGTCGGTGGCAGCTTTGAGCGTATTCTGCAGAAGTACGGCAATGGTCATGGGTCCGACACCGCCCGGAACAGGCGTGATATGGCCCGCAACTTCCTTCACGGCATCGAAATCCACATCACCGACCAGGCGGTAGCCGCGCTCCCGAGTGGGATCATCCAACCGATTGATCCCCACATCTATGACGGTCGCTCCCGGCTTGACCATGTCCGCCGTGACGAAGTTTGCCCGTCCAATGGCGGCTACCAGGATGTCTGCCTGGCGTGCAATGGAGGGCAGGTCCTTGGTGCGACTGTGGCATACGGTTACCGTCGCATCCACGCCCTTGCGCAGCATGAGGCTCGCAAGCGGCTTGCCGACGATGTTCGATCGGCCGATGATGACGCAGTGTTTACCGGATGTCTCGATACCTGAACGCTGGAGAAGCTGGACAATGCCGGCCGGGGTAGCAGGAGCGAAGCCATCCAATCCCGTGGACAGCCGACCTACCGACTCGGGATGGAAACAATCCACATCCTTGGCCGGGTTGATCGCATTGATGACCCGGTGCTCGTCGATGTGCGAAGGAAGGGGCAGTTGGACGAGGATGCCGTCGACGCCGTCGTCGTTGTTCAACCGCTCCACCACGTCCAACAACTCGGCTTCAGTAATGGATGCGTCATAGGTGAGCGTCTCGCTTCCGATGCCCACTTCGGCCGAACTCTTGGCTTTTCCGCGCACATACGATGCCGATGCGGGATCCTCACCGACCAGGACAACTGCCAGGAACGGGGCGCGATGACCGGATGAAATGTGCCGTTCAACGGATTGTTTGACTTCGTCCCGGATTTCCGCGGAAATGCGCTTTCCGTCAATGATGTTGGCCATGATCGTGTCGGCTGGTGGAATGTCATGACCAATGTACGACCGGACGGGAATGTTCTTGTTTGAGGTTCGTGTAAAGGTGTGTGTGTGCATCTTGACGGCGGCCGGAATTCTGCCTATTATTGCAGGCTCAAATGCGGGTGTAGCTCAGTGGTAGAGCATCACGTTGCCAACGTGAGGGTCGTGAGTTCGAATCTCATCACCCGCTCCGCGAGAAGGGGGGCAGTCAAGCGACTGCCCCCCTTTTTTTGTGCCTCCGATTTGGGCTATCATGTCGGGTCCTGCCACCTTCCCCGATTGATCATGCACCTGAATCCGAAATTTCCTCTGTTTATCCTGTTCATGTTGTCGGCCGTGCATCCGGTGACGGCCCAGGAAGTGCCCCTCCACCTGGACGGGCTCAAAGCCCACGCGGACAGCCTTTTCAGCCCTTGGAACGAGGAAACACCGGGTGCCACGGTTGCCCTTTTCAAAGCGGGTGAGCCCGTGTTCGAGGCATCGTACGGCACGGCCGACCTGCAATGGGCCATACCGACCAGCGGCGATACCGTCTACATGCTTGCATCGGTATCCAAACAGTTCACGGCATGGGCCATTGCCACGCTCGCGGTCCAGGGGCGGATTGACCTGGATGCGGACGTGCGGACGGTCATTCCGGAGATGCACGCGTTCGACCCACCGGTTACCATCCGGCATCTCGTGCATCATACCAGTGGACTCCGGGATGAATTCGATCTTCTCGGCATGGCCGGTTGGCGAATGGATGACGTGACGCTCCATGAGCACATCCTGGGCCTGGCGTATGCCCAGCGGACGTTGAATTTCGAGCCGGGAAACGCGTACTCCTACAGCAACACGGGGTACACGCTGATGGCCGAGATCGTTCACCGGGTAAGTGGCCAGACGCTGGGGGAGTGGCTCCAGGAGAACGTGTTCGGGCCACTTGAAATGAAGGACAGCCACATCCATGAGTCCTACACGGAGATCGACGCGCGTGCCGCACAGGGGTACGAACCGAACGGCGAGGGGGGATATCGAAAGCAACTCCTGGTCTATGAAAACAAGGGGTCGACCGGGATGTTCAGCACGGTCGGTGACCTTGCCACATGGGCACATGCGCTGAACCGGAAACAGATCGGTGAGGAGGGCACGTGGGAGCTGGCCCACACGCGCGGCATGCTGACGTCCGGAGATACCCTGGCATACGCCTTCGGACAGAGTCTCAACACCCTGTACGGGCACGCCAGGGTGTCACACAGTGGTTGGCATAGGGGGTTCCGGACGGTACTCATGCGATTCCCGGACGATGATCTGACCATGGTCGTTCTGGCCAATACCAATTCGTTGAATCCGTCGGAAATGGCGGAGAAACTGCTTCATCATGTGTTTGCCCCGGACGCCGATTCGTTACGAACGTACGCTGGTGTGTACCATTCCGACGAGTTGGGTTCTACGTTCGACGTGTCTCTGACGAACGGCACATTGACGGCGACCCACGCCCGGAACAGCCCGTTCACCATGACCTGGTCCGACCCTGACATGTTTTCCACGTCTGCGTGGTATTTCGATACCATCCGTTTCGTGCGAAACCACGCGGGAAGCGTAGTCGGCTTCGAGGGCACCACGGATCGTGCGCGGAAGGTGCTCTTCACCCGGATCGAGTGATCATCGCACGTTCAACAGCTGCTCTTTCCGGATGACATAGAGTCCGAACAGGCCCAGCGCCACGCACGCGCTGAAAGTGGTGACCAGTCCGTTGGCGCTTGCTCCGATGAAATGCAGTGCAACAAGCAGCGGTGAACACACCAGGGTGTATCGGACATAGGGCTTGATGACACGCCGGAAGGGTACCCGCGCGAGACGCGTAAGCAGCACGATACTGAAAATCCGAACGGCAGCGCCACCCACACCGAGATAAATCATGGTGGTTGTGACATCGCCGGTCCGACCGCCGACAATCATGGCTCCCGTGAGCACGACGAACATGATGATGGCGACAACGAGCTCGAAGCGCTGGCGCTCCAGCACATCGAACAACCGCGTAAGCGGAGACGACACGGTGGTAAACAGGATCCATGGTCCCAGGAACAACAAGTATTCTCCGCTCGCCCGCCAGGTCGCCGAGAACAGGAATTCGAATACATCGCCACCGACCACCATCAGGACCGCCGTGACCGGCAGCACGAGCATGACCATCCGTTTATGGATGTTCTCCGACAGTCCGGCCAAGGTGCCCTCCCGGTGGGCTTCCACGGCACGCACGAAAAAGACCTGGGCAATGGTCATGGCCAGCTGGCTCATTGGAATGAAAAGGACGGCAAAGGCCTGTGAATAGATGCCCAGGACCTCTTTGTTGAAGTAGTACAACAAGAGCAGAGCCGGGAGTTGGGAGACGCCGGCAGAGATCATGGCGGCCGGTGTCGTGAACATGGGAAATTTCCGATAGCGGACCGCCACTTCACGGAGCATACCCGTATCCAGACCTCCTGGAGATCCTTCAAGGGCCGCCCTGACGGAGGTGCCCATCCGTTTCACGTACAGGGCGGCCTGGGCCAGGTGGCCGAGGGCGAACCCGAAAATCAGTCCGCCCGGGCTGGCCCGTACGAATCCGGCCCCGATACGGACCACCGTCATGACGGTGCTCTGCGCCACCTGCCCTCCACTGATGAGACTGAACTGTTCATTGCGCGAGAGCCAGAGCTCCATGGTCTTGGCACCCCGCTGGATGAACAGCACAACGGGGACGGTCCAGATCCAGTCGGCCATGGCCGGCTCACCGAAGAGCTGCTCGATTTCGTGGCGCAGGGGAATCAGCACCAGCAGGAGCATACACATGCCGATGAGGACACCCATGGACAGCACGAACGCGTGCGCCGCCTTCCGGGGCGTGTCCGAGATCATGAGCGCATCCTCATAGCGCAGCGTGACAAGCGGCTGGCATATACTCACGATGGCAAAAACCGCTGCGTAGATGCCAAAATCCCCTGGATCGTACATCCGCAGCAGGATCGTCTTCGCGACATAGGCGAGGATGAAGGCGTATCCCGTCCCGGTCAATAACTTCAGGACCGGGCCGCGGAAACCGGAATCATCCAGCAAATGCGAAAAACGGGCTCGGAGTCGTTTCATGGGGCGAGGGGTGCAGGCGCACGCAAGAGACACCAGCCGGACTGGCAAACAAGGGGTGCAGGGGGAGCAATGGACTCCGGAACGATGGCATGGGTAGCGTTGATCCGGGCCAGGAGCGTTTGCCATTCCCCGGCTGTACGTTGGACATAGGCCCGTGACAGGGCCTGCAGCCAATCCGTACCTGCTTGTCCCGGTTCAGGCGCGGCGCCGATGGCAACCAGACGATCGTACCACTCCAGCACGGCGTCGGACTGGAACGGGAACGCCTTGAAGTTGACGTACTGGGCCCGGTGTGACGCAAATTGGAATCCGGTCCAGCCCGGCGGAATGACCACGACGGCATTGGCGGGTGTATGTGTTTCGACCACCTGCGCCAGACGCCGGAATTCCACGCGATCGGGTCGCATGAAGGGCAGGGCCCGCTGCTGGACCGGGGTCAGGCTGACCACGAGGGCCACCCCGAGCATGGTCAGAAGCAGGGCCACCACGGCGCACTGGCGAATAGTGGGGAGGCGGTGACTGAGCATCGCCACGAGTCCGGTCGAAACAAGTACGACACAGGCGCCCCGCAGGAGCACGGCCAGTTTGAACGGCTGCACGACCGTCAGGGGGCCGTCGGGCCAGAGGTGGACGACCACGGCTGATGCGGCCAGGCCACCGGTCAGCACCCAGCAGACAAGCGCAGCGGTCTGGCGTGAAAAGGCAGACCGGAATACGGCCGGTTTGCTCCACAGGACCCACGCTGCAGCGCCGACCAGTACGAGGAGAAGCATGAGGGAGGCAGGGTCAAACGCATGCGGCAGATAGTGATGTGGCGATCTGAGGTGTACCAGGATTTCGGATGCGCGGTCATCGGCCGGAGATGAACCCGGCAGGAACATCCAGACGACGGGGATTGCCAATGCCAGCCAGAGACCGCTCCACAGTCCAATCATCTTCCAGGACAGCGTACCCGTAAAGCGGGCGAACAGCAGGACGACGAGTACGACGCCGCCGGACTGAAGACCGACCAGGGGATGGATCCACACGGCAAGGCCGAACAACAGGCCACTGGCCCAAACCGCCGTGTTTCGATTCATCCTGGCTGTCGTCCAGATGCTCGCCCCGAACAGGACCATGCCCCAGGCCAGGGACTCCGGCACGAGCAGCCCATACATGAAGTCATTCCCGCCCGGATTCCACCGACTCGTCACGATCAGGACCAACGGAATGGCCAGCAGACCGGCGCGAGGGTCATCGGTAATGGCGAGTGTCAGGCGGTAAATGCCCGCACCAAGCAGGAGCCAGGAGAGGACATACAGGGCCAGGACCGCCTGTCCTGTCGTCAGCCCAGCCAGGGTCATGCCGTGCAGCACCCAGGCGAACGCCGCACGGACGGAAACCGAAGCAAGCTGGGATTGAACGAACCAATCCGAGGTCAACCAATCGGGATTCCCCAGATGAATCAGGTAGGGCAGGAATTCATCCTGATCCGACACGCCGAAATCAACACCGAACCGGATGGCAAACCAGACGGCGGTCATGGCGGTGACCAGCAGCACAGCTGCACTCCGGACCCGGTTCATGATGCCCCACGGAAACGGCCAACAGTGCGTCGTGCCGCAGCCAGCAGCGCAGGCATCCCGTTACCCGGAAGGATCAAATGGGCGTACGTAACCCGCTCTGCGCCAAGGCGACGCTTGAATTCCGCGATGGATGGGGTGTTTGCTCCCATCAGGTCGAAGTTCCGGATACCCTGTTCGGCCAGGTCCGCAGCAGCGGTCCCCACCAGGACGGACATGGCTGGTCCTGGCACACTTCCACTCAGCCAGTACCAGGCCGTCGAACCCCGGTGAAGGACGACAATTCCGGCCGCTATCCCATTGTCGGATTGACGACGCGCAGTGTACATCCGCGCCCGTCCAACCTTGAGCATCAACAGGGCCAGGTCGGCCATGCGGGCCGGTGATCCGCCGGGAAGGGTCCGGCCATGGCGACCATACGCGTTGGCCAACAGGTCGATGGTGGCACGGACATCGGACTCCACGGAGGGTGATCGGGACGTCTCCGCGCACACATATTCATCCGCATGCTTCCGGAAGGTTCGTCTGGACGAAGAAGAATAGCCGGAAAGGACGGTTTCCAGGGTTCCGGTTGTCAATACGGCGGTATCCCGTTCGCGCACGGTCCAACCCGGAAGGGCGGGTAACGGTTGCGGCCAGGAGGCGGGCAGGGACAACAGGGCCGGAATGCCGACATTCCGGAGCATTTCGCACAGTTCCTGGAGCCCGGTGTTTGGCAACGGCTCGCCTGGGTTAGTGTCAAGGGCAAGGGCCGTCCACGGGGCAAACGGGGGAAGCACGATTTCCCGGAACGGACCGGTTCGTCGCTCCACCAGCAGGGCCGAGAGACCGACGGTCGTATCCACGCGCCGGACGGACCAGCCGAACACAGCGGCCAGGCCAGCCACAAACCGCTCATCGGAAAACGGAGTGGGCAACACCGACTGTGCGTCGATGTCAGCCCACCTCATAGGATATACTGGCTCAAGTCCCGGTTCTCGATGACCGAGTCCAGTTTGGCCGCAACCATGGCTTTGTCCACGATCACCGTCGTGTCCTGAACCACATCCGGGACATCGAACAACAGGTCTTCCAGCAAGGTCGTCAGGATGGTATGCAGACGGCGTGCTCCGATATTTTCCACATCGGCATTCACCTCCGCGGCCATCCGGGCAATCTCACGGACTGCGACGTCCTCGAAGTGTACCGTCAGGCCTTCGGATGCCAGCAGGGCTTGGTATTGCTTCAACAAGGCGTTTTGCGGCACCGTCAGGATCTGATAGAAATCATCCTCGGTAAGACTGTCCAGTTCAACCCGGATGGGGAAGCGCCCCTGGAGTTCCGGGATGAGGTCGCTGGGCTTGGCCACGTGGAACGCACCGCTTGCTATGAACAGGATATGGTCGGTCTTGACCATCCCATACTTGGTCATGACGCCAGACCCTTCCACGATGGGCAACAGGTCCCGCTGGACGCCTTCACGCGAGACGTCCGGTCCCGACTTGCCGGATCCCGTGCGTGCGGCCACCTTGTCGATTTCATCAATGAAAACGATACCGGACTGCTGGACGCGGGTCAGGGCATCCTTCGTCACTTTGTCCATGTCAATCAGTTTCTGGGCCTCCTCCTGCGCAAGCAACTCACGGGCTTCCTGAACCGGAACGCGGCGCTTCTTGGACTTCTTTCCA
Source organism: Rhodothermales bacterium (assembly GCA_040221055.1). Lineage (NCBI taxonomy): Bacteria > Pseudomonadati > Rhodothermota > Rhodothermia > Rhodothermales > Rhodothermales bacterium. The sequence continues at coordinate 151,053 of JAVJVN010000009.1, read as the reverse complement.
CCCAGATTACCGAACAGATCCTGCAGGTTCACGCCCATCTCTTCCATGCCCATGGGTCCAAAGACCTGCAACATGGGCGACTTGTCGGCACTGACTTCGATTTCGATTTCCCGCGCATCCAGGTCGCCGTTGCGCAGTTTGCGGCGGAATTTGTCCCGGGTGCGCTCGCGCAACTGGGCTTCCGATTCGATTTCCGGAGCGTCTACCGACGAAGCCGGGCTTCCTTCGGGACGGACACCGTGGTCAGCCGTCAACGAGCCCTGCGCGGACCGGGTTGCCACGGGGCTGGACGGTCGTGCCTGTGCGGGCGGAGGCGGAATCAGGATATCCAGGATCCGATCTTCCGCACGTTCACGGGCCCGTTCCTGGACGCCCTCGGTATGCTCCTCGCGGACCATGTTGATGGCGATGTCAGCAAGGTCGCGGATCATGGACTCGACATCCCGACCCACGTAACCGACTTCCGTGAACTTCGTGGCTTCGACCTTGATGAACGGGGCGCCGGCCAAACGCGCCAACCGGCGTGCGATTTCGGTTTTTCCGACACCGGTCGGGCCGATCATGATGATGTTGTTCGGCATGATTTCGTCCCGCATGTCCTCCGAGGCACTCATCCGGCGCCACCGGTTGCGGAGTGCGATGGCCACGCTCTTCTTCGCTTCGTGCTGCCCGATGATGTATTTGTCGAGCGCATCGACAATCTGATGGGGGGTCAACTCAGACATGGGGCTCCTCGTAATCGTCGTCTTCATCATCTGCTGCACGGTCGTCCTCGTACTCCTCGTCCCGATAATGATCGTCGTAGTGCGGGCCCGTTCCGGCGGCTGCGTGCTCGCGTACATCCTCCACGTCCGGGTGCTCGTCGTTGACCAGCAGGACCGTGTAATTATGCGGGAAGCCCCGCCGCTTTTCGAGCCACACCGCGCCGCACTCCTCCAGGATGGTCACCAATTCCTTGGGCTCTTCGGCGTCGCCCAGGACTTCCGACAGTTTCCTGAGCAACGGGGTCAGGTAGACCTCCTCGTATTGACCGAAGAATTGCTCGATGACCTCGAGTGCCTGGCGCGCGCCATCGTCATCCAGCGGAATGATTTCTGCCGGACCGCCGGCATATTCGTCGGGGCGTTCGCCGTCCGCGTCGAATCCCTTGTCACCCCCGGGGAAGGTGGTCTTGTCCAGCAGGAAGCGGACATTCAGGAACGCCTCCATGACATCGGCAGGGAAATGATCGCTTCGGGAAGGACTTTCCAGGGAGGCCATGACGACAAAGTGCCCTTTCTTCTGGAGACGCTGCACCAGGGGCACGAACCACTGGTTTCCTGAAAGGATGATGTAGGCGTGGGGGGATTGTTGAGCGACCGCGATTTCAACGGCCTCCATGGCCAGGTCAATGGTCGTGGCTTCGTCGGACGCGAGGGCGTGGGAGAACCGGGGCTCTATGCCGGATGCCAGCCACGCGCCGGTGGCGCGATGGCCTTGTACGTGCCCCGGAGGCAGGCTGGCAAAGGCTACCGTCCGGATGGTCCGCAGCTGCAGGTGGTCCTGCACGTGGCGTTGGACTTCCTTGATGAGTTCAATGACGACCGAGTCCGGCTGTTCGTCGGTACCGGCTCGTTCCACAATGACTCCGAACAAGTTGGTGTAGTCCACAAGAAGTGTGGCGTGGAACGACGGGTCGGACATGGGATGAATTTTCTTGTTGGGCATATTTCCAATACTGATTAACGGGCGCCTTGAGTCACCTTCAATTATTGCTTTCAATTACTTATCCGGATCAAGGCGCTGAAAAAAGGCTCTGGATCATGGATTTCAATCAGGATACATCGTTCAATTCAAGGATGGTCAGGTTCGAATTCGTGTAGATGCAGATCTCGGATGCAATCGTGAGTGACTGCTCAACGATGGTCCGGGCGTCCAGATCACGACCATGTCGGATCATGGCGCGGGCCGCCGCCAGGGCAAATGGTCCCCCGGATCCGATGGCCACGATTTCATCATCCGGTTCAATAACGTCGCCTGTTCCGGAAATCACCAGAAGGCGATCTTCTGCGCCAACCGCCAGCAGGGCTTCCAGCCGCCGAAGGTAGCGATCCGTTCGCCAGTCCTTGGCCAGTTCAACGGCCGATCGGGTCACGTCTCCGCCATACCGCTGCAATTTTTCCTCGAAACGCTCGAACAGCGTGAACGCATCGGCCGTGGCTCCGGCGAAACCGGCCACGATCTTTCCGTTGAACAGGGAGCGGACTTTCCGGGCCTTGTGCTTCATCACGGTGTTGCCCATGGTCGCCTGGCCGTCCGATCCCATGACCACGCGTCCGTTGTATCGGACGCCTACGACAGTTGTGCTTTTAATGCTCACGTATACGTTTTTGAAGTGAGTGCGTGGTACGGCAACGCGTACCGGTTTGTTCAGTCGACCGATGCAGCGAGCGCCGCCCCTATCCGGTCCTGGATGGCGCGGACACCCGATGTGGATCCGGTGTAGTGATTGACCATCACGGAAAATGTCAAACGGGTACCGGATGCGTTCGTGACGTAACCGGAAAGCGCGCTCGCGCTGCCCAGCGTGCCCGTTTTCCCGATCAGATTGCCGGCAGCGGGGGTACCCCGCATACGGGAGCCGATGGTACCGTCAACGCCTGCTATCGGGAGCGAGGCGGCGAACACGGAGCGTATGGTGGAATCGGGATGATGGGCCATATACTGCAGCAAGTCCGTGGTCATATCGGCAGTCACCAGGTTCAGCCGGGACAATCCGGAGCCGTCCACGAGCTGGATGCGTGACGTATCCAGCCGCGCAGCGCCGAAGACCTCGAGGGATGCCCGTACGCCGTCGGCCGCCGATGCGCCGGTGGAATCATTGACGAGACCGCCCATGGTTTTGAGCACCTGCTCTGCGTACAAATTCTGGCTTCGCTTGTTGATGACCGTGACGATATCGACCATGGGCGGGGAGCGATGGACGGCAACTCGGGTGGCCTGCTCATAGTCGGGCAGGAAGGACAGGTCATCCACATCCCGCGGCGAGCCGCCTACCGAAATCCCTTCGGCGAGCAGCGTTTCCCGGAGCACATGAACGAAAAACAACGTCGGATTGCGGACGGCCAGCGATTCGAAGTCCGTTCGACCTTCCGGCACCTCGCTCCAGAACCGGAAGGCGTTGCCGTCCCGGCTCCGACTGTACCCTTCCCGGATCCTGCTGTCCGCCGGGCCCGTCATGCTGGCATTCTCGGTGTGGACGTAACTGGTCCGGGCCGGCTCCCAGGTCAGGAAGGCTGGCTGGTTCTCCAGAGCGGCGACGAGCGCAAAATCGACGCAATTGTCATTGAAAGACAGCCCACTGATTTCCGCCGAGTACCAGTAAGGTTCATCATCCCAGGCCCAGGAATAGCCCAGAGGAACATCATCGAACACATTGTCATCCCCGACGATGTCGCCTTCAATCCGGTGGATTCCGACGGCCTTCAATGAATCTGCCCAGGTGCGGAACGTCTGCGTAAGGTCTCCGTCGTTGAACCGGCCACCGATCACCGGATCGCCTGACCCTTTCACCACGAGCGCGCCCTCAAGCACGCCGTCCCGGACGGGCCCCGCGGCATAGAGGCCGGTTTTGTATACATGATCCGCACCCAGCATCTCGAGCGCAGCCGCTGTCGTGTACATTTTCGTGTTCGATGCGGGAATCATGCTGGTGAACCCATTCCGGTCGTAGATGACCTTGCCGGATTCCGTTTCCAGTACGCGAACGGCCCAGATGGCATTGGGTGTATTGGCGTCGAACAGGATCTGGTTCAATGTATCCCTCAGGGCCACATTGGTTTGCGCCAATGTCTGCGCAGGATGCATGAGGCAGGTCATGGCAGCCACACAGGTCATCAGAGCGGGCAGGGAGCGGAATCTCATCATGGATTGAACGGAATTTGTGAGGAAACAGGGCGCGAACGATCCACGAAGACATGGGTCAGGTCGTCAATGCGACTGAAGGGCCGCACGTAGATGGCAAGCGTCGGGGCTCCCGGTGGAACCATGACCGTGTCTATGACCCCGATGGGGGTGGAGGAATGGAAAATGTCGGATGGCCCGGCTACAACCTGGTCGCCAACCCGTACCGGAGCCGTGCGCTCCACCAGCTCCATGAGCAGCGTGCCGAAACGCTCTCCGTCCCAGCGGATCATTCCGTCCGATCCACTCGGCAGGATCCGGGCGGGGACATAGAAATCGGTATTCTGGAACGTCATGACTTGCGTGAACCGCTCCGTCACAAGCAGGGTTTTGCCCACTATGCCGCGCTCGTCGACGACGGCCATCCCTTCCTCGATTCCGTCACGTCGGCCGACGTCCAGCACAATCAGATTGCGCTCACGAGTGATATCCTTGGAAATCACGCGTGCGGCCACAAGGTCGGTGGAGACGGTATCACGAAGACCGAGCATGTCCTCGAGCTCCCGGTTCTCTACGATGGCTTCGCGCATCTGCGCGACTTCGTTGTTGAGCAATACGTTGCGCTCCCGCAGTGCCTCATTTTCCTCAAGGGCCCGGAAATAGCGGCCTATGCCGGCAAACAAGGTTTCGACGGCAGAGGTGGCTTCAAGGGATCGGGCGCGAAGTCCGCGGAACATGGGGTCATTCGCCGTCAGCAGGGTGACGACCGACACCATGAGCAGGCTGCCCAGCAGAACCCAGTCCCGAATCCGTTCCCAAATGCGCGTCATTCGTCCATCAATGGCGGAAGTGTCGGTGGCCCGTAAAGATCATGGCCATTCCATGCGCATCCGCTGCAGCAATGACTTCATCGTCCCGGACCGATCCTCCGGGTTGGATGGCCGCAATGGCTCCATTCTGTGCTGCTTCGAGCAGGCCATCGGCAAACGGGAAGAAGGCGTCGGACGCGATCACGGATCCGGCCAGGTCCAGGCTGGATTTCCGGCTCTTGCTCACGGCAATCTCGGACGAATCGATCCGGCTCATCTGACCGGCGCCTATACCGAGCGTCCGGCCATGTCCGGCATAGACGATGGCGTTGCTCTTCACATGTTTTGCCACGCGCCAGGCGAAGTCCAGGTCGGCCCATTCCGCATCGGTCGGTTGCCGCTTGGTGACGACCGTGCATCGCTCCCGCAGGGCATCCGGACCCGGGAGGACCGGATCGCGATCCTGCACCAGAAGGCCGCCGGCCACGGACCGGATGTCCCGACCCATGTCGGACCGGGCGGGCGACAATTGGCGGATGATGCGGCGGTTCTTCTTCTGCTCCAGGAAGTCCTGTACGCCGTCTTCGAAGGCCGGGGCAATGATGAGCTCGGTGAAGATGGCATCGATGGATTCGGCCGTTGCCATGTCCAACGGCCGATTGGTGACCACAATGCCACCGAAGGGAGACTGCTTGTCTGTTGAGAAGGCCTTCTCGTACGCTTCCCGCAAGGTGGATGCCGTACCGACACCGCACGGATTGGTGTGTTTCAGGATGGCTACCGTGGGTCCAGCCTCAGCAAACTCATCAATCAACAGCAGAGCAGCGCTCAGGTCCAGCAGGTTGTTGTAGGACAACTCCTTGCCATGCAGCTTCTCGAACAGGTCCTCCGGCCGTCCATACAGCTCGGCCTGTTGATGCGGATTCTCGCCGTACCGCAAGGTCTGTGCACGGGGAGCCACCCAGGCAAAGGGCGCATCGTCGCGGGTGCGTGCGAAATAACGCGATACCGCCGCGTCGTAGGCCGCCGTATGGTCGAACACGTCGGCGGCCAGGCGACGGCGTGTGGCCATGCAGAGCGTGCCGGAGTGCTCGGTCAGTTCCTGTGTGACGGCTCCGTAGTGGGTCGGATTGCAGACCGTTGCCACGAAGAAGAAATTCTTGGCGGCTGCCCGGAGCATGGTGGGGCCTCCGATATCAATATTCTCGATGGCCACGGCATCCGTGGTGTCGGCAGCAGATGTGGCGTCGGAAAACGGATACAGGTTGACCACGACGAGGTCGATTTCCTGGATGCCCTGCGCGGCAAGTTGGGCCTGGTCTTCCGGGTCCGTCCTTCGGGACAGAAGGCCTCCATGTACCGCTGGATGGAGCGTTTTGACCCGACCTCCCAGGATTTCCGGATAACCCGTGAGGTCATCCACGGGTGTGACCGGAAGCCCGGCGGCCAGCAGTTCGCGCGCCGTCCCCCCGGTGGAGATCAATTCCACGTTCAAGGCGTGAAGGGCACGTGCGAATTCAACGATGCCGGTCTTGTCGAACACGGAAAGCAACGCGCGGCGAACAGGATACCGGTCATCCGGCGGGGGCAGGTCTTTAACGTGGATCATGCGTCTTGTATTCTGACCCGACGGCCATGAACCGTCAGTCGGTTGGCGGCCAACAGCTGGATGGCCTCGGGATAAAGTGAATGTTCCACTGCCAGCACACGTGCAGCCACGTCCGCGGGAGTGTCGTCTTGATGGACCGGAACCGCCTGCTGCAGGATGATAGGGCCCGTGTCGTACGTTTCGTCGACAAAGTGGACAGTGGCACCGGTAATCCGGACACCATGTGCCACAACGGCTTCATGGACCCGAGCTCCATACATGCCGGAGCCTCCGAACGCCGGCAGGAGGGACGGGTGGATGTTGACCATCCGGTGCCTGAAGGAAGCGACCATGTCGGGCGGAATGCGTCTCATGTACCCGGCGAGGGCCACGAGGTCAATGGCGTGCTTGTCGGTGAATACCGAAGGATCGTCGTCCGGTCCACAGACTTCCGTCGGGACACCTGCCGCCCGGGCCCGATCCAAGGCACCCGCCGATGCGGACGATGCCACCAACAGGGAGACATCCGCGCCGAGTCCGCCGGCTGCGGCCCGGTCCAGGATGGCCTGGAAGTTGGAGCCGCCTCCGGAAGCAAAAATGGCCAATCTGGGCAGGGACATGATGAACGATGGGTGTGGAGCTCCAGTCTACGATTTCCGGGACTCACCGACACACAAGAGCCCATGAAATAGTCGGGCACGTCGGCTCCGGGGTGTGGAACTCACGCTGGACGGACCACCGACTCCAGCAGATCAAGACGCGCCGTGTCTTCCGTAACCGAGAGCCGGGCGCGGACACCGATCGGAACGGCACTTTTGACCGGAAAGTGACCGTACAACAACCCGGTTGCAACCGGGATGTCCAATGACATCACGTTGTCCTCGAACACCTCGTCCAGGGTCAGCGAGCGCTTTCCCGCCGGGAATCCGCACTCAGTGAATCCTGCAAGCACGATCCCGCCAAGTTGTTGCAGGACACCGGCCAAACGTAGTTGCGTGAAATAAGCATCTATCCGATAGGGTTCTTCGCCCACGTCCTCGACCACCAGGATGGCACCCGACATGTCCGGCAGGTACGGTGTACCGAGCAGTCGGACGACCATCGACAGGTTGCCTCCAATAATGCGTCCCTCCACCGTTCCACGGCGGGCGGGGGACAGATCTTCGCCTGCGGGACCCAACAGCGGCCCCGCCCCTCCGCCAGCCAGTTCCAGGAATTGCTTGCGGGAACCGGAGTCGAGATCCGGCCAGTCCACCGCCACCATGGGACCTGATACACCGGACCACCCGGATTTTGCCAGGAAGGCCAGGTGCAAGGCGGTGATGTCGGAATAGCCGACCAGTAATTTGGGATGTGCCCGTGCCGCTTCGTAATCCAGGTGGGGCAGGATCCGCATGCATCCATAGCCGCCACGGATGCAGATCAGGGCATCGATATCGGTGCGCCTGAGGAAGTGGTTGAGTTCATTCGACCGATCCTCATCAGATCCGGCCAAGTAGCCTCGAGCATCCGTGAAATCACGACGTTGCTCGATATGCCACCCTTCGCGACGCATCCGGTCGATGCCCCGGGCAATCCGGGTGTGATCGGCGGGCAAGGAGGCCGGGGCAATGAGGCCGATCCTGGAATCGGGTCCCAGTGGAGCAGGTCTGTTCAGCATTTCATCCGGATGGGTTGACGCGGCAGGGGTTGCAATATATCATCGGGCGGAGACTTCCCCGTACCCTCATCTGCCTGTCAGACACCGTGCCCCGTCAAGACGCTGCCGCGCCCCACCAAGACCTCGTCCGCATACCGGAATATCTTCCTCGTCCGGGCTGGTTCATGGAGGTCCTGGACCGGGACGTCCTGTGGCTGGACGATACAGTCCAATATTCGCGGCAGTCTTTCCAGAACCGGACCCGATTCCGCAATGCCGACGGGTTCCAGTGGCTTACCGTACCGGTGGGCAGTGGGCAGTTCGGACGGGCCATCTCCGACACGGTCATCCAGGGCGACCCGGGATGGCGGACCCGCCACCGGAAGGCGCTCAAATTCAACTACGAATCGGCGCCGTACTACGTGCATTACGAGCATCTCCTCATGGATTTCTGGTCGACGCCGTGGACGTCGTTGGGAGCGTGTACCTGCCGCAGTGTGCGTATGGTCATTCAGATGCTCCGACTGCCCGTGGACGTGCGTGTCGTCTCGGAATCCGGGAAGCAGGCACCCGGTGCTCCACCGCCGGGCCCCATTGCAGATGCGACGCCGGCATACCGTCAGAACTTCGACGGATTCATTGTGGGCATGTCGGTCATCGACCTCATCCTGAACCACGGACCCGATGCGGTTCCGTGGATGAGGAAGGCAGCGCTCCGGGCATCCTGATCCGACCTACTCCAGGTAGTACTCGACCGTGCTGACCACGCGGACGGTTTTGGTGATCTGTGCCGATTCCATGATCCCCGGTGCCTGATCGCGGGCAAGAATCTGGAACACACCCTGATTGGCGCGGCGGATGCCTCCAACGTTGCTGTTGGCATCGGACGCAAACTGTTCTGCTGCCTCCCGGGCGTTGGCCGTGGCCTCTGCAATCATGGTCGGTTTGACATCATTCAGGCGCGTGAAGATGAACGTGGGTTGGGCCGGTCCGTAACCGGAACCTGACGTGAAGACGACCCCGGCATCCACCAACTGCCCCATTTCCTGGCTGGCCGCAAGGACGGACCCTGGATCTTCGGAACGGATGATGAGCGTCTGCTGCACGACGTACCGGTTCTGGATGGGTCCACTTTCCCCGTAGGGATTCGCCAGTCGATCCGTGACTTCGAGTCCCTCAATGCTCACGCCGGACGTATCGACGCCATGCCGGATGAGGAAACGGATGACTTCGGCAACCTGGCCGTCCAGATCGGCCTGGATGCTGCTCAGGTTGTTGCCGGATACGTTCAATTTCAGGGGCCACAGCGCAAGGTCCGCTTCCACGTCCTGTTCCGAAACGCCTTTCACGGTCACGAAGCGGTCCGTGACGCGGGAGGTTATCAGGCCGTTTCCGACGAACCAACCGGCTCCGAGGATGCCGAAGGCCATCAGGAGCGATGCGAGAAGCAGGGGACGTTGTTGCATGATGACAGGATACGGAAAGGGTGTTGGACACTCTGGCACGAGCGTTGTATACGTCACGTACGACAGATGGCTCCGGAAAATGAAACGTCCGCGCGGGAACGTCCAGAACGGAACGGCCCAGTACAAAAAAAGGCCCCAGGTGGATACCTGGAGCCTTTTTGCGGTCCGGACGAGACTCGAACTCGCGACCTCTGCCGTGACAGGGCAGCGTTCTAACCAACTGAACTACCGGACCGTTCTGCTCACTCCGAGCGGCCGCAATAATACGGCGATGGAAAGGGACCTGGCAAGACGTTCACGCAATGTTGACACCGAGTGTTGACTGCTTGCCTGCGGCCCGGATTCCCTACGGAGCGGGGTGGTCAGGGAGGGAATTGAACCCCCGACACATGGATTTTCAGTCCATTGCTCTACCAACTGAGCTACCTGACCCACAGACTTCCAAATATACACGTTCCTTGGATCGAAGGTCAACCATTCACGAATGCTTAACCGATTGAAATCGTGCTCCCCACATGAGTTTGTCCCGGAGCGTGCTGAAATAGTCCTGGTCCTCGAACCGGATGAGGCGAACCGTGTGGGAGGCCTTGGCTACGTGGATGGTCACGGACTCGTTTTCGTACAGGGAAGGTTCGCCGTCAACCGTGACCACATACCGTCTGCGCTGCCCCGACACCCACAACCGGATCCGGGACGTATCGGGCAGTACGATGGGGCGTACGGTGAGGGTATGCGGAGCAATGGGCGTGATCAGGAGGCTGCCACACCCGGGAGCCATGATCGGTCCGCCAAGGGCAAGCGAGTACGCCGTTGATCCGGTTGGTGTGGATACGATCAATCCGTCGGCCCAATACGTGTTCAGCGGGCGTCCGTCCACCTCCACGTGGATGGTCATCAACCCGGTATCACCGGATCGCTGGAGCGTGACGTCATTCAGTGCCCACCGCGGTGACTCGTCGTCGACCCGCGCTTCGAGGACCAGCCGCTCATCGATACCGAAATCGCCCTGTTCAATCCTTCGGAGCGCCATCTCCAGATCGGATGCATCGACGTTGGCAAGGAACCCCAGGCGCCCGTAATTGATGCCCAGGATGGGAACGCCGCGATCGCCGACCATCCGCGCAGTATTCAACAAAGTGCCATCGCCTCCAAAAGACAGGATGATCTCCGATGCTTCGACAAATTCCTGAGCGGAGGAGACATGGACGAGATCGTCTGTCGGAATACCCGGATTCCCGTCCCGCTCGAGAACCTCCAGGATATCCGGATGCAGCACGAGGGTCCGGCCAGCCGCCACCAGGCGCCCGGCAATATCCTCGACGGGCTTCCAGAGCGACTCCTTCTGGGTATTTCCGGTAATTCCGATGCGCACGGATTTGTAACCTCCCAGGTTACATTTTCAGGGAATGCAGGGACAAACTACGTCACGGTCCGTGGGCGCGCCATGCATTCGGATACGGCGGACCGATGCCGGGTTTGGTATACTGTTCCGGCGGCCGGACGGCTGCGATCTTCACGGCACTCCGTTCATTTTTCAATCGTTTTCTGCTCCAGTGCACGTCGTCATCATCGGAAACGGCATTGCCGGAATTACTGCAGCCCGTTTCGTCCGCAAGAACGGTGACGCCCGGTTGACAATTGTCAGTTCGGAAACCGAGTACCATGTGGCCCGGACTGCATTGATGTACGCCTACATGGGCGATCTCAGGGAATCCGACCTGAAGCCCTACGAGGACGACTTCTGGACAAAGAACCGGATGGAGCTCGTCCTGGACCATGCAACGGACCTGGATACCGCTGCCCGGAGCGTTCAACTCGCTTCCGGGCGTCGTCTGACCTACGACCGCCTGGTACTGGCCACCGGCAGTCGCCCGAACCGCTTCGGATGGCAGGGCGAATACCTGGATGGCGTGCAGGGGCTGTATGCCTGGTCAGACCTGAAAACCATGCAACGGGTCACTGAGGGCATTACCGATGCGGTCGTGGTCGGCGGCGGGCTGATTGGCATCGAATTGGTCGAGATGCTCCGGTCCCGTTCCATCGATGTCCACTTCCTGGTCCGGGAGACGGCCTACATGGACCACCTGTTTTCCCGGGATGAGTCGGAGCTCATCCACCGTCAGATTGACCGGCACGGCGTGCATTTGCACCTGGGTTGCGAAGTGGACCGATTCGAGGATGACGGCAACGGTCGAGTGGCTGCCGTGACCACCCGGGACGGCCGCTCGTTCCCGGCCGCGTTCGCGGGTATCGGAGTCGGAGTTCATCCCAGGACGGAACTGGCCGAAGCGGCCGGAATCGAAACCAACAAAGGCATCCTCGTCGACCGGTCCTTCCGCACGAGCGCCCCGGACGTGTTCGCGGCCGGAGATTGTGCCGAATTCCGTCGCCCGTTGGTTGACGGCCGCACGATTGAACAATTGTGGTACAGTGCCCGGAGGCAGGGACGCATCCTTGGTTTGATCCTGTCCGGAAAGGACCTGTCGTACGATACGCCCGTATTCTACAATTCGGCCAAGTTCTTTGATCTTGAGTACCAGACGTATGGCAGCGTACCCGCCACCGATGATGCCGGACTGGAAACGCGCGCCTGGCAGGACGGAACGCGCTTGGTCCGTGTGGCGCGGCGCGCCGACACCGGTGCGCTTGCCGGCGTGACGGGCTTCGGGATCCGACTCCGTCATGACGTCGCCGCCACCTGGATCCGGGCGGCGCGCCGCGCCACATTTTCCGGGCAGGACGTCCGGGAGTTGGCATTCGACCCCGAATTCACCTCACTGCCGCACAACGATATAGCCCGAGAGCTCTCGGCCTGGACATGACCCGTCACACAGATACAGCAGTTGCTACCGACCTTACCCTTCGGTGGTTGGTCCGGGGAACGACGGCTACGGCCGCGATCCTCCTGCTGACGGCCGTTTTCGACATCTGGCCTTTCAAGCCGCTCGCATCGACGGGCACCGCCATGCTGTTGTTGGCGGCTGCGGTCACGATCGAGGTCTCCCGGCGGTCGGGCTGGCGATCGCATCGCATCCATCATCGGTGGGCAGGCATGTTGACCGGGTTGGGTATCCTTGGGACCCTCATCGCGATTTCGGGTGTGGGCCAGGCCTGGCCGATTCCCATGTTCGGACTTGGACTGGGCGCCCTGACGGTCGGCTCGACGTGGATGATCCTGGCACGCTACCGGAGTACACCTGAGGGTGTCGACAACCATGGCGTCATGACGAACCCCACCATGAACCGGGGCGCTGCCGGATGGATGCTCGGTATTCTCATGACGGGATTCTACGTCCTGGTCTACTGGTATCCGTCCGCACTGGATGGACTGGTCCGGACCACCGACTGGCTGTCGTGGGCCATGCGCGGGCGGGCTGCGGACCATTGGTTCATGTACAGCCTCGTCTATACCCTGGCGGTCGCGGTTTTCGGTATCCGCGCGTGGTACCGGTACCGGCACGTCAAATACCAACGCCTGAGGACGCTTTCGGTCGTGTTCGTGCAGGTTATTCTGGCCTTCGTCCTGCCAAGTATCCTCGTCCTGTTCCAGCAACCGGAGTTCTACTTTTCGTACTTCTGGCCCCTTAAATGGACCTATCTGTGGCCGGGAGACTACGGGATGGGGTGGATCCTGGCCGATTCGGGGCGGCTCGGGATGTTCATGATCGGGTGGGGGGCCATCATGAGTTTCGTGGCGACGCCCATCCTGACGTACTACTACGGCAAGCGCTGGTACTGCTCCTGGGTCTGCGGCTGCGGTGCGATGGCCGAGACCATGGGCGATCCGTACAGACACTTGGCACCCCGATCCACCGCCAGCTGGCAGCTGGAACGGTGGATGATCCACGGGAGCCTGCTGGTCATTGTCGTGGCGACGGCGGTCCTCTGGATCAATTCGGCCACCGAAGGAGCGATGCTGGGAAGTCTGTCCGGAGCCTTTGCACAGACGTATGGATTCCTGTTCGGCTCCATTTGGGCCGGTGTGATAGGGGTCGGGTTCTATCCGTTCCTGGGCACCCGGATCTGGTGCCGGTACGGATGCCCCATGGCGGCCATCCTGGGCCTGCAACAGCGATTCTTCTCCCGATTCCGTATTACCACGAACGGCGGACAGTGCATCTCCTGTGGAAACTGTTCGGCATACTGTGAGATGGGCATTGATGTCCGTTGGTATGCACAACGCGGTCAGAACATCGTGCGGGCCTCCTGTGTGGGATGCGGCATTTGCAGCTCGGTATGTCCACGGGGTGTGCTGAAGCTGGAGAACGGACCTGCCGATGGCCGGCTCGGCCGACCCGTTCTGGTCGAATGGGAGGACGTGGATATACTGTCGGGTTACGACTGAGCGGGGACCGTGTCATGGATGCATGCCCGGATCATCCTACAGTCGCATAAATACGGGGGCCATTTCCGGCTCCGGTGCCATTCCGGTAACTATTGAGACATCGGTCGCCACGGGACTTCCGCGGCATACGGTCGTGGGGTTGCCTGGAACTGTCGTTAGGGAGTGCCTGGACCGGATCCTGACAGCCTTCCGAACGGGTGAATGGCCATTTCCGAAGGGCATACTGACGATCAACCTGGCGCCCGCAGACATTCCCAAGCACGGAAGTGGATTCGATCTGCCTGTTGCACTCGGTCTGCTTCTTGCGACAACCGGATCAGACGTGACGTGCCGAACAGGACGCACCGCCTTCGTCGGGGAGTTGGCCCTGGACGGCCGCCTCAGAGCCGTGCGCGGCATCCTGCCCATCGTCAAGGCATTGCGGGATGACGGCATGGAAACGGTGGTCGTACCGGCAGCGAATGCACGGGAGGCTGCATTTGTCACGGGTATTCGGGTCCTGGGTGCTGACCACCTGGAGACGGTCTGGAATTGGCTGCATGAAGGTACCGGTCTGGACGTTCATGTACCGGAGACCATGTCCAGGACACCGTCCTGGGACGTCGATTTCGCCCAGGTCCTGGGGCAGGATTCCGTCGTGAGCGCGATGACACTGGCAGCGGCCGGAGGGCACAATATGATCATGATCGGCCCCCCAGGGTGCGGGAAAACCATGTTGGCGGAACGGTTCAGGACCATCCTTCCATCCTGGTCCGACGAGGAGGCGTTGGAGGCCAGCGCCATGCACTCCCTGAAGGGCTTGCTCCGGGGAAAAGGAATCCTGGACGGACGGCCTTTCCGCGCACCGCATCATTCCGTGACCCGGCCGGGAATGCTTGGTGGCGGTAATCCGTTGCAACCCGGCGAGGTATCTCTTGCGCATGCCGGTGTGTTGTTCCTGGATGAGTTGCCGGAGTACCCTCGTTCGGTCCTTGAGGGATTGCGGGAGCCACTGGAGTGCCGTTCGGTCGTGCTTTCACGGGTGCATGGATCGGTACGATTCCCCGCCGGATTCCAGTTGCTGGCTGCCATGAATCCGTGTCCCTGCGGATTCCTGGGTGACAAGATCAAGGCCTGCACGTGCTCGTATCCCATGCGGATGCGGTACAGGAGCCGAATATCCGGGCCCCTGCTGGACCGGATTGACATCCATTGTCAGGTGCGGCCGGTAAATCCATTGCACATGACCGGGGCGCGGCCTTCAAGCTCCAGTGGCCGTATCCGTCGCCGGGTCGAACGGGCCCAGGCTCGACGCATGGACAGGGGGCAGACATGCTTGAATGCCCATTTGCCCGGGCGGGAGGTCCTGCGTCAGATGTCCGGGGACGCCCAGGAAACGCTGCAGGATGTCATGGTGCGGCACAATTTCTCCATGCGTGCCCGGGAACGGATTCTCCGGATGGCCCGAACCGATGCCGATCTCCGGGACATGGACACCGTCGACGCCCAGGCCATTGCTCACGCAGGTCGATTGCGGTATCTGGACGAGGCGCAGGAGCCGTAACAGGCCCTAGTTGATCTGTCCCCGCTCGGTGGCCATCAGGAACCGGAGGTTCAGGGCCCGGGCAATGCCACCGACCGCGGCGAAGTTCTTGACGGTACTGTTCTCATCTGCGCGGAGCACCAACGTCGTGCGCCCCTTCAACTCCGTGCGGATGACCTCCAGCAGACGCTCACGGGGTACGCGTTGCTGCTCCACATAGAAGGTGCCATCCGCGGAGATGGACACCGTTATGTACTGTCCCTGGTTCGGAGCCGCGGTTTCGGTCCGGGGCAGGTCCACCTGGATACCGAATTGCGGAATGAAGCTGGACGTGAGCAGGAAGAAGACCAGGAGTAACAGTACGATGTCCGCCAGGCCGGCGAGGGAATAGGCCGTCAGCGGCTTTCTTTCCGTATTGAAATCAACAGACATGGTATTCTCCTAGAATCGTTCCTGGGAACTGGACGGACGGGCCGGCGCGGGTGCCGGAGCCTGCAACAGGTCGATGAACTCGGTAGCAGACGATTCCATGTCGTGCACGAGGCGATTGATCTTGCCAAGCAGGAAGTTGTAGAAGAAGAAGGCCAGAATGCCCACCACCAAACCGCCGGCCGTGGATACCAACGCTTCCCAGATGCCTCCCGCCAGGACGGACGGATTCACGTTGCCCTGGAGACTCTGGATTTGCTGGAAGGCCTCGATCATGCCCGTCACGGTGCCCAGGAAGCCGAGCATGGGACCGATGCCGGCAATCGAAGCCAGCATGTCCATCCGCTTCTCCAGCTCGAAGGCTTCGCTCTTGCCGGCTCCGTTGACGGCATCCTGGATTTCGGAAATCGGGCGACCCAAGCGCTCCAAACCATGCTTTATGATGCGGGTCAGCGGTTTGTTCTGGGCCTCACAGAATGCCTTGGCCCCCTGGATGTTGCCCTGTTCCACGAACTGGCGCACGCGATCCATGATCTGGTCTCGGTTGGCCTCGGCGCGTTTCAAGGTCCGAAGACGCTCGACAAGCAAATAGACCGTGAGAATGGAAAGCAGGAAGATGGGGACCATGATCCACCCGGCCTGCATGAGGATGTCCAGTTGGGAGGTGGTTTCCACGGGCAGACTCTGGAGCGTGTCCAGCGCAGCACTTGTGTCCTGCATGGCTTGAAGGTTCATAGTTGATATAGGGTTGGAAAATCAGTCAAGTCGCTTGACCCACGTGCCTTCCGGCAGTCGATCCGCAAGTATGGTCCGCATGCTGTCGGCTTCTGCCACAGTAGGCCATTGGCCCAGGGCGAGTCTATTGAGCGTGCCACCGTCGGATGGATACGTCAATACTCCATACGGAAGGCCGAGATCAGAGAATGTACGGGCCAGCGCTACCGCGGAACCCTCGCTGATGCCGGATGCGAGGATGAGGGTATAACCGGGCAGTCCCCGAGAGAGCGCATAGGTCAAGGCGGGAGTGTCGGTTGGGGAGGCCGGCGGCGGTTCCACGGGGGAAACAACGGTTGTATCGGAGGGGGCAGCCATACCGTCGTCCGTACCGGCATCGGCGTCATCCTCCGTGCCGGTATTGGCTGCCGTCTGCAGTGTGTCTGCCGGCATATTCTCCGACGCATCGGATACAGGATCGGAGGCGTCGGGCCAGAGCAACACTCCGAGGACCACGACAAGGACAGGGATCAATGCGCCCGCAATCATGAGCCAGACCGGCATCCGTGACGATTCACGCTTCCGGTCCTGACGGGAAGCCGCCGCGCTCCTGCGCTCCTTCGGTTTCTTTTGAGCCGTGCGGTCCGACAACTTGGACGTGCCTCCGGTGGTTGCCAATTCCTGCCATTCCGGGACGGGACCGGATGGGGACGGGTGAGGAGGGTTCGGCTCTGCGATCGGCTCGGGCTCAGGCTCAGGCCCTGCGATCGGCTCGGGCTCGGGCTCAGGCCCTGCGATCGGCTCGGGCTCTGCGATCGGCTCGGGCTCGGGCTCAGGCTCTGCGATCGGCTCGGGCTCAGGCTCAGGCCCAGCAATCGGCTCGGGCTCCGCGATCGGGCCGGAATCGGTTTCTGGGGGAGTCGCGAATACCGGTGGCGCAGGCAATTCGTGGGGTTCCAGATGCCCCCACTCTGCATTCACCGAGTGCCGGAGGCGTTCATCTGCAAGAAAAACGAGACCGTCCGCTTCCTGCTCGAACGTTCCGAGGCCGTCGACCGTAACACGTGCGTCGTCAGACAGTTTTTCCCGGATTTGCCGGGACAGGAAATCCACCGGAACCGGCGGCTCGGATTCAGCCAGGTTGGGCTTGGTGTCGAGTACGATGTCCACGAACGGAGGCCATATCTGCGCGTCTTCCTGCCGTGCAGGGGTCCAGGACGAGCGCAGGATCCCGATACGGGCCATGCGGACGTCGTGCCCGCGCATGAGTCGGGCAGCAATGGCAGATACGGTGGCGGGGTCCTGTAGCGACATGGATGGAAGATAGCGGATGGAAGGCTACCAGCGCCAACGCAGGCCGGCTCGTACGGCAGTGGATTCAAGCGGATAGCCGGGCCAGAATGTCGGCTCGGACAAAAGGTGGCGGATACCGACCGTAATGCCCAGCTCCGGACGGATCCACCACTGACCGTTCAACTCGGCATCCAGCAGGGAATCCCCGTCGTTGTCACCGCCCGGTTGTACGGGTCGGGCTGATTCGAACCGGATGGCTGAAAGCAGTTGGAGGCGGGCATCCAGGAAGGACGAAGTCACCCAGATCCGGGAAGAGACGGGAGACACGAATGGCAGCGCCTGTTCCGTTTCCTCAAGCTGGGCATCCTGTACGCGAAGGCGGACGCCGGCTTCGAGTGCGGTGGATGCGATGTACGTCAGATCGCCCTCGACCCAGGTCGTTCGGGTCCGGGCATGATCATACGCGAAATACCCGCTCGTATATCCTTTGAGCGATGTCGTCGGCACGCGTGCATAGGATGCGGACGGCGAATCGGTCCAACCGGCTGACAGGACGCCGTTGAACGAAACCGACGTCAATTCAACACCCAGGTACGCATCCACCGAATTCATACGGGGAAGGACGAGCGGCTCGTCCATCAGGAACGGATGCACATCGTATGCGGCTTTCAATGAGGTCGCTTCAAGCCCTGGTCGGGTTCCTCCGGTGACAAACAGACCCCCTCCCAACCAGTATCGCGCACGGAGGACGGGGGCAAACCAGGCCAGGTAGCGTTCCGAACCGGAAGCTGTCTGCGCTTCGGAGTCGTACCCCATGACTGAACCTCCGATATCGAGGGTCAAAATCCGGTCGCGAGGCGTCAGAAAGACCAATGCGGCTTCGCCATACTTCAGCGTGGAAACGTCAAGAGCATTGCCCGTATCGAATCCATGCATTCCGCCGGCCACGTCAAAGCGTACACCGACGGGTCCAGCCGGGATTTCCAGATAGGAGTCGAGGGAAAGACGCTGGGTTTGGCGTGCCGTGGACGGATCGACCCGGACATCCGGATTGAAGATATCGGTCTCCACCAGGGTGCGCTCCACTTCAAGTCGGGTGTGGCTGCCGATGCGGGAGCCGGCCCGGGTCTCATGGGCCAGACCGGTGAACCAGGACGTCAAAGTCCGATCCGGATTGGGCGATGCGCCGGAAAACGCGTCCGGCGTTGCCCCGAACAAGGACCACGCATTCCTGGTCAGGCCGGCCTGGGCCGTGAACCAGCCTCCGGGAGCCATTCGATTCCAGGTCAGGTCGCCATTGAACAGATCCCGGGCCGACGAGGCGTTTCCGGGACCGACGTCCTGGCCGTTCGTTCCGAAATAGTTGATGTCCAGAGTGGTTGATGATCGCTCGGTGAGGCTGAGTGTGAGGACCCCTTCGACCGTGCGGTCCAGATATCGACCGGCGGTCGCCGTCACATAACCCCGCGCCGGCATCCGACTGGCAAGGGACGAGACGGCCGGGGGAGACGGCGGCTGGAGCGGGCTGGGTGGGAGATCCGCACTGGGCTGTTTGTAGGCCTCCGAGAACGGAATCCGGGAGACCGGGATTTCCGGGACCCGGGGCGGAGGATTGAAGCCGATGAGCGGCTGTCGACGAAGCGAAGGAAACGAGATGGTCAGGTCTCCCGTTATCTCGACCTCGCGGGGCGCCAGGTCCGGCAACACCACGTCCTGGGCGCTCGAGGACGAGACCGTGACCCATGCAAAAAGGAGCAGCGGCAGGACACGGGCCAACCCACCGGATGCCCGGATGGCTTGTGCCGGATGCGAGAGTGTTCGGAGCGGATTGTTCATGGTCAGTTCTCCAGTGCGGCTATCCGGGCGCGTGCGGCGGCGGCCTCGGTGGCGTCGGGATAGGTGGAAACCAACTCATTGTAGAGTTGGAGGGCCTGGCCGGCTTCGCCCAGCGATTCGAAGGCTTGTCCCTGGGCCATGAGCGACTTCGCCATCCACTCCGGATAGCCGGGAAAGAGCGCGGCCATCCGTCCCAGGGTTTCTATCGCTTGGCGGGGATTGTTTCTGAGCAAATACTCCTGTCCGAGCAGATACAGGGCTTCGGCACCGGTTTCATCCTGGGCTTCGGCAGCCAGCTGGTTCAGCAGGGGTACGGCTGCATTGGTATTTCCTTCGTCCAGATACAGACGGGCAAGACCCAGGAGAGCCGGGTGCGCATCGGGGGAGGAGCCGGTTTGCTCCACCACATCCTCAAGCAGGCGACGCGCCTCCGCATCGCGCCCCAATTGAGAGAGGGCCAGACTTTGCCCGAACCGCGCTTCCGCCACCAGCCGGGCATTGCCCTCTGCGGCGCGCTCTACAGCCTGGAACGATGTGAGTGCCGCTTCGGCATTACCGGCATCCAGTTCGAGGTGACCGAGTTCGCGCGCGGCCTGCGCCCGGCGGTTGGCGGTGGCCGGGGCTTGCAGGACCTGACGGAACGCATCCATGGCCTCTGCAGGCCGCGCATCATCCCGTGCAATCATTCCCAGGTAATACCATGCTTCGGCTTTCAGAACGGGCTCGGCGTCCGAGGACACGAAGGCTGCAAAATCAGTAGCAGCAGCTCCGGAGCGACCACTCTGGTATTTCGCTTCGGCCTGGCGGAAGCGGAGCTGATCGGCTGCCGGAGTGCCAGCCAGCGCTGTTGCGAGCGAGTCCACGATGGAATCGGCCCTTCGGTCCTGCCCGTCGGCCATGAGGGCAAACTGGATGCCTGCGGCGGCATCGGCCGTGAACGGGCTGCCCGGATAACCGGTCAATACCTGCTGATAGGCACGTACGGCAGCTTCCGTCTCTCCGGCATTGAACCAGGCATCGCCGATGCCATACTGCGCCTTGGCGGCGAGCGGATCACGCGGAAAATCGGCAATGAGTTCTTCCCACGTCGAGATGGCCAATTCGTATTCCTGGCCCAGAAAATAGAGATATCCGAGTTGATACCGGGATTCCTCCTGCCACTCCGAATCCGGGTAGTCGGTCAGGAGTTGCCGGAACGTGGAAATGGCTTCGAAGGCGTCACCGGCGTTGGAGTAGGCCTGACCGATCTGGTAGAGGGCATAATCGTCGCCATCGGCAGCCATCTGGCCGTAAACCCGTACGGCTTCTGCGTAGCGCTTCAGGGCAAAGTAGCTGTCCGCGAGGCGCAATCGGGCATCGGAGCGGTACGGAACCGTCTCGGAAGTTTCCTGATAGGCGTTCAGGAAGCGCTGGAATTCCGGGATGGCTTCGGTATAACGACCTTGTCGGAAATACGTCCAGCCCAATGCATAGTGGGCCGCGTCCACGTGCCTGCCACCGGGGTAGCTGTTCAGATACCGCTCGAACAGCGTCTCGGCCCGGCGGAAATTGTCCACCTGGAAATAGCTTTCGGCGGCCCAGAACAGGGCCTCGGCGGCTTGCACGGAGACGGAATTGGATTCGAACAGTGCCAGGAATTGTTCGGAAGCCTCCCGGTAATTCCGATTCCTGTAAAGCAACCATGCTTTCTGGAACCGGATGTCTTCACGCAGGGATACGGGCGCCGCGTCCAGCGCGATGGCCCGATCGAACGCTTGCAGCGCGGGGTCGAATTCCCCAAGGGCGATGTGGGCGTTTCCAAGGTGCATGAGGGCGTCACCACGGACGTCGGACTCCGGGAATCCGCTGACGAAGACGGACAATGCATCCCTGGCCTCTGCCCAGTTCCGACGCTGGTATTGCAACACGCCGAGTTCATGCCATCCATGGTCCACCATGCTGTGGTCCGGCCAGTTCGTGACATAGCTCTCGAATATCCGGACGGCTTCTGCATCCTCCCGGGCCATGCGCCGGTTGACGGCTTCGTAATACATGGACTCGGCCGACAGGTCATCCGCCCCCGATTCATGGACCAAGCGGAACGTATCGGCCGCCCATTGCCAGGATTCCTGGTGGTGGTAATTCCATGCCAGGCCGTACAGTGCACGACGATAGTATGGATTGCCGGGGTCACCTTCCGTGAAATACCGGTACTCCACGATGGCATCGTCGTGCTGACGAAGCTGATTGAGCGACTCGGCCAGCAGGAACCGCGCCCGGTCGCGCGCGACCCCGTCCAGATAGGGCAATTGGCGCCGTATTTCGTCGGCGGTGCGTCCGAAATCATCCAGTTCGTAGTAGACTTCGGCCAGGGCCAGCCCCACATTGCGCGCATAATCCGAATTCGGCCAGCGTGATGCCAGGTCCTCGAAGCTGCCGGCTGCCTGGTCGTAGCGGGCCATGTTGACCTGGGCGACTGCAATGGCGTACGCGGCACGCGGGGCGGTCGGAGTCCCGGGGAATTCATCCACAATCCGCTGGAACGTCCGGATGGCCGCATCGGGTTCATTCATCCGGATCCGTGATTCAGCCATCCAGTAGAGGGCGAGCGCCGAGGATTCGGGGCCGGGACTCCGTTCCAGAACGCTTTCCAGGACGTTGCTGGCCCGGGACCACTCACCCCGGTCGAAATAGAACTTGCCCAGGGCGAGCCGGGTACCGAAGGCGAACGGGTGGGTGGGCCAGGACGCATCGAACGCATCCAGGATGCGGATGGCTTCTTCATCGCGACCGAGCGCCAGTTGGGCTTCGGCGGTGTAATACATCGCATCCATCGAACGGGGATGGTCAGGATAGGTCCGGCGCAGCTCATTGAACGAGTCAATGGCGTTGGCGAAAACGTTGTTCTGGAACTGTTCGAAGCCGGTTTCGAACAGTCGTTCCGCGTCCGTATTCACCGGCTGTGCCAGGACGGGAGCCGTCATCAGGAGCCAGGCAGACGTCAACGTGGACAGAAAAAACAGTCGGATCAACCGTCGGAGCTTCATGCGTTGTGGAAGGAGAGCGCTGCGTGGATGTTGGCCTCCAATACGGTCGCTGATCGGCTACGTTTCCGGGATCGCCTGCGACAACCAAAAAAGACGGGCAGGCGTTGTATCTTGGGGCGCTTTCTTTGCCACAACCGGAAAAACATGAGTGTTCTCGCAGTAGGTACGGTCGCTTTCGATCGGATCCAGACTCCTTTTGGTCAGCGTGACCGTGTCCTGGGCGGGAGCGCCATGTACATCACGATGGCTGCCCGGTTCATGTGTCCGTCACCTCGCCTTGTGGCGGTGGTGGGGAACGATTTTCCGGACGAGTACATGCAGGTCATGCGTTCGAACGGCGTGGATCTGGAAGGGCTTGAAGTCCAGGCAGATGGCAAGACGTTTGCGTGGGGAGGACGGTACCACTACGACCTGAACACGCGGGATACGCTCTATACGGATCTGAATGTACTGTCGACCTTCCGTCCGAATGTGCCTTCAGCCTATCTCGACAGTCGGATCCTGTGCCTGGGCAATCTGGACCCGACGGTCCAGGCCAGCGTCCTGGATCAGGTGCCCGATGCAGATTTGGTGATCTGTGATACCATGAACTTCTGGATTGATCATACGCCCGAGGCCCTGAAGGACTTGTTGCGACGTATTGATTGCCTGGTGATCAACGATTCGGAAGCGCGGGAATTGTCTGGCGAGCCGAATCTCATCCGGTCGGCCCGGTTGATTCGGGAAATGGGCCCCCACATTGTCGTGATCAAGAAGGGGGAGCATGGCGCGTTGTTGTTCGTCGACGATACGGTTTTTGCCGTTCCCGCCTATCCACTCGAGGACATCCAGGACCCGACCGGTGCCGGTGATGCCTTCATGGGCGGTTTCTCGGGATATCTCTCGACGTGCGGACCCATTGACGAAAGTGCGTTGAAGAACGCCCTGGTCTATGGAAGTGCAGTAGCGTCATTCTGTGTAGAAGCGTTCGGGCCGGACCGACTGGCAACCCTGACGGCGGATGAGTTGAGCTATCGTATCCACGAATTCCGGAGTCTGACGTCCATTCCGGCGGTGACGCTGGCGACGTAGGCCGATCGCCTCGCGTCAAGTCCGGTTGAATTCCGCGCTGAATACGGCTTTCTGTGCATCCGGTATCCAATGCTCCCGGATCTCGCTTTCCGGCACGCCGAATATCCCGGACAATCGCTCCACGGAGACCGTGGTCAGCGATGCGATCCGGTCGACCGTAGCATATCCGATTTCTTCGAGCAGGGCATATTGTTCGGCATTCATGCCAAGCAGACGCTGGAGCGGGGGGGCACCGCTCGTATCCCGTGACGGCTCCACGAGGTCGGATACTGGTTGGAAGGCCGGGCGTTTGGGAGGTTCAGGACGTCTGGGAGGTTCAGGGGTATGTGCCGGTGAAGGAATAGGCAGGGGTCCGGTCCAATGGAAATCGAATGGGTCATCGGGCTCCGGTTCGGGCTCCGGTTCGGGCTCCGGTTCGGCAAATCGGATGTCAGACAGATCCATTTCGGGGACATCCACGAACGAGGCCGGGGCGTTCCTGAGGCGCTCGATTTCATCCCGGGCTGCGCGCAGTTCTTCCTGCAGGATGGTGCGCTCGATTTCATGCTCCTCCTGGAGGGACACACGTTCGAACTCTGCCTGGGCCAATTGTTCGCGGACAGACGTCATGAGCGCTGATTCCACGTCTGCGGCCCCGGTTTCGGACGGATCCTGGGGATCACGCCCTCCGTGGATCCGGGTCGTCGAGTCCTGGAATGTGCTGCGTTGCAATTCAAGGACTTTCAGACGGATGCGACGCTCGCGCTCGTCAAGCTCTTCCTCCCGGCGTTGCATGCGCCATACGGCTGCAAACCAACCGATGGCCGGTCCTGCGATGAGCAGGGCGAAACCGATGATTAGGAGCCATATGGGCAGCGTTGTGTCCAATTTGCGTAGTTGAGAGGTTCAATTGCTCTCTGGATCGGTCAAAATACTGATTCCTCAAGGGAACGCCTCGAATGTCGGTATCGTTGGGCCGGGACGTTGATCATTTGTCTGTGATGCCTCTATGTCCTACATGCGATGGATGCTGGCTCTACCCGTCATGCTGGTACTGCTCGCTGGTTGCAATCCGGCAGCGGAGGATGACGGGTCGGGATCGAGCCGGATACCCATCCGCCTGGACCGGTCGGGAGAGGATGCCCTGATCCACTATTATTTCGGTTCCTACCTGGATCCGGTCTCCAATCCGGTTGCGGCCGGCCTCGTGACGAACGAGGATGGAGCCTGGTATCTGAACCGCCCCGCCTCGGTCCCGCAAGCCATGGCATCCATGGATTCACTGTATCTGTCTGTCGGGACCGGAGCGTTGACATGGGATATCCTGTCCACATTCGTGCGTCAAACCTGGTACGAAGCACGCGGACTGCCACGCACGACGGCAGACCTCATGGAATCGGTAGGCTCCTTCAGGGACGATCCAGCCTGGTTCCGTTTGGATGTGTCGGGTTCCATGTCCCCCTGGGAACGACGCATCCATGTACCCATGGACGCGCTCCTGCATGCACTGGAGTCCGGCGCCGAACCGGAAGGGCTGCGGTATCCGGTCGGCACGTGGTTCATTGCAGACCACTACGACCAGGACCGATTGGTGGAAACCACGGCGATGGTGAAACGGGCCGATTCCCTGTGGGACTATGCCGGATACGATGCGTCGGGGCGGCTGGTCGACCGGATCCGTAAACATGACGGCACCATGGATGTGCCGACGCAATGCCTGGGATGTCACAACGGAAACCGTGCGTTCGAGCCCGAGCGCAGTTTTCCGGCCGAGGCATCGCCCGGACCTGCCGGGGAGCGGCGTATTTACGTCGGCGCCGACTTCAGGGATCCGGTTGTGGCATCGATCCTCTCGGAGCATATGAAACGTGCCGACACGATATTGGGGGTTTATGCCACCGTATTCCTTTCCGGAATACGATCCCGTGCCATCCGTGGTGAAGCAAGTCCCGAAGAACGGGTGCTTCTGGAGAAGTACGGGGTTTCACCCTGAAGATTACCATGGAATTGGGAACGGTTCGACTGATCAATGCGGTTTTTTACGCCCACCATGGCGTCATGCAGGAGGAACACCGCATAGGGGGGCGATACGAGGTGGATGTGGAAATGGCCGTCAACTTCGAGGATGCGGCCCGGAATGATGATCTGGAACGGACGGTGGACTATGAAATGGTCTACGCACTGGCGAAGGAGATCATCCTCAACAACCGGTTCTTCCTCATTGAACGCCTGGCGTACTTGATGGCCCATCGGATTCTGGACGAGGCGCCCATTGTCCACAGTGTGCAGGTTACGGTCCGCAAGGCGAACCCGCCCGTGGGAGGTCCGTGTGACCGGGCAGAGGCCGTCTACAAGTGCGTACGGGGATCATGATCGACGAGAATTCAGTACTGGACAAAACGCTGTTGCTCATGCGACACGGGAAGTCTGATTGGTACGCTGGTGCGGACTCCGACCATGAGCGACCACTCAACAGTCGTGGACGCGAGGAGTCGGCAGCAGCTGGGGTATTCCTTGACAGGAATGGGTTGGTGCCGGTACTTGTCCTTTGTTCGACAGCCTCCCGCACCCGGGAGACGTGGACCACGGTCCGGGACGCCGCCGGATGGAAGGATATTCCCGTCGTCCATCTCGACGAACTGTACCTCGCGCCGGTTGCCAAAGCATTTGAAATCCTGGCTGAACACATTTCGCGCGTTGAAACGCTCATGATGGTGGGACATCAGCCGATCTTGTCCGGATTGGTTTCCCGGATAGCCGCTGGTTCCTCCTTGGAGGTTCCAACCGCGACCCTGGCCGTTCTTCAGGTGCCTGGAAGGATGACTACCGGATCCGGACAACTGACGGCATTGGTTACGCCGCGTGAATTCCCAACGACCAATCTGTAATCACGAGGAAGGAGCATGCACGTTCTGGTCGTAGGGGACAGCAGGATGGCGGGGGAGGTCGTGGATGCCATGTCACAGGCCGGGCACCTGGTTGCTGCTGCCGGGTCATTGGACGGGATCGAGCAGGCAAATCCGCTGGATTGTGATCTGGTCGTCATTGTGGATTTGCCCGATGCCGCCGGATTGGTGGATACCGCGCTGGGCGTAGCGCACTCGCGTGTTTGCCTGGCATTCGGGTCGCTGTCTGAACAGTTCAGCAACGTGGATGCGATTGACGACTTGTTCTATTCGGTGGATCACCTGGTTCAACGACTGCCCTTCATAGAACGGCGTGTAGGCATCCGGGATATTCGGCAACGGGAGTATGCGGCCTTGTTCGAGACGACCGTGGACGGCATTATCATCATTGACAGCAAGGGCATCATCCAATCCTACAACCGGGCCGCGGCGTCCATTTTCGGCTATGAAGCCGAGGAAGTTATTGGACGCAACGTCTCCATGCTCATGCCGAATCCCCACCGGGAGCAGCACGATGAGTACGTGAACAACTACCTCCGGACCGGACAGGCCCGGATCATCGGGATCGGGAGGGAGGTGAATGGTCTGCGCAAGGATGGCACGACCTTCCCGATGGACCTGGCCGTGTCGGAGGTTCGCAAGCACGGGGATGTGTTTTTTACGGGGGTGGTTCGCGATATCACGGAGCGAAGACGGCTGGAGAGTGAAATCCTGCGCATTTCGGAGCAGGAGCGCCGGAGGATCGGTCAGGATCTGCACGATGGATTGGGACAGATGCTGACGGGAATCGGTCTGATTACCCAGAACCTGGCACGTCAGATGGAGGCGCAGGGCTCCGCGTTGGCCGGTGATCTGTTCGAAATCACGCAACTGGTAAGGGATGCGGATCAGCTGGCGCGGAATCTGGCCCGGGGATTGGTTCAGGTTGAACTGGAGGGAGATGGCCTGCTGGCCGCGCTGCGTATCCTGTGCAAGAACGCCGAGCGGATGTTTGACGTGAGTATCACCCTGGAGTCCCAGGGTGACCTGTCGTTGGATGACAGCGGCATGGCGTCCAATCTTTATCGGATTGCACAGGAGGCCATCAGCAACGCCGTCAAGCACGGTCGGGCTTCCCGGATTTCAGTTCGCCTGGCCAAGAAAGGACATGCGGTTGAATTGGCCGTCGAGGACGACGGGGTGGGCTTTCCCAAGAAGTTGTCCGCAGACCGGGGGATGGGTGTCGATATCATGGGATACCGGGCCCGGGTCATCGGTGGTTCATTGTCCATCCGTTCCCGGCCATCCGGCGGTACAGCCGTCAAGTGCGTCGTATCTTCGTATTCTTGACTGACCACACCCTATTGCCATGACACGAATTGTAGTTGTCGACGACCATCCTCTCATGCGGAAAGGACTCATCATGTCCATCGATGCAGAGTCCGACTTGACCGTGGTCGGCCAGGCATCCAGCGCCGAAGATGCACTGGGGATCATCGAGAAGGAAAACCCCGATCTGTTGGTCGTGGACATCTCTCTTCCCGGCATGAGTGGACTCGAACTGGTGAAACAGATCCAGGCCATCCGTCCGGGCATCCGGTCCCTGGTGGTCTCCCGGCATGACGAAATGCTCTACGCCGAGCGGGCCATCCGGGCAGGCGCGCGGGGTTACGTCATGAAGCTCTCTGCAGTTGACGTAATGGTCAAAGCCATCCGTCGGATAATGAATGGTGGAATCTATGTTTCGGAAGAGATCAACGAGCGCCTTTTGCTGGGCATGGCATCGGGACATGAACCCTTGAAGGAGTCTCCATTGGATGTGCTTTCCGATCGGGAATTGGAGGTATTCGAGCTGACCGGACGGGGAGCGGGTACGCGGGATATCGCAGAGCGGCTCCATCTGTCCGTCAAGACCGTCGAGTCTTACCGTGCAAGGATCAAGACGAAGTTGAATCTGGACAGCGCGGCCGAACTCATGCAGCATGCTGTCCAGTGGGTTGAAGGGGAAAAGGCCGGATAAACACGTCATTGTCGGCAACGGATCGTGTAGGGCCAGGGACTACACCTGGTCACGGTATTCCTGCATAGGGTGCAAGGTGCTGGCCCTATACCGGGCCTTTGGGATTACGGGTAATCTGCGTGTGAGCTTGGAACACACCCGTTCAAATCCCAGAGAGGTTGACATGAAAACCAACCAAACCATTCGAGAGATCCTCCTCGAGAATCCGCGCCGTCCCCGCAAGAACGAAGGGCTGGAACACAAGTCGGCTTACCGGACCATGGTCATGGCCGGACTTGTCCTGTCGCTATCCGTCATGGTGGTCCTGGTACGCATGAACTTGACGCCTGCCGGTGAGGGGCTGGACTTCGTACTTGTGGATCAGGAAACCGTCCAGATGGAGGAAATCATCCAGACCACACAGGAACTGAAGGCGCCCCCACCACCCCGACCGCCGGTCCCGGTAGAGGTCCCCGATGACTTCGTGTTCGAGGAAGAAGAATTGGATCTGGATGCGACGCTCGATCTGGATGCTCCTCTTTCAGACCTTCCTCCACCGCCACCCATGCCGGCGAGTCCTGAGCCCGAGCAGGAAGACGAGACCGAAATCTTCGTGGTCGTCGAGCAGATGCCGACCATCATCGGGGGTGCCCAGAAGGTCTACGAATATCTGGAGTACCCGGAAATCGCCCGGCAGGCTGGATTGGAAGGCCTGGTTGTCATCCAGATTGTTGTGACGCCGGAAGGGCGACCGGCCATGCCGGAAGTTGCCCGTTCCAGTGGTCAAGTACTGGATGAGGCGGCCGTCAAGGCCGTCATGCAACTCACGTTCCAGCCGGGAATGCAGCGGGGACGTGCCGTGAGTGTGCGGATGTCCATTCCCATCCGGTTCCGCCTGAGGGACGCGGCGAAGAACTGACTGCCTGTCGGGAAATCCACTACAAGAATGAAAAGACCATGCTGGCAAATCCGGAAAAAATACACGCCTAATCTTGCATGAACGTCGCTATTCCCTCCACATATCCAGCGCCATCGTCGGTATTGATGTCCAACCAAGGCCACAATCCCCGGGATGTCAGCCCGACCGGATTTCCGGACGGGCTTTCGTTGCAGGCTCAACTTCGATTCTTGATCCAGTACGCTGTTCTGGCACCGTCAACGCACAATACACAGCCTTGGCTGTTCCAGGTATCCGGCTCGAGTGTCTTTCTCTATGCGGACCGGAGCCGGGCGCTTGCTGTCGTTGATCCCCAGGTTCGCTCGCTTGTAATGAGTTGTGGAGCGGCCCAGTGCAACTATGAAATGGCTCTGAGCGCATACGGATTCGATTTTCGCACGTCTGTTTTTCCGGAGATTGCGGATGCCGATTTGTTGGTCAGGACCGATGTCCTGAACAGGAATCATATGGACGTCGATATGGACATCCTGAACGCCATGCGGGAGCGACGCACGGTCCGGACGGGTTTCCGCGCGCCGCTTTCCGACGGGAAGATCAGGGACGCGCTGTCTGGTATTGCAGACGACGGCGGCGTGGTCCTGCAATGGTTGGATCAGAACCAGATCCGGACGCTGGCGGATGTGAGCGGCCGGTTGCCGCGGCTGAGTGAAAATCGTCTGCGCGAACTGGAAGCATGGCGACACCCGAACAGGTCGCGTTCCCGGGACGGACTCCCTGGGGAACGCCCCCCCTCGTTCGCGTTTTTCGGAGACGCCGATGAGGACGTCAGCATGGCGCTCCTTAGTACGCGTGGTGATCGCATGGCGTCCTGGCTGCGTGCTGGTCTGTCCCTGGAAGCCGTGCTGCTGTCCGCAACACGGCGCGGCGTCCGGGCCTCGATGTATGCCATCGATGCCATCCGCGACGAACTCACTGGGATGATGACAGAAAGCGGGACTCCTCAGCTGCTGGTTCGATTTGGATACAGTGATCCCCCCCGTGCAACGAACCGGAGAAGCCTGGTCGACGTCATGCTGCATCCGGGGTATGCCCCGTGACCAATCGCAGGAAGTCGAACAGCAGATGATCGACTTCCGTGGTCTCCGCCAGGTTGTCGATGATGCGTTGGAGGGCCGAGTCGTCCGGCAACTCGTTCCGGTAGAAGCGCTGATACCGGATGAGGCGCTCCCGTTCACGCCGCGCATCGAGTTCCGAGTGGAATTGGGTCCCATAAACCCGGGTACCTTCCAGGCGGAAGGCTTGGTGCGGTTGCGATTCGCTGCGTGCCAACTCCACGGCTCCGTCGGGAAGGATGGTGACCCGGTCGTGATGGCCCATGTTGGCAAGAAAGGATGGCGGGAATGGAGAAAAAAGGGCATCCGCGCGCCCAGCCTCCGTGAGTTGAACCGGGAGGCAACCCATCTCGGCCCGGGTCGGATCGTGTTCAACACACCCACCCAGGGCGCGCGCAATGATCTGGTGCCCCCAACACGAACCGAAAATGGGCACATCCGCATCCACCGCGAACCTTACGAGGTCAAGAACATGCGGCATCCAGTCATAATCCCTGGTGGCGGAAAATTCGCCCGCGCCTCCGATGAACAACACATCCTTGTCCGTCAGGAGATCCCGGGAAGGCGTGCCATCGGTCACATTGAACGTGCCGAGTTGATGACGCAACAGACGCGTACGTTCGGCAAAACAGTCCAACTCCTGACTGGCCATGTCAACTTCGGTGCGGGCCTGCAGCAACAGGCAACGCAGTTCCGGAAAGGAGGACTCAATCATGGGCTGGCTCGAACAATGAGGTCTGCGAAGTCCCGCAGCAGGATCCGGTACAGTGCGTTCAACGGAAGCCCAACGACGGTGTAGTAATCGCCTTCAATTCCGGCAACGAACATGGCCCCCCGGTCTTCCTGGATACCGTACGCACCCGCCTTGTCCATCGGGGAGCCTCCGGAAACATAGTCGGCGATCTCGTCCGGTGACAGCACATCCATGGTGACGTGCGTCCGGCTTGCGTGCGAAACACTCCGCCTCGAGCGACCATGCTCAAGCGCTATTCCCGTATACACCACATGCGTTCGGCCGGACAAACGTGCCAGCATGGCACGGGCGTCGTCGGCATCCTCCGGCTTTCCGAGGATTGCGCCGTCCAGGACCACGACCGTATCTGCTCCCAGAACGAGCGCGTCTTCATGCGAATAAGAGACCTCCCTGGCCTTTTCGGACGCCAGGCGCCGGACGAGGGAATCAGGTGTTTCTCCCGGCACATGCACCTCTGCCGTACTGGACGGAATGACCTCAAACGGGAAACCGAAAACGCGCAACAGATCGCGCCGACGCGGGCTGGCCGATGCAAGGATGAAGGGTGTGGACAGGATCATGGATCGGAGGACGCGCGTCGGAGTCGACGATTCCGGACTGAGGCGAGGATGAGTGATCCAAAGATAACCCATGCCGGCCAATCACCCACGACGGAGTACGGGGTCGCCACTTTCACGGAAGGCACCGTGAAGGTTCTCGTGGCCTGGACGCCCTGCGGAATGGTCTTCGTTGCCTTCCCGCGAGCACCGATAACACCGCTGGGACCATTCACGCTGGATACGATCAACGGCAGACCCACACTTCGGGCCGTGAGCGAGGAGTAGGCCATGTGCTGATGGGCCGCCCGCGGCAGCGACCACCATCCGGTCTGTGACAGGACAACCAGTACATCGGCGCCTTCCCGGGCGTGTCTTCGGGCCAGTAGGGCAAAAACACTTTCGAAGCAGATCATGGGGGCCAATGTCCATCCGTTCACGGTCCAATATGACGAATGATCACCGGGTGCGTATCCCGGTACGCCTCCGGCATCCACCGCCAGCGCCGACAGAGCGGATATCCACCGGCTTCCCGGCACATACTCGGCAAACGGTACCAATTCCTGTTTTGCATAGACCTCTGCCACCTTGTCCGGCATCAACAGGATTGCTGCATTCCAGGGAGCGGTATCCGACCGGGACAGGATGCCGCCCGACAACAGGGGCAACGGGAGCGGACCCCGGGGACCGTACCCGGCCCCAGAGTCCCTCCACGGCAACGGGTCGGCAGGTGTCTTCGGTAATGCCGTCTCGGGCCAAACGGTGAGGTCGACCGCCGATCCGCTGGACAGACGCAGCAGTGAATCCACCCGGGTCGATGACTGAACGTCTGCCCAGGTGTCGGGTGTCATGTTCGGCTGGACGATCCGCACGTTCAATGGATCCTGCAGGGGAGTCGTGACATCGGACCCGGGGAGATGAGACCCAAGAAAGGTGAACAGGGACATGAATGCCGCCACCGCCACCATCCTGGTCCACGGTCTGTGTTTCCCCTTGCGCGCGACGAGGGCCAAGGCCGACGTCCAGAGCAGGACGGACGTTCCGGCTATTCCGAACAGCGAAACCAGTGGCGCCAGAACCGTCCCGCTGACCGTGAATCCCGACGAGACCCAAGGCATGGAAACAGGTCCGTATGTCAGCAATCCCTCCAGGGCGAGGTGTCCCGTGGCCAGGCCGGGAAGTCCGGCCCAGTTGAAACCGGCGGTTGACGCCGCCGTCGCCAGCATGATGAGGGCCAGCAGCACCAGCATCGACGTCGCGGACACATGTGGCACAGCATGGAAGCCGACCCACGAGAACGCCCAACCCCAGGCTGCCATCATATGCAGGAGGATGGGTATGGCGGGATTGGTGTCATCTTCCTGCCGCCGCATGACGAACAGGAACACCACCAGGCCCGGACCGGCCGTGATGGGCAGGAGGGAGGGTGGAAACGAAGCGCCGACCATCAACCCACTGACCATGGCCCACATCCAGGACGGAGGAATGTGCTTCATGGTACCTGGCGCTCAGGGTTTGACATCGCGATTTCAGGCCCTAACTTGCGCCCCCGTCGTGTTACACTCAATCCAGTCTGCATGCTCACGCTCACGGTTTGCAACCACAAGGGGGGGACGGGTAAAACCACTTCTTCCATCAATCTGGCCGCTGCCCTTGGTTTGAGTGGCCTCAATGTACTGGTTGTCGACCTGGATCCCCAGGGTTTCCTGACGCGGATGATGGGCGTGCCCGAACCGGACCCGACCCGGTCGTCCGTGGTTATTTTCGATCCGGACATGAAAGATGGCCATCGGCCGGGTATTCTGGAGTTGGCATCGTTCAATCTGCTTCCCTCTTCCCCGGCATTGTCATCCGGTATCCGGAAGTTGACCCGACCGGTGGACGTGCTTTGGGCCCGTGAATTCGTCCAGCGGGATGTTTCCGGATACGACGTCCTGCTGTTCGATACGGCTGCTGCCGTTACCGTGTACAGCCTGAACGCGCTGGCCGCCAGTGATCATGTGTTGGTTCCGGTTCTTCCAGAGTATCAACCCGTGGTTGGTGCCGAACAGACCTGGCAAACGGCGCGCATGGTTTCCAAGAAACTGAACCCGTCGCTCGCAGAGCCCAGCTTCCTTTTCACGATGGTCGATGCCCGCAAGCGGAATCATCATTCCTTCCGGAAATACATGCGTGACAAATATGGCGAGCACGTGTGTCACAGCATCATCCGGACGTGCACCACGCTCTCGGTGACCAATTCGGATGGCCTCACGGTATTCGATCGCAGTCCACACGCCCGTGGTGCGGTCGACTACGCCAATGCCGCAGAGGAAATCTGGGCTCGAGCGGCACCCGCTCCTGCTCCCGCTCCCGCGTCCGCAGTGCGCGACCAGAACGCAGAACCGATTCGATGAAGGGATTGGTGACCATTGTTGCTGGAGGCATTACGATCGGTCTCGTCGGATTGCTCTTTCTGCCGCTGGCTGGGACGTTTCGATTGGGACCCTTGCTCGATCCAGTGGATGGACTGTACGCAACGGCTCGCCATGCCGTGCCCCATGTTTCCTCGTCGTTGTTCCTGGACGGGATGGATGCACCGGTCCACGTGGAGGTGGATGCCCGCGGTGTGCCCCATATCCACGCCGGGAGTGAAAAGGATGCAACCATCGCGCTTGGGTACGTCGTGGCACGGGATCGCCTCTTCGAGATGGAATTCATCTGGCGGGCCGCCACCGGCCGTCTTGCCGAATTGCTCGGTCCGGCGGCCGTCGAGCAGGACCGGTATTTCCGGGACATCGGAATGGTGCACGCCGTTCGGAACAATACGGAGCTCCTGATGGCCGAAACGTCGGCGGTACGGAGCCACACGGAGTGGTATGTGCAGGGGGCCAACGCCTGGGTCGAGAGTCTGTCCCGCTCGGAATGGCCATTCGAATTCCGGTTGTTCGGGCGTGGCCCGTCCCGGGTCACGCCCGAACACACACAGGCCCTGTTTTCATTCATGGCTTATGACCTCAGCTTCCGGAGTGATGATGTACCGCTGGATCTGGCACGTCAGCGGTTGGGTGGTGACGGGTTCCGGGCGTTGTACCCGGAATTCTCGACCCACGAGAAGTACATCGTGCCTTCGGGAAGTCATATCGGTTCGTCTCGCACGGATGAAGGGACGGGCAGTCCGGAGACGGGCACGGCCGTTGCATCTGTGAGCAGCGTGATGGACAAGGGAACGCATGCAGTGTTGGACGGCTTGGCCGAAGGACTCCGTCCCGGAAAGGGGTCGAACAACTGGGCGGTCAATGGGCACCGGTCCCTCACGGGCATGCCTATTCTGGCCGGAGACATGCATCTGAACCTGTCCCTGCCCGCTATCTGGTATGAAGTGCACGTGGTGACGCCGGAGTCGAATTCGTACGGCGTCACGTTTCCCAGCGCTCCCGCCATCATTGAGGGCATCACGGAGACGCACGCGTGGGCGTTCACCAACACCGGGACGGATCAACTGGATACGTACCTGCTCCAACTGGACGAAACCGGGGAGCGATATCTGCACGATGGCCAGTGGAAGCCCCTGGTGTCTGTCGTCGACACGATCAGGGTCCACGGAGGGCCCGATGTCGTGCACGGAGTCCGCTGGTCTCACCACGGTCCTGTTCGCACGGCAGGGGACCGAACCCTGGCCATCCGCTGGGTCGGTCATGAATACGGTCGGACGCTCGAAGCCTTTCTGCTCATGAACAAGGCGGTCGACCATGCTTCATTCGAGGAAGCCACGCGTTCGTGGGACTATCCCATGCAGAACATCCTGTATGCGGGCCGGGATTCCATCATCTCGTTGCGTTCGACCGGGTATCTGCCCATACGCGGGACCGGAAGTGGTGCCGGGATCCTGGATGGCACCTCGTCTTCGACCGAGTGGGTAGGGCGTGTTCCCTTCGATGCGTTGCCGGTCATGCATAATCCCGGTTCGGGATGGGTCAGCTCAACGAATCAACGACCGGCTGGCGCTGACTATCCGTGGTACCTCGGCACCAATTGGGAGCCCATCCATCGTAGCCAACGCATCCACGAATTGATGACAGCCGCTGAACGCCACGGCGTGGGGGATCTGAAGACGTATCAGGCCGACGTTTATGCGAAGCAGGCGGATTATCTCGTACCGGTCCTCGCGGAGTTGGACGGGCTGCTTGCCGCTTCCGCTGAACGGGTGCGGTTCCTGTCGGAGTGGGATCGCCGGATGACGGTGGAGTCCCGGGAGGCTACCCTCTTCGCACAACTTGTGGACACCCTGGAAGCGCTCGTCTGGGATGAGCCCTCATTCGACGGGATTCCGCCGCCCTCGTTCGTCCGCATGTTCGACCTGCATCCGGACTCTTCCGTCTGGTTCGACATCCAGGGCACGCCGGAACGGGAAGACAGACAAGCGGTGCTCAAGGCCGCACTGTCGCGACTTGACGAGCTACACGAGGTGCCTCCGTGGGGCCAGGTGCATACGCTCCGGATGCGGCATCTGACCAGGAGCACGGCTCTGCGCCCACTGTGGCGGGAAGGGATGCCCTATCCGGGTTGGCGCGAGACGTTGTCTCCGGCCGACGGAATGGCGGCGACACATTCAGCCTCGTGGCGCGTGGTCGTCGATTTGTCCACGCAACCGCCGACAGCCTGGGGAGTCTATCCTGGTGGCCAATCCGGGAATCCGTTTTCCCGGCTCTATGACGCCCATGTCACGACTTTCACGTCGTTTGAGTATTATCCGCTGAACCTCTCCAGAACTTCCCCACGTGACACATCGCAATGAGCACCGATAAAGGACCCCGTTTTTCAAGTCGACTTGGCATGATCCTGAGTGTCCTCGGGATCGCCGTGGGAACGGGAAATATCTGGCGGTTTCCTCGGATAGCGGCGTCCAATGCCGGAGATGAAGGTGCAGGGGCGTTCCTGTTGGCCTGGGTCACATTCCTGCTGGTCTGGTCGGTACCGCTCATCATCGCGGAATATGCGTTGGGCCGGAAGGGACGGATGGGCGTCATTGGGTCCATTGCAAAAGTGGCTGGCGAGCGCTTCGGTTGGATGGGTGCGTTCATTGCTTTCGTGGCAACGGCCATCATGTTCTATTATTCCGTGGTTGCCGGCTGGTGTGTGTACTACATCACTCAGATGACAGCCAATCCACTGCCACTCTCATTGGAAGCGTCGACCGCCATCTGGGACGGTTTCCAGGCTGGAGGATTGCCGATAGCATTCCATGCCCTCGCCATGATCATCGGGGCTGTCGTAGTGGTCCGTGGTATCTCATCCATTGAAAAGGCGAACAAATTCCTGATTCCGGCACTCCTGGCCATCGTGGTCATCAGCCTCATCCGGACGCTGACCCTGCCCGGCTCCGGTGATGGAATCGCGTTCCTGTTCACTCCGGACTGGGCGACCTTGACGCAGCCCAGGACGTGGCTTGAGGCGTTGACCCAGAATGCCTGGGACACCGGTGCGGGTTGGGGACTCATCCTGACCTACGGCGCGTACATGCATGCCAAGCACGGTGTTGTCAAGAACGCCTTCATCACCGGGTTCGGAAACAATCTGGTCTCCATCATGGCCGCCGTCGTGATCTTCGGGACCGTATTCGCGACATTGGGTGCCCAGATGGACAAGGCGGACGTGCTGGCCATCATGCAGACCAGTGGACCGGCTGCGACCGGCTTGACGTTCATCTGGATGCCGCAGTTGTTCGCCATGATGCCCTTCGGCGAGGGACTCGCCATCCTGTTCTTCCTGGGTCTGGCGTTTGCCGCGCTCAGCTCTCTCATTTCCATGATTGAACTGACCACCCGAATCCTGGTGGATCTTGGCATAAACCGACGGACGGCTGTCCTTTCGGTCTGCTCCATAGGATTTCTCCTGGGTGTCCCATCGGCAGTCAATCTGGACTTTTTCGGAAACCAGGATTTCGTATGGGGCATTGCGCTCATGATTTCGGGTGCCTTCATTTCCTTCTCCGTGGTCAAGTATGGCGTTTCGGCTTTCCGGCGTGAAAGCGTGGATTACGGAGCGGAAGGCGATTGGCGCGCCGGGCGAATGTGGGAAATCCTGATCAAATGGGCGGTACCTGTCCAGGCGGTGGCGCTACTGACATGGTGGTTCTTCCTGTCGGCCACGGTATACGCTCCTGATTCCTGGTACAATCCGCTGGATCCGTATTCCGTCATGACCGTGTTGGTTCAGTGGGGCATCGTGTTGGCGGCATTCGTCCTGGCCAACAAGTGGCTGGTGTCCAGAACCTTGATGCAGCGGGCGTGAGCAGGTCGATATCGAATCCCATACGTGTGCTGTTTGTCTGCTTGGGCAACATCTGCCGGAGTCCGTTGGCCGAAGGGGTGTTTCGTCACAAAGTGGCTTCAGCCGGAATGGACTCGCATTTCATGATTGCTTCGGCCGGGACGGGCGGATGGCATGTGGGTCACCCACCAGATCCTCGCATGACGGAAACCGCGTTGGCGAACGGCGTGGATATCCGGTCGCAGCGGGCCAGGCAGTTCATGCCGGAAGATCTCTCCCTTTTCGACCACATTTTCGTGATGGACAAGAGCAATCTGGAGGATGTACTTGCGCTCGATCCGGATGGTACGCTGTCCTCTCGCGTGCGACTGTTCCGGGAGTTCGATCCGGAGCCAGGGGATTTCCAGGTCCCCGACCCCTATTACGGCGGTACGAAGGGGTTTGAGGACGTATTTGCCATCGTGGATCGCACCGCGGACCTGTTGCTTCACCGCCTGTGGGAAGAATTCGGCGGCATTCGCGGCTGACCGACCCGGGGTGCCGGGCGCGTCCGAACCGTCCTACGCGGGAAGGGTATCCATGAAGGCCAGTACCGGGTCCATGGGAGCCAGGCTGTCCAGGAGCAGGTCGGGCCCGTGGATTTCCAGCATGCGTCGGTCCGAGCGTCCCGTACAGACGGCAATCGCCCAGGCACCGCCGGAGCGGGCGCAGGTGATGTCATGCTCCGTATCTCCAATGATGATGGTCCGGGAAGACGGGAAAAAGCGACCGGTCCGCTCGCGGAAACGATGGGCGGCAATGCCGGGCAGTTGATTGCGGTCGTGATGGTCGCTCCCGAAAGCACCCCATTCGAAGTAGTCGTTCAACCCGCCGGCATGCAACTTGGCCCAAGCGGTGCGCTCGAGGTTTCCGGTCAGCAGTGCAAGATGGGTGTCCGGTCGGATACGCAGGGATGAAAGGATTTCTGTTACGCCGTCAAGGACTGTGATATCGGACGGTTGCAGTCGCGCTGTCAACTCGTCCGCATACGCCTCAAGGCAGTCGGCAAGCGAGGCGTCTATCTCGCTGGTCGTACACCCCGATCCAGCGAGCATGTCCCGGACGATGGCCGGATCTGTCCGGCCGGAGAAGGCCACGCCCTCGGCCGTTACGGCTCGACCCATGCACCGTGAGAGTGCGGCTTCGATGGCCGACCTTCCAGCACCATTGGACGTGAGCAGGGTACCGTCAATATCAAACAGGACAAGCATGGAATTGGTCAGAGTGTGTCAACCAGGGTGAACGGGGATTCGGGATCATCCTCATGACGTATTTCGTCGACCACCTCCTGACGGTTCCGGCCTGCGTAGAGAGCGTCCGGAAAGTTCATGACGAAGGCGTCTTCGCTGCCCTCATTCCGATAGGCGTGTACGACACCGGGAGGGATGACCAACAGGAGTGGGAAGTCGGCTCCAGCCGTCAACATCTGGCGGCATCCACGCGTAGCCGAATCCGGACGTACATCCCAGAGCCAGATCCGGTAGAGCCCGTGGAAAAAAGCGAACCGGTCGGACTGGCGGACATGTTCGTGGGGACCGCGTGCCACGCCAGGGTACGTAACCGACACGTATCCCATCTCCGGAAAACCGGCCGGGACAGGATCGTCGGATCGGAAAAGCTCGGCGAGCCATCCCCGGTCATCCCGGAAGGGCGTCAGGGGCCGGGCGAGCACGCCATCAATCAACGCATCTTTCCAGATCATTCAGCAGACTCATCCAGTTCAGGGTAGATCACGTCACGAGCCAATCGGTTGGCTTCATCCCATCCGTCAAACGTGCCCGCATCTCCCCAGAATCCCTTCAGGATTCCATGGGAGAGGACATTCCTTGCCGCATAGTGATTGTTCACGTCACTGATTTCGAACTCACCGCGGGCCGACGGCTCCAGTTGGTTGATGATGGAGAAGACATCGGCGTCCAGGAAATAGATGCCAGTCACGCTGAACGAACTGGGAGGCTCGGTTGGCTTCTCGATGACCTCCACGATTCGACCGTCAACCAATCGGGGTACCCCATAGCGTTCGGGATCGTGGACTTCCTTCAGCAGCACGCGCGCTCCGGATGCCTGGGCGCGGTAAGCATCCACTTCATGGCCAATATCCGATCCCAGGATGTTGTCACCAAGGATCACTACGAACGGCTCGCCACCGGTGAACGTCTCACACAGCGCAATGGCCTGTGCAATTCCGCCGGGCTCATCCTGCACCCGGTAGGTCAGATCCAGGCCCAGCCGACGACCGCTTCCCAGCAGGTTGACGACATCTCCCATGTGTTCGGGACTCGTGACCACCGCGACCTCCCGTACTCCGGCCCGGCGCAACCGCACGAGTGGGTGATAGATCATGGGATACCGCCCAACCGGTAACAGGTGCTTGTTTGTCACCCGTGTCAGTGGATAGAGTCGGCTGCCGGTACCCCCGGCCAGGACAATCCCTTTCATAGTTGTTGCTCGGCCGCGTTTCGATAGTGTTCGTCAATATAACTGCGGTAGCGTTCATCCCGAACCGCGTCCATCCACCCCACGTTCTCAACATACCACGCAACCGTCTGACGCAAACCCGAAGCCAGGTCATATTCAGGAGTCCATCCGAGTTTCGACGTGATCTTGGAGGAATCCAGGGCATACCGGAAGTCGTGTCCGGGTCTGTCCTTGACGAATGTGATGCGGGAAGCGGACGTTCCGGGCGGATGCCCCAGATGCTCGTCCACCACCGTGAGCAGAAGCGTAACCAAGTCGATATTCCGGGCCTCCTCATTGCCGCCAATCAGATAGGTCTCACCGACCTCTCCCTCCAGCAGGACAGCCTCGAGCGCGGCACAGTGATCGTCCACGTGCAGCCAGTCCCGGACCTGCTCGCCGCGACCGTAGACGGGAATCGTCTCTCCCGCCATGGCCCGTGCAATGACGAGGGGAATGAGCTTTTCCGGAAATTGACGGGGTCCGTAATTGTTCGATGTATTGGTCAGCACGAACGGCAAGCCATACGTCACGCCGTAGGCACGGACGAGGTGATCGGCCGATGCCTTGGATGCCGCGTAGGGCGATCGGGGGGCA
This sequence comes from Rhodothermales bacterium, assembly GCA_040221055.1. Lineage (NCBI taxonomy): Bacteria > Pseudomonadati > Rhodothermota > Rhodothermia > Rhodothermales > Rhodothermales bacterium. Next base: position 109,925 of record JAVJVN010000009.1, on the reverse strand, counting down.
TATGCGGTTTCTTCCGTGAAGTGGCCGGTTGATCCAAGTGTACCGAATACCTCGTCGGTGGAAATATGATGGAAGCGCACCGATCCATCGGTTCGCTGCTCCCAGGCCCGGCGCGCCGCCTCCAGGAGGACATGGGTCCCGTTGACATTGGTACGGATGAAGGCCGATGCGTCACGGATGGATCGATCCACGTGGCTTTCGGCCGCAAAATGGACCACGGCATCCACGTCGTTGCGGGCGAAGACATCGGCCACAAGCGATATATCCGTGATATCCCCGTGGGCGAACCGATAATTCGGCGCCGACTCGATTTCCCGGAGGCTCATGAGGTTGCCCGCATACGTCAACGCATCCAGATTGATGAAGCGGATTTCCGGATGGCGGGGTACCATGCGGAGCAACCAGTTGGAACCGATGAATCCGGCACCTCCGGTCACCAGGACACACTTTGGCTGAAAACTTTTCACGGACGTGCAATTTGCGTTGAACGGGTCGGGACCCACAGGCCATCCGTTCCGTGTAAGGACGACAGCCCACCCGGTTCCGATACCCACCACAGCGTTCATGGCGACTGCTCAGAAACAGCTTTACCTGTTGGATGCGATGGCCCTGGCCTATCGCGCGCATTTCATTTTCATCAATCGTCCGCTCGTGAATTCGAAGGGCTTCAATACCAGTGCGACGTACGGATTCACGTCAGCACTTGTGAAGCTCATAGAGGACAACGGAATCGACCACATCGCTGTCGTGTTTGACGTCATGGAAGAGGGGGGCACGTTTCGGGACGAGATGTACGACCAGTACAAGGCGCATCGCGATCCCCCCCCGGAGGATCTGCTCGCCAACCTTCCGCCCATAAAACGGATTGTCCGGGCGTTCGACATCCCGGTGGTCGAGATCGGGGGCGTGGAAGCCGACGACGTCATCGGAACGCTGGCGCGTCAGGCAGAACGGGATGGCGCGCATGCGGTCATTGTCTCGCCCGACAAGGATTTCCAGCAGTTGCTGTCCCCGGCCGTATCGATTTTCAGGCCGGCCTACCGGGGTGAGGAGTTTGATGCCATCACGGATGTCACGTTCCGGGAGAAATACGGGCTGGAACCGGTCCAATTCATTGACCTCCTGGCCCTGATGGGCGACAGTGCAGACAATGTGCCCGGAGTGCATGGCATCGGTGAGAAAACGGCCGTCAAGTTGATCCAGGAATACGGTTCCGTCGAGAACCTGCTGGAGCACGCGGATGAGGTTTCCGGCAAGCGGGCCAAAGAAGGGCTGCAGAACCATAAGGAAGACGCCTTGCTCTCAAAGAAACTGGTCACCATCCGGACGGACGTACCAACAACGGAGACCTGGGATGATTTCACGGTACGTCACCCTGATCTGGAGGAGGTCCGTCGGATATTCGACGAGTTGGAATTCAGTCGGTTGTTCGAGCGTGTAGAACGGGTTGTCGGGGCGAAACGGGTGGGTGCTGGCTCGGGCGGAAGCACTGCCAAGACGACCGAGGTGGTTCGGTCTGGGCAGGACGCGCCTCAGCGCGATACTCCGTCGGTTCCGGACAGCCTGTTCGATACCGGATCCGAGTTGGATTCGTGGTCAGAGAAGGAGGTGGACTATCGTACGGTGCGCACCATGGATGACCTTGCCGACCTGGTCAAGGCCATGGACGGGGCCCGGACTTTGGCCATCGATACGGAAACCACCTCGGTGGATGCCATGATGGCGTCGCTGGTGGGCTTATCGCTGTCACGCGGCCCCGGTACAGCGTGGTACGTGCCGACCCCGCTTCCGGACGGGACAGGCACGTCGGAGATCCTTTCGGCGATGGAGCCCGTCTTCGCTTCGGAAGCGCTCAAGATCGGACAGAATCTGAAATACGATCTCACCGTGTTGGGGCGGCATGGTGTCGTGTTGAACGGCCGGCTGTTCGATACCATGGTAGCTCACTACCTGATAGCCCCGGAGGAGCCCCATGGCATGGATCATCTGGCCCGGACGCTTTTGGGATACCGCACCATTCCCATAGTCGACCTGATCGGACGGGGCAAGGAGCAGGTGAGCATGCGGGACGTTCCCGTGAGCAAGGTGGCCCCGTATGCGTGCGAGGACGCCGATGTGACGTACAGGTTGTACGACCATCTGGCACCGCGCCTGGATGCCGATGGGTTGATGAAAATCGCCGAGTCCATGGAATTCCCGCTCGTCCGGACGCTGGCCAACATGGAGCAGCATGGAATCCTGCTGGATACGGACGTACTTGCGGAATTGTCAGAACGTATTGCCGCTGATCTGGAAACGCTTGAGGCCCGGATCCATGAGGAGGCGGGAGAGTCCTTCAACATCGGCTCGCCAGCGCAGATCGGTACCATCCTGTTTGAAAAACTGGAATTGCCGGTCCTGGAGAAGACCTCCAAGGGCAAAGCGTCCACGAAGGAAAGCGTCCTCCAACAGTTGGCATCGGAACACGCATTGCCCGCCATGATCCTGGACTGGCGGGAGCTGGCCAAACTGAAATCCACCTACGTGGACAGCTTACCGTCGCTCGTGCATCCGGAAACGCATCGGGTGCATACATCCTACAGCCAGACGACCGCGGCGACGGGACGGCTTGCCAGCTCCAATCCGAATCTCCAGAATATTCCCATCAGGACGGAGCGGGGCCGCGAGATCAGGAAGGCATTCGTGGCGCAGGACGGATGGCTTCTGTTGTCCGCGGATTACTCGCAGATCGAACTTCGCATATTGGCCTCGTTGAGCGGTGACGCGGCGCTTGCGGCTGCCTTTGCCGAAGGCGAGGACATCCACCGAGCGACGGCCGCCACGGTGTTCAAGCTGGCCCTGGACGACGTGACGGACGACCAGCGTCGCAAGGCGAAGGAGGTGAACTACGGAATTCCCTACGGGGTATCCGGTTACGGCCTGGCCCAGCGTCTGCGGTGCAGTGTGGGTGAGGCCCAGGAATTGATAGATACTTACATGAAGAGTTATCCGGGGGTGGCCGCGTTCCTGCACGATCAAGTGGAGAAGGCCCGGGAGTGCGGGTATGCCGAGACCATGCTCGGCCGCCGCCGGTATGTCCCGGATATCAACGCAAGGAATCGCAACGTGCGATCATTCGCAGAACGTGTGGCCATCAACATGCCCATCCAGGGGAGCCAAGCCGACATGATCAAGTTGGCCATGGTCCATCTGGAGCAAACGCTGGTCGATCATGAGCTCAAGGCCCGCATGTTGTTGCAGGTCCACGACGAACTGGTACTTGAAGTACCGGAGAGCGAGGTCCATGCGGTCAAGCCGCTGGTCCAGGAGGCCATGATTACCGCCATGCCGCTGTCTGTCCCCATTGAAGTCACGATGGATACCGGAAAGAACTGGTTGGAGGCACACTGAGTGGAAGGTTATTCGTTCGTCGAGGAGTCCGAGGGAATTGCTTGCTGGAGGTTGGACAGCAACGGGTTGCATGTCCTGCTGCTGCCCCAGATGCTGGCACCCGTGGCCACATTCATGGTTACGTACCGGGTGGGCAGCCGGAATGAACGACTGGGGGAGACCGGGGCCACGCACTTCCTGGAGCATATGATGTTCAAGGGAACGGAAGCCTTCAACAAGGCCAACGGCCAGACGGTGTTCAAGACGCTCCAGCGTTTGGGGGCGCAGGTCAATGCAACGACCTGGAACGATCGAACGAACTATTATGAGATGCTCCCGGCAGAGCACCTGGAGACCGCCATCCGTATTGAAGCGGACCGGATGCGCGGGCTGCTGCTCTCCGAGGAGGACGTGCGGTCCGAGAAGACGGTCATCCTGAATGAATTCGACCGTGGCGAAAACGAGCCGATCAGGAAGATGTACCATGCCGTCTGGTCTGCCGCATTCGAAGCCCACCCATACCACCATCCGACCATCGGATGGCGGAGTGATATCGAGAACATGACGGCCGAGGGGCTGCGCTCGTTCTATGACCGGTTCTATTGGCCGGACAATGCCTATGTGTCCGTCATTGGCGGATTCAATTCGGAGCGCGTACTGGCGGCCATTTCGGACGCATTCGGAGCCATTCCGTCTGCCCCTCATCCCATTCCCGAAATCAGCATCCGGGAGCCCGTCCAGCGGGGAGAACGTCGGGTAACCGTCCGCATGAAGGGCGACGTTCCTGCCGTTATGATGGCATACAAGGCTCCAGACGCGCTCTCAGCCGTTTCGGCACCGCTTCATCTGGCGGCCATGGTTCTTTCCCATGGAAAGACAAGCCGGCTTTATCGCGCCCTGGTGGATGCAGGACTGGCCACGGCCCAGCGTGCGGCCATGTCGGCCTTTCGCGACCCCGGACTCTTCACCGTGCTGGTCATGTTGAACGCGTCTGCCCGAACGGAGGATGTCGAGCGGGTTCTCCTGGAAGAACTGGCCCGAATGACGTCAACAGCCATCTCGGACGCCGAATTCAAGCGTGCGCTCACAGCGCTTGAGGCCGAGACCCGGTACAGTCGGGACGGTTCATTTGCCACAGCGGCCCTGCTCAACGAAGCTATTGCCGCGGGAGATTGGAAACTGTTCACAACGTTTCTGGAACAGGCCGCCCGACAGACGCCGGAGTCCATCCGGTCCGCCATGCAGGAGGTGGTGAATCCCGATCAATTGACGGTGGGTTATTTCGATCCCATCGATTCCTGAGCGGAGACCATTGCGTCCAGTTCAGCCCGGGCGTCCTCGAACGGAAAGAGTCCCACCCACCGCTTTCGGATGACGCCACCCGGATCGACCAGGTACGTTGTCGGGAGGGCATACGCCCCGCCGAATGCCTCAGCCAATTCGATTTCGTCAACAAACACCGGATACTGGACTGAAAAGTCCTCGACGAAGCCCACGACCTCCTCGTCAGCGTACGCATCGAGCGAGGCACCCAGCACCTGGAATGGCCGGTCCTTCCATTCTTCCTGGAGTCCAACCAACTCCGGCGTTTCGACAATGCAGGGGGCACACCACGTAGCCCAGAAATTGACGAGGACCACCTTTCCCGAAAGCTGCGTGGAGAACAGGCTGTCTCCATGGACGGTGGCTACGCGGAACGCTGGCATGGGTGTTTCAAGGTCCGTGATGGCGACTCCTGAAACGGTGCGCGTCACGGGCTCGGGTGGTTCCACCGGATCGGCTTTCGGCCCACAGCCGGCCAGGAACACGAGTGCAGTCAGCGGAAGGAGACGGTAGGGATGCATGCAGATGGCGGGTTGGCGTGGGCGGGCGTTCTTGCAACGTACGTATGGAGGGGGAGGTTCACCGGGACAGGGAACGCCCTTGCTTGCCGTGCGTGAAGAGGCCACCACCTTCCAAAACGACATCGAATCATGCCGAAAGAACGACCCACAGGAGCAGAAGCCATAACCTGGGATCTGACCGATCTCTACACGGACGGGGAGACGGCCATAGCCGACCTGGGATCCACCGGAGATAAGGCAAGGATGTTCGCGGAGCAGTGGGCAGGACGCATTGCGTCCGCGACGCCGGATGCGTTTGCAGTGGCGCTTGCCGCGTATGCCGAACTCCAGGATGCTACGGGACGGGCCTATACCTACGCCTACCTGGCATGGTCCGCAAACACCGCCGATCCCGCTGCCGGCAAGCTGCTCCAGAATGTGAAAGAGCGGTATACCGCCATCGCCTCGACCTTGTTGTTTTTCGAGCTCGAATGGTCGCAGATGGACGACACCAGGGCACACGCCTGTCTCGAGCATCCGGGAACCGGCATGGCCAAGCACTGGCTCACGGTCCTGCGGGAGCAGAAGCAATACCTGCTGTCCGAGCCGGAAGAGCGTATTGTCCTCGAGAAATCCCTGTCCGGGCGTTCGGCATGGAACCGCTTCTTCGACGAAACCATGGGGGCCATGCGGTTCTCGCTGGACGGGGAGGAAGTGACCCAGCAACAGGTTCTTTCCAAGCTGCACGATGCCGACGCGTCGCTGCGGAAGTCCGCTGCAGCCGCCTTCACGGAGGGGCTGCAAAAGCACAACCGGACGCTGACATTCATCTTCAATACCATCCTGCAGGACAAGGCTACGGAGGACCGGTTGCGTGGGTACCCGTCGTGGATTTCAGCAAGGAATCTGTCCAATGAAGTGGCGGATGGCGACGTGGAGGCCCTGGTTGAAGCCGTGACCGGAAGCTATGGACATGTTCGACGATTCTATCGGCTGAAGGCCCGCCTGCTGGGCCTCGACGTGCTGAACGACTACGACCGGTACGCGCCGGTCGGCGAGGCGGACAAGCATATTCCGTGGGATGAAGCACGCCGGTTAGTCACGGAATCCTATGCGGCGTTCCATCCGGAACTGGGTGCCATCGTGGACCAGTTCTTCGAGCAACGCTGGATTGATGCGGCATTGCATCCGTCCAAGCGGGGTGGAGCCTTCAGTCATGGCGCGGTGCCCTCTGCGCATCCCTACATCCTCATGAACTATACCGGCAAGGTGCGTGATGTGCAGACGCTTGCACACGAATTGGGCCATGGGGTGCACCAGTATCTGTCCAGGGAGCAGGGCATTTTCCACGCCGATACCCCATTGACCACGGCCGAAACGGCGTCGGTTTTCGGGGAGATGCTCGTTTTCCAGCGGTTGCTGGCGAGCGAATCCGATCCCTCAAACCGGCTCGCGATGTTGATGGGCAAGATTGACGATACCATGGCAACGGTATACCGTCAGGTCACCATGAACCGGTTCGAGGACCGGATCCATACCATGCGTCGGGAGGAAGGTGAACTGGGTGCTGACCAGTTTTCCGATGCCTGGATGGAGACGCAGTCAGCCATGTACGGCGATTCCGTAACCCTGACGAATGATTATCGCTGGTGGTGGAGTTACATCCCCCATTTCCTGCATACACCTGGTTATGTCTATGCGTATGCGTTTGGCGAACTGCTTGTCCTGGCGTTGTACCAGCGCTATACGTCTTCCGGAGACGATTTCCCGGACCGCTATCGAGAACTGCTGGCGGCTGGCGGATCGGATTGGCCCCACGAATTGGTCGGGAAGATGGGCATTGATCTTCGGGATGCCTCCTTCTGGAAGGCTGGAGTAGATATGATCGGTCGCCTGGTTGACGAGGCCGAAACTCTCGCTCAGACGATCGTGGAGAGATAACTCAGGATCCTTGCGGCCAACAGGGCTGCGTAGATACCAAGGATGTAACCGGAAACGCCCATCAACAGGCCGATCGGGGCCATCGCCGGGAAATACACACCGGCTACGATGGGTGCGCTCGCGGCCCCACCGATGTTCGCCATGCTGCCGGTGGCCACGAAAAACAGGGGCGCACGGATGAGTTTGGCAACCATGAGCAGAATCAGAATGTGTATGAGGATCCAGACGAGTCCGGTCAGCATGTACATGGGTGCGTCCAGCACCGCTGCCAGGTCCGCTCGCGCCCCTATGGACGTCAGGAGGAGGTAGAGCGCGAAATAGCCGACCTTGCTTGCTCCTGCATGCTCCAGGGATCGCAGGCGGGTAAAGGACAGGATGAGCCCCAGCGTAACAACAATCAGGATGGCCCACGTGGAGCCCGAAATAATGGTCGGATTTCCGATTGACGGGAGCTGGTCTGCAAGCGCCATGGCCAATACCGAAACGAACAGGGCCATGCCCACGATATAGGCCAAGTCGGGTACTCCCGTTGGGCGACGGGTCGTGTCCAACTCCGCCAGACGCTGGTTCGTCTTCTCGATGACCGTCGTGTCCGCATTGATCCAGCGATCAAACGGCTTCTGGAAGGCGCTCAGGAAAATCAGGATCCCCATCCATCCATAGCCGACCACCGTATCCACGACGATGATCGGACCGAGGATGGAGTCGTCGGCACCGACACTGCTCTGGATGAACAGCATGTTGGCCGTGCCTCCAATCCAGCTTCCGGACAGAATGGACATGCCTTGCCAGGCATCGTCTGGCAGGAACTGGTTGAACAACAAGTAGGCCACGGCACCACCGATGACAATGCCCGCCGTTCCGGCTACCATCATGGTAAGTGCGGTCTTGCCCAACTTCAGGATGGCGGGGACGTCCACGGTGAGCATCAACAGGAAGAGCGAGAACGGCAACAGATACGTGGACATCCACGAATAAACGGGACTGATAGCGGGTGTCAGGCCTGCGGTTGTCATGATCATGGGTACGAAATACGCCCAGATGACCGGCGGCAGGAATTCGAAGAAACGGGCCAGCGGCTTCAATGTCGACAGCCAGAAAACCGCCGCCAATACAGCCGCCAGCGTCGCAAACAGGGTGGTGGGTTCAGTAATCACGCTTCAGATTCAGGGATGTTGACTGAGAATTCCGTTCCAGCACCTTTTTCGGAGACCACCTCAATAGTCCCCCCCAGTCGTTCAACCAGCTTACGGGTGATGGCGAGTCCGAGCCCGGTTCCGTCGTAGGAGCGGCCGCGGCCGGTGCTTTCCTGGGTGAACTCGTCGAACAATTCAGGCAGGAATGCTTCGGAAATGCCGATCCCCGTGTCCCTGACGCAGACAATCAGTTCGCCATGTTCCTGTTTCCAGGACACCCGGACCCATCCGTTGGTCGTGAACTTGATGGCATTGCCGACGAGATTGTTCACAATCCGCTCCAGGAAAAGCGGGTCGGTCCGGAACGCCAACGGGGAGGGCCCCGTCCGGATGAGTTCCAACTTTTTCTCGTCAGCCAGTGGCTTCATGAGTCGCACCGCGCTGTCAATGACGTCGGCCGCATCCACGTTTTCGGGCACGGGCTCGTAGCGGCCGGCCTCCAGGCGCGTCATGTCCAATACGGCGTTGATGGACCTGAGCAGACGTCCTCCGGACTCCTGGATGAGCGTGGCGAATTCACGTGTTTCATCGTCCGTTGCATTCTCCGCCAGGATCTCGGCGAAGCCGATGATGCTGGCCAGCGGAATCCGGAGTTCATGACTCATATTGGCCAGGAACGAGGCCTTCAGTTCCTCCGTCTTTTCCGCCGTCGACCGGGCGCGCAGCAGTACTTCGCGGACTTCATATTCAGAGGAGAGATCCCGCATGGCCAGCATCCGTGCTGCCCGGCCATCCCAATGCAGCGTGGAAATGAAGACGCCGGCATTCAGGGTGGTTCCGTCGGGTCTGTTCCACTCCAGGATATGCATGTCTGCAGCATTGCCTGGATTTTCCGGAAGTCCGAAGGGGCAGGGTGCTCCATAGAGCGCCTCGATCGGTTGCCCCAGCATGTCTTCGAAGGCGGGATTCGCAAAAACCACCCTGTCGGATTCATCCACGATCAGGACCGCGTCGGAAAGGTGCTCTACGACGGTTCGGATATGGAATGCAGCCTCCTGGGTGATACCGAGGATCCGGGCACGCTCGATGGCCATTTGAAGGCGGTCGGCAAACGTGGCACGGCCGTCCTCCGTCCATGGAACCACGTCCTGCACTCCCATCCGGATAAGGGCCGCGTGACCGGTATCGTCCTGGGAGCGCTGGACCACGAGGACGGCCGTGCTGGACTGACCTGAAAGGAGGTCGTGCAGTACGGACCGGAGTTGCGCCGTCCCGATGCGTTCGTCGACCAGGACCGCGTGTGCGTCTGGAAGTCCGCCGGCCAGATCGGCCAACGACAGGCCATGAATGACGAACCGATCATCCAGGAAGACCGTGAGTTCGTCGGTCAGCGTGGGATCGGAACTGACGACAAGAATGTCGTACGCCTCATTCATGTGGGGAGGATGGTCAATTCCCGAGGCCAGGTACTCAGGGAACGACATCCATCCGGTGTAACCAACATGTCATCCTCAATGCGTACGCCTCCTTTGCCTGCCAGGTATATGCCTGGCTCCACCGTGTACGTCATTCCCTCGGCCAGTGGCTGCTGATTATCGGACCGGATATACGGGTCCTCGTGGACTTCCAATCCCAGGCCGTGGCCGGTACGGTGGACAAAAAAGCGCCCGTATCCAGCTGTTTCAATAACCGACCGCGTGGCTTTGTCGACGTCCCCTGCCGGAATGCCGGGGCCGCCGGCTGCCCGTCCCGCCTCATTGGCCTTCCGGACCGTTTCGTATACGTTCCGCAACTCCTCTGAAGGCTCGCCGAGGGCGAATGTGCGCGTCAGGTCCGAGAAATAGCCATCCACATTGGCCCCCCAGTCGAAGAGGATGAGATCCCCTTCCTGCGCGGCATAATCGGTTGGAACGGCATGGGGATTGGCGCTGTTCGCGCCGAAGGCAATGATCGGTTGGAAGGGGAGTTCACCTCCCGAGCCATGTTGCAGCATGGCCTGGATGAGACGGGCGTTGATTTCGCGCTCGGTGACACCGGGTCGCACGTGTGGCAATGTATCGGCCAGGGCTTGCTCGGCAATCTTTACGGCCCTGGTCATGGTTTCTACTTCCAGCGCATCCTTTTGCATGCGCAGCGAGGCCACGACGGGTTCGGCCGAAACAAACGTGGCCTGAGGCATGGCGCGCTCCAGGAACCGCAGCTCCAGCACCCGGAGGCAGCGATCCTCAATGCCCACACGGGACCCTGCGGGTACGTGTTCGAGTGCCGCCGTGAATGCCGTTTGCCAGGATTCGAGGCTCTCTGAATAGGAGTAGGTATCCAACGCGAACGGCGCATGTTCGACTTTCAGCAATTCGAGCTGCGGACAGACGAGGGTCGGCGTGGAATCCGGAACGAAGCAGGCCACGACGGGACGTTCGCTGATGTGGAAATGCAGATTGGTCATGTACGGAAGCGTAGGTCCCGGATTCAGGATGAGCACGTCCAGGCCGTGGTCGTCCATCACGGCATAAAGTCGATTGAGTCGGTCTGCGTAAGGCATGCGTTCGTGGTTGAGGGGATGCGGTGGTCGTTCAATCCGATAAAGTAACAGGAGGCCCGTTACCTGTCCAGCGCTATCCGGAATTCACGTGCTGCTGCGGTTGGATGCGTCGCCAACACCACGGAAGACATGACGGCCACACCCCCGGCCCCCGTATCCATGACCGGACCGCATCGTTCGGGAGTGATGCCGGCAATAGCCAATACAGGGATGGAAACCGACTGCGCTGCCTCGTGAAGTCCTTCGAGACCTTTGATGGAGGCTGGATTGTCTTTTGAACGCGTGGGATAGACCGGGCCGAATCCAATGTAATCCGCCCCGTCCGCCTCTGCTCGGATGCATTGGGCAAGGGTCGTGGCCGTCACCCCCAGTATCCGATCGGGACCGATCATTCGACGGACAACATCCGCCGGAAGGTCTGACTGGCCGACATGCACACCGTCCGCACCGATGGCCAAAGCTACATCCACCCGGTCGTTTACCAGGAAAACGCGTGGGCGATCATGCGGAATGGCCCGCTTCCAGGCACGGAACGCTGAGAGGGCCAGTCCGGCTTCGTGCATGAACGGACGAACGGATACGGATTTGTGCCGGAACTGGATCATGTCGGCCCCTCCATCCAGCGCCATGCAAGTCAGTTCGGCGTGGCTGTGCCGCTGCTGGTGGTGGAAGTCCGTGATGACATGGAGCAGTCGGTTGTTGCTTCGGAGTTGTTCCCGGTTCATGGTCGTCGTAGGTTTGAAAGCGAAACGATTGGCACAGTCCGGAGGGTCCCTGTGAGCAGCAAAGACAGACGAACTTTCTTGAAAAGCGGTTTGATTGCGGGTGCCGGCGCCTTGTTGCCCGGCGCGCTTGGACCTGTACGCGTGTACGGATCCACTCCGGGCACGCCAATTGGCGAACACCGATCGCCAGGCCCGGTCGTGATTTCAAGCCGGAATGGCCTCGAAGCCGTATCGCGGGCCATGGCGTCCATCCAGGCGGGCGCGGACGCGCTCGATGCCGTGGTTTCGGGTGTCAACCTGGTGGAAGAGGATCCCGATGACCGGAGTGTGGGGTACGGGGGCTTACCCAATGCGGACGGCGTGGTCCAGTTGGACGCTTCAGTCATGCATGGTCCGAGCGGGAGGGCCGGTGCCGTGGCGTGCCTCGAGGGTGTCATGTATGCTTCCAGGGTTGCGGTCCAGGTGCTCCGTCGGACGGACCATGTCCTGCTTACCGGGAAGGGCGCACAGGATTTTGCACGGATGCATGGATTCCCGATTGAGAACCTGTTGACGGAGGAGGCACGTCTTGAGTGGGTGACCTGGAAGGAAGGCCTTTCACCGGTAGACGAATATCTGCCTCCACACGGGCTGGACGATGAAGGTATTGGCATGCACGTGCGTGAGTCAAAGCGGCACTGGGGTACCATCCATTGCAGTGGCATTGATCTGGCAGGGAATATATCAGGGGTGACGACCACGTCCGGACTGGCGTACAAAATCCCGGGGCGGGTTGGGGATTCCCCCATTCCGGGCGCTGGACTCTATGTCGACAATAACGTCGGTGCTGCGGGATCGACGGGGAGGGGCGAAGCCAATCTGGAAGCCCTGTCCTGTCACTTGATCGTCGAACGCATGAGGGCCGGCGACACGCCTGAGGCGGCCTGTCTCTTTGCGTGCCAACGCATTGCAGATCGTACCCGACTCGCACATCTTCGGGATCGGAATGGACGTCCGGACTTCAACGTCCAATTCTATGCCCTCAACAAATCCGGACAGGTCGGTGGTGCCGAAATCTGGGGAGGTGACGGCCGGTTTGCCGTGGCCGATTCCCAGGGTGCCCGTACTGTCCCTCTTGCCTGGTTGTACAAATCCTGATCATGATGAACCCATCGAAACGTGCCACCCTGCTGGCCCTCCTGTTGCTGCCGTTCCTGACCGTTTCTGCCCAGCAGGTTCCGCTGGCCATCGAAACTCCCGTCAGCGGCATTTCTTCCTACGACGGCGCAATACCCACTCCGGATGATGTTCTGGGGTATAGGATTGGCACACGTCATACGACGCCCGCTGAAGTCATCCGGTACTACGAAGCGGTTGCGGCGGCAAGTCCCCGAGTCGAAGTCCGTCAGCATGCGGTCTCCTATGAAGGACGTCCGTTGGTCCACGCGGTCGTTACTTCGCCTGAGAACCACGCCCGGTTGGAAGACATCCGGGAGGCGCATATCACGGTCTCGGAATCGCCGTCCTCGGTGTCGGATGCAGACCTGGGTGCCCTTCCCGTGGTGGTGTACCAGGCCTACAGTGTGCATGGCAACGAGGCATCGGGAACCGAGGCCGCGCTGGTCTATCTGTACCACCTTGCAGCGGGAATGGGCCCTGCCGTTGAGGACGCGCTGGAGCACGCGGTGATCATCATTGAACCCATGCTCAATCCGGACGGACGCGATCGGTTCGCGGATTGGGTCAATCGCCATCGTGGTGGCGTTCACACGACGGATCCCAACGACCTGGAACACAATGAACCATGGCCGGGCGGCAGAACGAATCATTACTGGTTCGATCTCAACCGGGATTGGCTGGTCACGCAGCATCCGGAGTCCAAGGGCAGGATGGCTTTGTTTCATGCCTGGCGCCCCCATGTCCTGACCGACCACCACGAAATGGGGGGCAGTTCCACCTTCTTTTTCCAACCCGGCATTCCACTCAGCACGAACCCCAACACGTCCGATCTGAATCAGGCCTTGACGGCTGAGATCGCAACCTACCACGCTGCGTACCTGGATCGTGTGGGTGCGTCCTATTTCTCAGGCGAGTCTTTCGATGACTTTTTCTACGGAAAAGGATCGGCATTCCCGGACATCAACGGAGCCGTCGGCATCCTGTTTGAGCAGGGGTCTTCCCGCGCCCTTGAAAGCGAGGTGGCCGATGGCCTGTTGCATTACGCCTACACGGTCCGGAATCAATTCCTGACCTCCCTGTCCACGCTCGAAGCCGCCGTGGAAATGCGCCCCCGATTGTTGGCCATGCAGCGGGATTTCTATGCTGATGCGCTGGCCCGGGCGGAGCGGGACGGCCATGAGGCGTGGCTGATCGATTTGAAGAAGGACCGGACGCGTGGACAGCGGCTTGCCCAGGTGCTGTCCGGCCACCGGATCCGGATCCATGAACTTGCGCGGACGGTGGATGCCGGTGGTATGACGTACGCACCGGGCGAAGCCTACGTCGTGCCCGTGCGGCAGCCTCAATACCGGTTGATCAAGGCAGCGACAGAGCGCACGCTGGAGTACAGGGATTCACTCTTCTACGATGTCTCCACCTGGACCTTGCCGCTGGCCTTCAACGTGGACTTCATCGGTGTGCAGCGTCTGGGATCCGTGTTGGGACAGGAAGTGTCCGAAGTGCCCTTGGACGGTGGAAGCGTGCAGGGAATGAAGGGAGGGACCGGATACATGTTGAAATGGGACCGTTTCCATGCTCCCGCAGCGCTCTACGAAATCCTGGCTCAGGAAATCGAGGCGCGGGTAACCAGTCAGGAAGTGGTCGTGTTCGATGGTACCGCGCAGGTGACCTTCCCTCCCGGGTCGGTCTATGTATCGAGATACCGCAGGGACGGGGTTGACGTGGCCGGCCGGGTGGACCAATTGGTGGAGTCGTTGTCTGATCGATGGTCCGTCGAGTTCCACGGCGTGGCCTCTGAATTGACCCCCGTCGGGCCGGACCTGGGCGGACCTTCAGTGGACCGATTGTCCCTGCCCGTAGTGGCCATCATCGCTGGATCCGGCGTCAGTTCGGGACAGGCCGGTGAAGCCTGGCATGCCCTCAGCGAACGATTCCGCATCCCGGCATCGCTGCTGGATCCGGACCGGGTTTCCCGGGCAAACCTCGACCGGTACTCCGTGATCGTCCTGCCTGGTGGTGGATTGGATACCGACGGAACTGAAGCGATTACCCAATGGGTTCGGGGCGGTGGCCGGCTGCTCGTCATGGCGGGGGCTACCAGTTGGGCGGTCCGGAATGGCCTGTTGAGCGCGGAAGAGCGGGAGGTGGATGTGGACAGCTTGCTGGCAGGAAGACCCTGGAATGAATTGTCATCCACGCGGGGAGCCCAGGCAATCGGAGGGACGATCTTCGAGATGGAATTGGACGCGACGCATCCGCTTTCATGGGGTATAGGTAAGCGCCTGCCCGGATTCCACAACAACTCCGAAGTCTGGGCATCCACCGGAGGCCCCGGTACGCTGATTGGACGCTACATCGATGCGCCCCTGTTGAGTGGATATGTTTCGGAAGAGCGGCTGGCAACCCTTCCCGGTGCCGCAACGGTCATGGTGGAACGGCACGGAGGAGGACGTGTCGTAGCTTTCGCCAATCGACTCAATTTCCGCGCGTATTGGCTGGGTACGCAGCGCTTGTTCATGAACGCGGTGATGTTCGCCCCGGTCTATTGAGTCCGGCCGGTAACAGACTTGGTGCGTCGGCCAGTCCGTACCTGCGGCAGCATGCCCATCAGGCCATCGAATGGCACGAGTGGGGTTCCAGGGCGCTGGCGCTTGCGCGCGAACGCGATGTTCCGTTGTTCATTTCCATCGGATACGCAACGTGCCATTGGTGTCACGTCATGTCCCGGGAGACCTTCGACAACGAGGAGGTGACCCGACGGCTCAACGCCGGATTCGTGTCCATCAAGATTGACCGGCAGGAACGCCCCGACCTGGACCACTACTACATGACAGCCTGTATGGTAATGGGCAGGCAGGGCGGGTGGCCTTTGACGGTGATCGCCTTTCCGGACGGCCGGCCGTTCTATACGGCGACCTATCTGCCTCCGTATTCAACATCGGGACGGGCGGGGCTCCTGGATGTCCTGGACAGGGTAGGGCAGCTGTGGTCCACCCGTCGAGATGCACTCCGGACGTCGGCTGCTGAGGTCCATGCCGGGTTGCAACCGGCCTCCGCTTCGCTGGAGGAACAGAAGGCGGAAGTGTCGCCCGGAGCGGGTGACCGCCTTGTGCAACGCGCACTTGAGGACCTGACCGCATCGTTCGATCCAGTAAACGGCGGGTTCGGCGGGGCACCCAAGTTCCCGACATTCCAACACCTCCGGTTCCTGCTCCGCTTGGGCCCGCGTCCGGCGGCCATGGTGTCGGACACTCTTGAGCGGATGTTGAATGGCGGTATCCATGATCATGTTGGAGGGGGGTTACACAGGTATTCCACCGACGCCCATTGGCACGAGCCGCATTTCGAGAAAATGCTCCATGACCAGGCGGGGTTGCTTCGAACCCTTTCGGAGCGACACGCGGCGTCGGGTTCAGCGCACACGGTTGACCGGATCGGTCGACTCATGGATTTCCTGGAGTCCGCGTTCCTGACACCTGAAGGCTTGTTCTACGCGGCCCTGGATGCTGACAGTGACGGTCAAGAAGGCCTCTTCTACACGTGGTCGAAGGAGGAATTGACTTCGGTCCTGTCTCCGTCGGATGCAGCATTCGCGGCGGAACAGTTGGGTGTGGGGCCGACGGGTCGTCATGTCCTGGACAGGAATCGTTCCCGTGGACCGGATCCCGGGAATGGTGCCCCCTCAAGCAGGTTGACGGACATCCTGGCCATACTGGCGGAGGCACGGGACTTGCGGACGGCACCATTCCGGGACGAGAACATCCTCGTCGACTGGAACGGGATGCTTCTGGGTGCGCTTGCGGCGGCCGCCCGCTTCGTTCCGTCCGAACGAGCCCTGGGCTTGGCCGAACGGCTCGGCGCAGCGTTGTGGACACGCTTCCACGGAGGGGCCGTCCTCCATCATCGTGCATTCATGGCTGAGACCGGAATCGAGGCCCAGTTGGATGATTATGCCTGGCTCATTGACGGCTATCTGGAATTGGCCCAGGTATCCGGGAAGGTGTCGTGGCTCGAGAAAGCCAGCAGGCTCACAAAGGAGGCCGTTGAACGCTTGTGGGATAGCGATGCGGGTACGTTCATGATGTCGGCATCGGACCAGATGCCGGTCCGGCTTCCGAAATGGCATGATGAAGCCTACGAGTCTGGCAGTGCCATCATGTTCCGGAATCTTGCCGTGCTGCAGTCCTTGTCCCCGGATCCTTCCCTGGATGTGATCAGGGCGACGCTGGAACGGACACTGCTGCGCGTGGCAGCGACGGCACCTTCCGGCTTCACCGGATTCCTGTCCGTACTGGTCGAGGAACGGGGCGGACGCGGGACGCTCACGGTTCCCGCTACGGGAACCGTCCACAAGGATGCCAAGGCCCTGTTTGCTCCTCACCTGTTCCTGCTGCATGGGGAATTGACGAAATGGAATGCCGAAGCAGTCCATTCGGAGTTACCCGAAGGCACGGTGCAGGTGTGTCGGAACCGGACGTGCGACCGTCCCACACGGAGCGTACATGCGTACCGATTGCCGCCCTTTACCACGCGGTCTTGAGTATGACCGATCCGTGGGACGTGTTCGCGGTAATGTGGTTCGTCCCTCGACCGACGCGTCCCTGGACCCGATCTTCGCCGACTTCACCGTCAAAGACCAGGGAAGAGGATATGCGCGCGCGTGCTCCCTTCAGGTCCAACCGGGCATCCAGGTCCTTCCGGGTATCGATCTCGATGTCACCGTGACTTGTCCGCAAGTCGGCGTCGGCATGTTGTGCCAAGGCGACATGTATGCGACCATGGGACGTCCGGATGCTGAGATCACCATCCGTTCGTTCCAGTTCTACGTTGCCGTGACTGGTACGCGCTTCGATGGTTCGGGCTTTCAGGTCGACGGCCTCGATGTCGGCATGGCTGGTTCGAAGGCTGATGGTGTTTGCACTCATCCAGCCGATCCCGATGTCGCCATGGGACGACTGCACATCCATGATGGGGCCTTCGAGACGCCCCAGTTCCACATCCCCATGGGACGTCACCAGTTCCAGACGTCCATTGAGGTCACCAATGGCAACATCCCCATGGGATGTCCGGGCAACGATGTCGAAATTCCTCGGAAGATGGACTTCGATTCCGATTTTCGCGCCACCGGTTTTCCTGGAGTTCCAGCTGCGCTCCGGTTGTTCGGCACGGATGACAATGCCATTGGGTGATTCAAATACCTGGAAATCCATGCGCTCGAACCAATCGCGTGCCTTTGACATGTCGCGGCCGTCAAGACGGACCAGAACCCGGGCCGTTTGATTGTCGGACGTCTTTACCAGGAGGTCGCTGTGGTTCACATCCATGTCGAGTACGCCTCCGGGACGCACGTCGAAGCTACGGTCAATCATGACGTCCGAAGACAGGTTCTGGGCAGGGCCTTCCAGGAAGGGGACAAGTATGAGCAGAAGGGTGGCTATGAAGGGCATGGGGGACATCCGGTTTGTTCTGACGTCCCTACGCAGCCTGTGACGGAATAGTTACTTCGGACGTATATTGCAAGCCTACGGAACGTCGTCCACGGCCGTTTTCGCCCCGTCGAAAAGGGCCGTTTTCATTCCATTCAACTTCTCCAGCCTCCACGTGAAGACCGCCGCCGAAATCCGGGCCGAATTCCTTTCGTTTTTCGAAGAGAAACAGCACACCATCGTTCCCAGCGATTCCCTTGTTCCGGGTAATGACCCCACGCTCATGTTCACGAATGCGGGAATGAACCAGTTCAAGGATGTTTTCCTGGGAGAAGGATCACGGTCCTACGTGCGGGCGGCCGACACGCAGAAATGTCTTCGGGTTTCCGGCAAACACAACGACCTGGACGAAGTGGGGTATGACACCTACCATCACACCTTCTTCGAGATGCTCGGTAACTGGAGCTTCGGCGACTACTTCAAGAAGGAAGCCATCCAGTGGGCTTGGGAATTGTTGGTCACGCGCTGGGGACTTGACCCGGGGCGCCTGTATGTGACCGTCCATGAAGGCGATGCGGTGCTGGGATTGGAGCCCGATGAAGAGGCGGCGGAATTGTGGAAGACTGTCACAGGGATTTCCCCGGACCACGTCCTTTACTGTGGCTCGAAGGACAATTTCTGGATGATGGGAGATACCGGTCCGTGCGGACCGTGCTCGGAGATCCACATCGATCTCCGTACCGATGATGAACGTGCCCGTACTCCCGGGGCTTCGCTGGTGAACATGGATGATCCCAGGGTCATGGAAATCTGGAACCTGGTGTTCATCCAGTACAATGCACAATCCGACGGTTCGCTCAAACCGCTGAAGGCGAAGCATGTGGACACCGGCATGGGCTTTGAACGTGTGGTCGCTGTTCTTCAGCAGAAAACGAGCAATTACGACACGGACTTGTTCCTTCCCATCCTTGACGATCTGGCAAAGCGGGCGCCCGTTCAAGGACTGGATACCTATGTGTCCGCGAGCATGTTGGAAGACGGGGCTCGCTTGCAGATTGCGTTGCGTGTCATGGCGGACCATGTGCGTACCATCGGATTTGCGGTAGCCGATGGCGTCATGCCGTCCAATGCCGGACGGGGATATGTCATCCGAAGGATTCTGAGACGTGCCGTCCGCTATGGATATCAGACGCTGGGATTCCGTGAACCCGTACTGTGCCATGTCCTGGATTCCGTAGAGGCTGTCATGGGGACCGCATTCCCGGAATTGGTCAAGCAGCGGGATTATATCCGGCGGGTCGTCCGGGCAGAGGAGGAGAGTTTCCTGGAAACGCTGGGCACCGGTATCCAGTACTTTGAACTCGTGGCACCAGCCGTGGCAAGCATCCGTGAACATGGAGCACAGAAGGCCCGCACAGACATCCTCGAGGAACGCGCTCTCCAAGAGTTGCTGGAGCCGGCCTATGGCCATTCCGGCACGCGGACGGAGCGTACGGATCGGTTCGTTGCGGATGCTGAAGGAGGGCGGATTCCGGGGGCAATCGCCTTCCTGCTTCACGACACCTACGGCTTCCCGATCGACCTTACCCAGCTCATGGCCCGTGAGGCCGGGTTGGACGTGGACATGGAGGCATACGAGACGCACATGACGGAGCAGAAGGAGCGGGCGCGCTCGGCATCCTCCTTCAAGGTCGATATGAGCGGGGACGACGATTGGGTCCGCGTGAGTAGCGGTGCCTCATCCGTGTTCACCGGGTATGGCACCTTGGAAGAATCGGGTGCAGCCATCCGGAGCATGCGTACGGTTGCCGGCACGGAAGGACAGCAGGTACACCAGGTCATCCTGGACAGGACTCCGTTCTATGCGGAATCGGGAGGCCAGGTGGGGGACACGGGAACGCTGGATGTGGGTGGGGATGTGCTTCGGGTCCTGGATACCCGGAAGGCCGCAGAACAGATTGTCCATTTCGTGGATCGGCTGCCGGGTGAGCCCCGGGAACCGGTCATCGCCCGGGTGGACGCCGATCGCAGGTCGCGAATTGCCAAGCACCACTCCGTGACCCATCTGTTGCATGCTGCGCTGAAAGAACGACTTGGTGATCATGTTGCCCAGAAGGGGTCGCTCGTGGCTCCCGATCATCTGCGTTTTGATTTTTCGCATTTCGAGCGGATGTCAGACGAGGATCTGACATGGGTCGAACGCCGCGTGAACGAGGTCATCCAACAGAATATCAAGCGAGGGGAGGACAGGGACGTGCCTATCGCCCAGGCCCTGGAACGTGGAGCCACGGCCTTGTTCGGAGAGAAGTACGGGGAAACGGTACGAATCATTACGTTTGACCGCGCATGGTCGGTGGAGCTGTGTGGTGGAACGCATGTGGATGCTACAGGCGATATCGGGCTGTTCCGGTTCCGCAACGAAGGCAGTGTGGCCGCGGGCGTCCGTAGGGTGGAAGCCGTAGCCGGGATGGATGCGCTCAGGTGGATGACGGAGGAATTGGAGGAATTGCAACGCGTGCGCGACCGATTCAAAGCGCTCCAGCGCCCGGTACACGAAGAAGTTGCCGCCCTGCAGGATCGAACCCGGCAATTGGAGCGGGATCTGGAGCAGCTGCAGGTATCGGGATTGCACACGCAGGCCATGACTATGGTGGGAAATGCCACCGAGGTGGATGGCGTGCGTGTCATCTCCGGACAGTTGCCCGACTCCGGAATGGAGGCGCTTCGTTCCGTTGCCGAATCCCTTCGCGAAGAACTCGGTGGGGGTACGGTAACGGTATTCGGCACGAAGGATGCCACGGAAGAGAAGGTCTATCTGGCCTGCTCGGTATCCGATGACGTGATTGCCCGTGGCATACAGGCCGGCAAACTTGTCGGCACGCTCGCCAGGATGGTAGGAGGCGGGGGAGGAGGACGACCGGGATTTGCCACCGCCGGTGGCAAGAATCCGGAGGCTCTGGAATTTGCTCTTGTCGCCGTGGCGACGGAAGTGCGCACATTGTTGAAATCATGACCATATTCAATCACCTGAAAGACGTTTCGGTACGGCGCGGATCGGCGTTCATTGTCCTCCTGGACCCTGACAAGTTCCGTGGTAATGAGCTGGGCACTCGGGTTGAGGCGTGCACGCGGGCTGGAGTAGACGCGTTTTTTGTCGGGGGAAGCCTTGTTCACGCACCGGTCGTGGACGCGTTCGTGCGTCAGCTGAAAAGCTTCACGGAACTGCCGGCCATCGGGTTTCCGGGTGCCGTTTCACAACTGACGCCGGCCTACGATGCGCTGCTGTACCTGTCCATTGTCAGCGGACGGAATCCGGAATACCTGTTCGGTCAGCACGTCCACGCCGCACCGCTCATTCGCCAGATGAAGCTGGAAACCATTCCAACGGCATACATGCTGGTGGAAAGCGGCCTACTGACCACGGCCCAATACATGAATCAGTCGTTGCCGTTGCCCCGATCCAAACCGGACGTAGCCGCGGCAACCGCGCTGGCTGCTGAAATGATGGGCATGCAACTCATGTACACCGATGGGGGATCGGGAGCGGAACATCCGGTCCCCACGGAAATGATCCAGGCCATCAGGGAAGTTTGCACTTCACCGATCGTAGTGGGCGGCGGACTCCGCACTCCGGTTTCCGTTCGGGAAAGGGTGGATGCCGGCGCGGGTTTCATTGTCGTAGGCAACGCCATAGAAGATGATGGCGCGTCTTCCTACATCGCCGAAATGGCCGCCGCAGCGCATACGAAAGGATGAGCCCTATCGTATCAACATAGTTTTAACCGGACGCGGATTGATCGCGGGCCGGAGTCGGAGTACATTTTCCTTTCTGTCCGCTTCAGGAGGGGTGCCGGAGTGGTCGAACGGGGCGGTCTCGAAAACCGTTGTACCCTTATGGGGTACCGAGGGTTCGAATCCCTCCCCCTCCGCAATGTGCCCCGGCAGCCTTCCAGACTGCCGGGGCACATGTATTTTTGGCCGTTCCCATTGGTTCGGTCAGACGTTCGAACATCTGTTGTGCCGTGTTGTATTGCCGAGGGCCGCTATATTCAGTGCACCATGCGCACCGCCACGACCTTCCTGTTACTGTTTCTGCTCTGGATGTCCTTTGGGCGTACGCACGCCCAGGTCATATCCGTTTATGACGTCCTTAACAGGCCGCCGGGTGTAACCTACCAGGAACTGCGGCATGCCTCATGGCGCGTCATCTTCCAGGACGGATCGCGCGAGCAGGCAGAGGAACTGCTGTGGACGTTGAATGAAACGTTCGGTGCGGTGGATTCATTGGTCGGAGACGGACACCCACCGTCTCTCACGGTGGTCCTGAACGATTACAACGACCGGGGCAACGGCTACGTTACGTCGTTTCCGTTCAAATCCGAAATCGAATCAACGGCCATTTCCGGACGTGGATTGTCTACGCGGAATTCAAACTGGACACGGTTGGTAACCACCCATGAACTGGTCCACGCCGTGCAGGCGGACGCCCGGCATGGTTTCGGAATGGCTTCCCTCATCCGGCCGTTTGCGCCCGATCTGGCAAGGTCCATGAACATGTGGATGCCCAAAGGCTGGCTGGAGGGACTGGCCGTTGTGCATGAAAGTACGTTTGAACGTGGAGGCGGCCGGCTCAATCACCCCTACTTCAGCATGCAGTTCCGTGCCGGAATGGACCGCGGATGGACACTCGCTCAAATGTTGGAGCCACCGAGCTACCATCGTCCCTTCAACCGGTTCTATCTCGGTGGCACCCTGTACACGGAGTTTGTCCTGCAGACCTATGGCACGGAAGCCGTACGGAGGGCCTCGGCTTGGCAGGGGCGCCTCCCGTTCATGGGCTTCGGAACCGTCATGCGGTTGGCCACGGGCGATTGGCCGGATGCACAGATGGACCGGATGCGTGTCTGGTATGACTCTACCTATGGACACCGTACACCGGTCCATCCCGAGGGGGCCACGGTATTCGGGCGAACGGGATTGGTGCATCGCAACCCACAATGGCTGAATGATAAGACCGTCCTCGTGTACGCATTCGCCTACAACGTGGCACGGGGTCTTTTCACGGTGGATGCAGAAAGTGGCAAGCGAAAACGTCTGACCGTGCAAGAGACGAGTGAGGATGCGGTATTCAGCGTGGATGACACGGGCCATGTCCACTATTCCCGGTACGAACGGCATCCGGTCTCGGCCATTGCGTGGACATCCCGCTCATTCAGCGTGGACCGGAACGGGGATACGACCGTGCATCCCGGGAGTGACCACACGCTGAATCCGGTTCGCGTTCGGGACGGGAGCGTCTGGGCCATCCGGACGCGGGGGGCATTTTCGGACATCGTGTCCCTGGATGACCCAACGCGCACGGTGGCTAGCCTGCCCCGTGTCCGGATGGAGAGGATGGCTCCTCGCCCTGCCTCGGATTCCGTCGCCGTTGTCGCCCACTTCGAGGGCCAGCAAGGCCTGTTCCTGGCATGGGACGGCCAGTTCCGGCCGTGGTTCGGATTCCGCAACGCCAGCATTTACGATGCATCGTGGAGTGCGGACGGAGAATGGCTCCTGTTCACGGCCGACCTTTCGGGCACGCTGCAGGTCCATGCTCTCCGGATGGATGACGGTCGCATTTTCAGGGTCACGGATGACGTGTACGCAGCCATGGAACCATCCTTTTCACCGGATGGCCGTCGTCTGGCCTATGTCGTATACAGGGACGAACGCTTCGATCTGGTGATTGACCGCGTCCAACCGGAAAAATGGCTCGAATTGGGCACGCTTGCGTCACTTGTGGATTGGCCGGAAGGACGAGTCGAAAATGCGGCCTTGCAAATCGGGTCCTACGCAGACCTTCCTTCCAGGCCTTATTCCACGTTCCGGAATCTGACCTTCCGGTCCGTATTTCCAGTCCTGTATCCAGCCGTGGAAAGAGATCGCGACGCAGATGCTCGGTTGGGTGTCGGTGCCGGGTTGGGCTTCCACGGCACCGATCCGCTCCAGAAGGTGAGTTGGTACGGAGAGGTGTTCATCCAGAATGGACGGCCCTGGGGTACGACCGGAGTCAGTACGAGTGCCGGGGCCGTATTTCCGACGCTCCGGTTCTCGAGACGTCCCGAAACCATCCAAGCGCTGGACAACCAGGGTCAGGCCCGCCGGGCCATCCGTGACCGATTGTCCGCTTCGGCGGGCATCGTGATCCCCCGGGTATTCCGCCAGAATGTTTCGCAGTCCTCTGCGCGCCTCGGCCTGTTTGTTTCGCATCGGACCGATCGGATCCTGGATGATGATCTTCGACAGATCACCGATGCCTTTTCACGCTGGTCATTTACTCCGTCGGCCACGTTTTCCTGGCGGATCCAGCAGAATCCGAGGGATATCATTCCCCGATCCGGAACCGTCCTGCGCTGGATAGGGGAGTTTGATCTGGAAGCCAAACGATTTCCTAAAAGGAAAGCCTGGATTTCCCGATTGGACCAGTACGTGCCCATCGGGGGACGAACCAATACGGGGATCCGCCTGACGTCCGGCATCCTGCACCAGAACGTAGCATCGGTTTTCAATCTGGATGGTTTCCGTCCGCGGGGTTGGGAAGACGGTTTCGTCGGGTCGGGCGATTTCCTGCAATACGGGATGGAGGTCCGGCAACCGGTATGGTTCGTGGACAATGGGTTTGTCACGATACCCGTATTCATGAAAATGGCCTACCTGTTCGGGTTCACGGAACGATTGCATGATCTCCGGGCATGGGATCGGCACTTCGGATCCGCCGGATTCGGCTTGGGTCTGGAAACCCGCCTGGCTCACGTCGTGGCCCTTGATCTGCAATGGCGATGGGCCTATCGATTCGAGGACCGGGAATGGCGCTCCGATTTCACGTTCATCGACTCAATACCGTAACGCTACGACCAATCGGCGTCGGATGTCACGGGTGCCCGTAAAGGACGCCCGTTGGGCGCGTTGGTCCATGAACAGGGTCATCCTGCCCAGCCCGGATCGGTTCCGTTCAAGGCGTATGCTCCAGTGCAGGGTAGGGCCGGTCATGCGCAACAGCCCCAACATGCCGGTCGTCCTGTCCGTGACAAGAACCGCCCAGGGATCGGAATCATGGCCCCATATGACGGTTCTTCCAACCACGAAGCGCGTCCGTGGGGATGCTTGCCACTGCACCCGGGCTCCCAGTCCACCTGCACCGGCGGCAACGGCCTGCATGGTTATGCGCACGTCAGGCCGGACCGTGGTTTCTTTGCGGACGGAAAAGCGGGCCTGCCCATTCCAGGCGCCGGTCATGGCATCCTTCTCGTTCCTGATGCGAAGCTCAAGTGCCCAGGTATACCGCTCGGCATGGATCCATGCGGCAACCTGATGGCCTTCGGATTGTCGATGCCGGCTCGGCGCCCGATGATGGTGCCGGATCCCCCAGACCATCGCGCCACCCCGTGTGAGGCGGGTTCCCACGGATGCAACCGTGGTTCGTCGCGTGTGGTCCCTTGGCTCCATTCCGGCTTCGGGTCCCCACGGAAGGGAGGCCACCGGTTGCTCATGAAGATGGTACAGGTTCAATGCCATATCCGTCACGGGTATGGAGATTTCCACGGCCCAACTCACCAAGGCACGATCCGTCGGGGTCATTCCGAATCGGGTGGCGACGAAACCGGTACGTGCCCCGGAGGTCGACCATTGCCACCGTCCCATGGACTCGAAGACGCTCCGCGATCCACCAGGGACCGAAAAGCGGGTCCATGTGGCGCCCGCCCGAAGCGGACCGCGAAGCATCCTTGCTGCACCTCCGTGAGCTGTCACGCGGACCCGTCGACGTGACATGAGGCTGGAGGCCGAAGTAAAGTGCCAGGATTTTCGTAACGAGGTTTCCTGGACCGGATGGGTACCGGAGCCTGATTTCACGGTCCCGTCTTCCCGTCGTGCCGACGTGAACACGTCGATGGTCCAGCCTCCGGCAAGCTTCAAAGACAGCGCCATGCCTCGCGGAGCCGGTTGCTGGGAGGAACCGGCATAGGCTCGTACGTCCGGCATTCGGAGGGTGGGGCGCCACGGATGCCGTCGGGACGGCTCCGCTGTCCGCAACCCCAAGGTGGACAGCGCGGCCGCCGATCGAAAGCGGAAGTCCCCGAGGACCAGTCTGAGTCGCCGTCCACCCATTCGGACGTATCCGCTGGCGTGTTCACCGAAGAACCACTGGGCACCCGGATCAAGGCGTACCGGCTCAGATGACTCCCGAAGCAGGCTGCCGGCCATTTCCAGCCAAGGATGGGGAGACCATGCAGCGTTGAAAGCAACACGGCCCGATGAGGCGAGAACAGCATTCCACGAGAGCGCTCCTGGATCTGTTGGCTCCTGGGCTTTGCGGGTCGCGCGCAAGGCACCAACCCCATCGCCCGGGGTATTTTCCGATCCCAGTACGTATTCGGGCAAAGCATGCTCGTGCAGCAACTCCAGGTACGCCAGCGAGTCGGTGACTTGTGCCGTCAGGTGACCCGGATGCAGTCCAATTCCCCAGGCGGTCATCACCAACATCCCCTTTGAAACGAGCCCGTTCATGACCACCCGATTGATATCCACCGACTTATTCCGGGGTCCGGTTGCCACTCGAAAGCAAAACGTGCGAAGAGGGTGCCGCTCCGGAAGCGGATGGAAGCGGCCGTCCTGAACGGATTCCCGGCACCCCCGATGTCAATCCACATGCGTTCCACGGCCTTCCAGGTGCTTCCGATGTGCCAGGCCGGACCGAAGTCAGGATGGATGGAGACGGTGGCATGCAGCAGCGGCCAGTGTGCACCGGGGTCGTAGGTCCCGTCGGCAGCCACGACCCAGCCATGGAGTCTGGTCGCCCTGTAATTCAGCAGGTGGAAGGCTACGGAGGTTCCCTCACGGGCATGCCAGTTCACACCGAGCGCCGAAACCGGCGTACGCCGAGCGCCGAGCAGCCCCATCCGTTCATGGGTCCACCCGAAGCTGGCTCCCGCGCGTACGCCTTGTGCCAGGGTCAGGGGCCGCATGTACGACAGGGCGAAGAACACGGCCTGGTATGCGTCGAACCGGGTCGCCTTGGTCGATGCCAGCCACGTGGATTGACCGTTGGACCGCCCGAAACGTGCACCAACCGTGGACGCCTCGGTCACGCCGAACGGGACATGATGATCCAGGCGGACGTGCCAGGTCCCGTCCACCGGAAGGTGGGCGGGGCGGAGCGGTGACAGGATGCCGCCGGTGGCACCCGCCGCTCCGCCCCGCCCGGCTGTTTCAGGATCGGGTGGCCACTGGCCACTCGCGGTCGTGACCGTCCATGCCAGCAAAACCATAAGCGCGACCGGAAGCCACACCGTCGGTCTGACGGGAAATTGCAGAAGCGTTACCATTCGCAGGAGCAAGACGCCGGATGGGCGTCCGGTTTGATCCACAGGACACCCAAGACCCATCGTGCGTGAAACTGTAACTGGCCACCCCGGTATTACGCGCACTTCCGAACACGCCAGATTGTCTTCATGCACGGTGTCGAATCGTCCACTCGTCCCATAAGACGCATAGTCGCGTCGATCGCGGTCGTTCTTGTCCTGGCAGGCCTGTCTGTGACCAGGAGTCATGCGCAGGAATTCAATTGCACTGTCGCGGTCAATTATTCCAGCCTTACAGGCACGGACTACAGTTTTCTGGACGACCTCCGTCAACGGGTGTTCGAATACGTGAACCAGCGCCAGTGGACAGAGGACCGTTACCGGGATTTCGAACGGATTGACTGTTCCATCCAGATCGTCATGACGGAGGCCATATCCTTGACGCGTTTCCGGGCGCGTCTGGTGCTGGCCTCACGACGTCCTATCTTTGGAACAGGTCAACAGTCCACCGTTCTGCAGTTGAGTGATGAAGCGTGGGTTTTCGATTATGCACAGGGATCCCCGCTGATCTTTGAACCCGACCGATACCACTCCATCACGTCGGTTCTCAACTTCTATGCATACATAATGCTGGGCTTCGACTACGATACCTTCAGTCGCATGGGAGGGGATCCGCATTTTGAACGGGCGCGCCGGATATCCGAGATTGCCCAGAGCAGTGGTGCTGTAGGCTGGTCGTCCATGGGCGGAGACGTCAGCCGCGGCCAACTCATCTCGGATATCATGAATCCCCGGTTCCGCTCACTGCGGGAAGGATACTTTGACTACCATTTTGAATCCCTGGATCACTTCATTCGCGACCCGGAGCGCGCCAGGACGGTTCTGGTTGACCTGCTGAACAATCTTGCCAGCCTGCGCGAGGACGTATCCCGCGCCTACTATCTGGATCAGTTCTTCTCCAGCAAATATGGAGAGATTGCAGCCATGTTGAAGGGCTCCACGCAGGCAAACCAGGCTTTTGACGCCTTGTCCAAAATGGACCCTGCCCATATTTCCGACTATGAAGCCATGCTGAACTGATGCTGGCCGTCATGCGGTCGGAACAGCCTTCTCGTGCGAAAGGGGGGACTCGAACCCCCACGTCCTTCCGGACACCAGATCCTAAGTCTGGCGCGTCTACCAATTCCGCCACTCTCGCCGTGGCGCCTCTAATACCCATGCACCCGAACCGGTTCCATATGCGAAACGTCGCAGCAATGCTCGTTCTTGTCGTCTTTGCAACGTCCGCCTGCGCTCCGCCCCGACAGGTCGCGGAGGTCACGTCCCGTCCGGTCATGCGGGCCGATACGGTTCGGGCGTACCCGGCATCTCCCGCGCAACCGGCTTATGAAGAAGTGCCGGTGCCTCACCATGTGAATGGTCGCATGTGGGTATTCGATGCGCTGCCATACGATTGGTGGGCCGAGGAGTATGACCTCCGTCCAGACTCATCCTGGAGCACCCGAGCCATGCGTGGCGCGTTGCGGCTGGGTACGTTCTGTTCGGCATCTTTCGTTTCGGCGGAGGGACTGGTTCTGACGAACCACCATTGCGTCCGGGATCAACTGGAAAAAGTGGAACAGGACGGGGAAAATCTGCTGAAAGACGGGTTCGTCGCTCGTCATGATTCCCTCGAACGGCGCATTCCGGATCTGTACGTGGATGAACTGCTGCGGATTGAGAACGTGACCGACGAAGTCCGGAAAGCGGCCGAGGACGTCCGCGGAGCGGGCCCCAGGATGGATGCCCGTCGAAAGCGCGCGGAAGCCATAGAACGTCGGATGACGGAAGAACTGAACGGATCGGATTCCCTGTATGTGGTGGAGGTATTCGAGACGTGGAGCGCCTACCGGTACAGTGCCTACGTGTATCGCAGGCACCGCGATGTGAGACTGGTTCTGGTTCCGTCGGAGTCAGCCGGTTACTTCGGGGGGGATGCTGACAATTTCTCGTGGCCGAGGCATACCCTGGACATGGCGTTCCTGCGTGTCCGGGACCGGGAGGGACATCCACACAAGCCGGCCCATTACTTTTCCGTCGACACGACCTCGGTACAATCCGGAGATGCGGTATTCGTCGTCGGCAACCCGGGTACGACCGACCGACTGTCCCCGGTTTCCATACTCGAGTACGAGCGGGACGTCACCTTGCCACGCAGCATAGCCGTGCTCATGAACCGACAACAGGTGCTTCGGAACCATTCCGAACGGCTGGCCGATTCGTTGGCCAATGATTTGATGACACTGGAGAATACGCTCAAAGCAGAGCGGGGCTCGCTCGAAGGATTGAATGAAGGAGATGTCCTCGCCGTCCGATATACGGCGGACCAGGTACTGCAACGGCAATTCGCCCAGGAAGACTCGCTCGCGCAGGCATTCGGCAATCTGCAGCGGGACCTTCGGCTGCTCCAGCAATCCAAGCGGATTTCTGCGAGAAAGGCGGAAGCCTTCACGCATTTCCTGAATCCGGTGGCTTCATCCAGGATCCTGGCCCGGGCCATGTATGGATATGTCCTTACGCTCTCCAGACAACGAGGTGCAGATGATGAAGCCTTGGCATCGCTCCGGAAAGATGCCCTAAACATCGAGGATTGGCCCCGGGACGTGGAACGGGACATGATCCAGGCACGGCTGATGGACGTGATTCATGCCCTCGGTGAAACGGATCCGACCGTCCGGCGCTTGCTGGACGGAAAGGATGCAGCGACCATCGCCGATTCCATGGTGACGCACACCCGGATTGCGGAAAAGGATGCGTTCCAGGAAATCCTTGACGAAAACTATCTGGCCAGCGGGGACGTCACGGTTCCGTTGATCGAGGCACTTGCCCCCCTGTATTTCACATTGGATGCCGAACTTTCGGGGCTCGTCACGCGCGAAAACGCCTTGCTGACCCGTCTGGAAGAGGGACGGTACCGTGTGGAAGCAACACCGTCACCGCCGGATGCATCCTTCAAGCTCCGCATTTCAGACGGGCGCGTGAAAGGGGTCGACTCCACTTCCGCTTTTACGACGTTTGCCGGCCTTTTTGCCCTGGCTGAGCGGCAGGGGGCCGGAGCACAAGCATCACCCTGGTCGCTCCCGAAGGAGCTTGACGGGCATGCCGCCGTGTTGCGGGACATTCCGCTCAATCTGGTCGCTACGACCGACATTGCCGGTGGAAACTCCGGCTCGCCACTCCTTTCCCGTGACCTGGACCTGGTGGGACTTGTTTTCGACAGCAATTGGGACGCCCTGCCTTCAAACTGGGTCTTCGGCCGGGAGGATGGAAGAACCATTGCCGTGGACATTCGGGCCATCGTGGCCATGCTCAGGCATGCCTACGGAGCCGACCACGTGCTGCACGAATTGCTCAACGAACGCCCCTGAACGCCTGGATGATGGCGGGCACCACGTCCGTCAAGTCGACGACATCCACGAAGGCGCCAGCGCCAGGACCTGAAACTGCGAGCGGCACCGGATTCCGGGTATGTGTCCGCACGGAGAGATCTTCCAGGTTGCCGTGATCCGATGTGATCACGATGGTCATGCCGTCCGGCTTGCATGCATGGAGGTGGCCCAGGAATCGGGAAACGGATTGTAGTACCTCGACCGCCTGGCCCGGGGACTGGGCATGGCCGGCCTTGTCTGTCAGGAAGTACTCGAACAGCGTGAATGCATGTTGTTGGGCCACAGCGAGCAAGCGGTCTGCGGCGTGCTCTTCCGTCTGTTCTGTCGTGTGGCCCGTGAAGCGGCGCAGTCCCGCTCCCGTGATATCCGCGGCCACCGCATTTCCGGAAGCGAGATCCTCCAGCGTGCGGAGCGGAGTTCCCGAATCCAGGCAGCATCGCGTCGTGGTCGACCACCGGTCCGTCCGTGTGGCACGCTCGAAGAAGGCTTCGGGAAACGCATTCGCGAACGCCGTATCCCGGCCCGTATGCTCCCGGACGCGTCGAAACACGTTGTGGCTGCGCAACGCATTGCGCGTGCTGGAATGTGGCCAGGGTCCGAAATGCCGCTGCGCCAGTCTGGCGCAGTTGATTCCCGTAAAGAGTGTGGCCTGCCCCGTACCACTCTGCGGCAGTCCCGGAACGCCGAGACACGCATCCACAGCCGCAAAATGATGCATCTCGTCAGGGACAGGAGTGACGGGAAGCGTCCAGGGACGGCCACCCGCCCACATATGCAGTCCGGACAGGTCCGGGCCGGATAATGGATTGTCCGGACCCGGAGGGGCCAATCCGATTCCGTCCAAGAAGACCAGCAGGACGCTCGCAGGATGCATGGAAGCGTTCTAGAATAAAGTAAAAGGGCGTCCCGATCGCATGATCAGAACGCCCTTTGCAGTAGCGGGGGCAGGATTCGAACCTGCGACCTTCGGGTTATGAGCCCGATGAGCTACCAGCTGCTCCACCCCGCGATGTAGGATACAATAATACGGAAATCATGGGCTACAATCAACGAACTCCCGTTGAAGAATGGACGCACGGTATATCCCTCCGGGGTTGCATTGTATTTTCGGAATTCCTGTTCCACATCCACCACACGTGTGCTTCGACATGGCCCTTCTTCACCCTTTCAAAGCACTCCGTCCGGTACCCGAGCGGGCACAGGACGTTGCCTGTGTACCATACGACGTCATCAACACCGAAGAAGCGCGTGACCTGGCGGAGGGGAATCCGCTGAGTTTCCTGCATGTCATCCGGCCGGAAATCGATCTTCCGGTGTCCATGGACGAGCATGACCCTGAGGTGTACGCCAAAGGCGCCGAGAATCTCCGTTCCTTCCGTCATGCCCCGTTTTCAACCCAGGATGTTAATCCGTGCGTGTATGTTTACCGCCTGGTCATGGATGGTCGTTCACAGACGGGCGTCTTCGGGTGCGTGTCCACGGACGAGTACGACAGCGGACGCATCCTGAAGCACGAACTCACGCGTCCCGTCAAGGAAGATGATCGAACACGTCACATCCTTGAGCAGCAAGCTCACGCAGAACCTGTCATGCTCGCGTTCAAGGACCATCCCGGGGTCCAGGCGCTGATTGAGGAAGCACAGATGTCACCCGCGTTGTACGATTTCACGGCGGATGACGGAATCCGACACACGGTCTGGCGCATCACTGACACCGGGCCCATCGTGAAGGCGTTTGCTGACGTACCACAACTTTATGTCGCCGATGGGCATCACCGATGCAAGGCAGCCAGTCGGGCAGCCGAGGAGATCAATGGGCCACCGGACCATGAATCCCGATTCTTCCCGGCCGTCCTGTTTCCCATGAGTCAGGTCGCCATACTGCCGTACAATCGGATTATTCGCCGTCTTCCGCAAGGTCCGGACGAGTTCCTGTCAACCCTGCGCTCACGATTCGATGTCGGTCCGGTTTCCCAACCGACGCCAGATTCCAAAGGCCGGATCTGTTTGTATCTTGGCAACACATGGTACGGACTGACCTTGCCTGAACCGGTTACATCCGATGTGACGGCCAGTCTGGATGTCGCCCGACTCTCTGCCGGTATCCTTGAGCCCCTCCTGGGTATTACTGATCCGCGCCGGGACAGCAACATCGACTTTGTCGGCGGTATCAGGGGAACGCGGGAACTGGAGCGACTGGTCCACGAAGGAAAGGCAGCACTGGCCATATCCATGTATCCGACTTCCATGGACGAATTGGTGTCCGTTTCGGATGCCGGCGAACTCATGCCACCAAAATCCACGTGGTTCGAACCGAAGTTGCGGTCCGGCCTCCTGATTCATCTTTTTGACTGAGATCCCCATGCGCGTATTGCTTGCCGACAGTCTGTCCGACACTGTTCTATCCATGCTTGGTGAAGCGTCCCTGGAGGTGGTCAACGAACCCGGACTATCGGGAGACGCGCTGACGGCCGCGTTGGGCAGACATGCCCCTCAGGTATTGGTCGTCCGGTCCACGAAGGTACCCAAGGAGGCCATCCTGGCTTCGCCAGCACTGGAACTCATTGTACGGGCAGGCGCGGGATACGACACGATCGATGTGCTGACGGCATCGGAGGCAGGCGTGTTCGTGGCCAATTGCCCCGGAAAGAACGCCACGGCGGTGGCCGAATTGACCATCGGCCTCTTGATGGCGCTGGATCGGTCCATCCCGGACAATGTCATGGATGCTCGCTCCGGCGCATGGAACAAGGCCAAGTACGGAAAGGCCGAGGGCTTGAAGGGACGGACGCTTGGCGTAGTCGGCTTGGGAAACATCGGTCGGGAAGTCGTCAGCATGGCCCATGCACTCGGTATGCATATCGTAGGATGGTCCAGGTCCCTCACCGATGCCCAGGCGAGGGAACTCGGTGTCCTTCGTGTGGACTCCCCGGTGGATGTTGCAGCCCGCGCTGACGCGGTGACCCTGCACGTGGCGGCGACGGATGATACCCGCCAATTGGCCGACAAGGCATTCTTCGGCGCCATGAAACAGGGCGCCTTCTTCATCAATACCACGCGGGCGTCCGTCGTGGATGAAGCGGCCATGACACAGGCCATGCAGGACAAGGGCATACGCGTTGCACTGGATGTATTTTCAGACGAACCTGCCGCCAAGAGCGGGTCGTTCCAGCATCCGCTCGCATCCCATCCGAATGTCTACTTGACCCATCATATCGGTGCATCCACGGAGCAGGCGCAGAACGCCATCGCCGAGGAGGCTGCCCGTATCATTATCACCTACGCGACGACCGGTGACGTACCCAATTGTGTGAACCTGGCCACGAAAACGCCAGCAACCCACCAGTTGACCGTCCGGCACCGGG
This sequence comes from Rhodothermales bacterium, assembly GCA_040221055.1. Classification (NCBI taxonomy): domain Bacteria; kingdom Pseudomonadati; phylum Rhodothermota; class Rhodothermia; order Rhodothermales; species Rhodothermales bacterium. Next base: position 75,675 of record JAVJVN010000009.1, on the reverse strand, counting down.
ACAAAGTCGGTGTGCTGGCCGGTGTCCTTGAGACCATGCGGCAGGCGAACTGGAACATCCACGAAATGGAGAACGTGGTTTTTGATGGTGCGAAGGCAGCGTGTGCGTACATTCGGTTCGATGGAACAGTGCAAACGGCCGTCGTCGAACGTATTTCTGAACTTGATGATATTCTGGCCGTGAGCCTGATGGAATTATGACCATGGAACGCATCCACAACTTTTCAGCCGGACCGGGCACGTTGCCCCGACCCGTTCTCGAAGAAGCGCGTGACGAAATGCTCGTCTACAAAACGGCCGGCGCATCCATCATGGAAATCAGCCACCGTTCGGCGGAGTACACGGCAGTCGCCGATGCGGCCCGGCAGCATTTCAAGGACCTGCTGGGCCTGGATGATGATTGGCAAATCCTCTTTCTGCAGGGCGGTGCATCGCTCCAGTTCTATCAGACGGCACTTAATTTCCTGCCCGCAGGTCGTACCGCCGATTATGTGGACACGGGTGAGTGGTCCAGCAAGGCCATCCAGCAAGGCCAGTTCGTGGGTACGGTGAACGTGGCTGCCAGCAGCGAAGAGACCGGCTACGACCATGTGCCACCGCAGGCCAGCTGGGTCCATTCCGAGAACCCGGCCTATGTCCATGTCACTTCGAACAATACCATTTACGGTACCCGCATGACGTGGGATCCGGATGTACCCGCACCCCTCATCTGCGATGCGTCGTCCGATTTCCTGGCGCGCCCCCTCGACATGAACCGGTATTCGCTCATCTATGCGGGTGCGCAGAAGAATATCGGACCGGCCGGAGTGACCGTCGTTCTCGTTCGTTCATCGTTCATGGAACGCGCCAATCCAAACGTGCCCACGATGCTGGACTACCGGGTGCACGCATCCAAATTGTTCAACACGCCACCCGTTTTCGCGGTATACATGGTTGAAAAGGTGCTCCGTTGGTTGAAAGATCTGGGAGGTCTGGTCGAGATGGAGCGTCGCAACGACCAGAAGGCGCGCCTGCTCTATGACCGGCTGGATCGGACGGATTTCTACCGGGGCACGGCACAGACGGCTTCGCGGTCGAACATGAATGTCACATTCCGCCTGCCTGATGAGGCGATGGAATCCGCATTCATTGCCGGGGCCAAGAAGAAGGGGCTTGTGGGCCTGAAGGGGCACAGGAGTGTCGGGGGCATCCGTGCATCCATCTATAATGCCTGTGATCGCTCATCCGTGGAGGCACTGATTGATTTCATGGACGGATTCGAACGGGACGCCTGATAAACAGGGCGTTTGAACGCACCCAAGTCGTGTCAGGGAATCCCCTGCAACAGTCCGCTGGATCTGCTCCGTTGCGCTGACGGGTAAGGCTTTGTATATATATGCCGCACAACAAGTCAAGACGGCAGGCCCATGGGATACACGATTGGAGTTCCGAAGGAAACCGCGACAGGTGAACGCATGGTCGCGCTCGTACCTGAAGTGGTGAGCAAGCTGGTGAAAGCCGGCGCCACGGTTCAGGTCGAACGTGGTGCGGGTGACGGCGCATACGTATCGGACCAGGAATTCACGGACGCGGGAGCCACGATGGTGGATCGGAGTGCCGCATTCTCAAGCGACATCGTGGTCAAGGTTCGTCCTCCCGATGATCAGGAAATCGGATTGATGCGCAAGGGTGGTGCCTACATCGGATTCCTGAGTCCATTGGATGATGCCAGCCGGTCGGCTGCGCTTGCAACGCAGGGGGTAACAGCACTTTCCATGGAGCTGGTTCCGCGGATTTCACGTGCCCAGAAGATGGACGCGTTGTCTGCACTCTCCTCGATTGGTGGATACCGGGCCATGCTGATGGCGGCAACTACCCTGCCGAAATTCTTTCCGTTGTTGACGACCGCGGCCGGTACCGTCCGACCGTCCAACGTGCTCGTTCTGGGAGCAGGCGTTGCCGGGCTGCAGGCCATAGCCACGGCGCGACGGTTGGGAGCCAAGGTGTCCGCGTACGATATCCGGGAGGCGGCAAAAGAAGAGGTCCACTCGCTTGGGGCACAATTCGTGGAGTTGGAACTCGAGATCGGCGACATGCAGGATTCCGGCGGCTATGCGAAAGCGTTGGCCGAGGAAAAATCAAAACGCCAGGTGGAATTGCTTGTGCCGTTCATCGGCAAGTCGGATGTCGTCGTATCGACCGCACTCATTCCGGGCAGGAAAGCCCCTGTCCTCATTTCGGAAGATGCCGTCAAGGCCATGACGCCTGGCAGTGTCATCGTGGACATGGCAGCCGCCAACGGAGGAAACTGTGCCTTGACCGAGGCCGACCAGACGGTTGTCCGGCATGGGGTTACCATCATCGGTGCAACCAACCTGACCACGGACATGCCGGTACATGCCAGCCAGTTGTACGCACGCACGCTGTTGGCCATGTTGCAGGACTTCACGGACGAGAACGGATTCAAACCGAATACGGACGATGAGGTGTTTGCCGGATCGTGCGTCTGTCGCGACGGGGAAGTGGTCCACGAACGAGTCAAAAACGTGCTTTCATCATGATTGAGAACCTGATCGTATTTGTATTGGCGGCCTTCATCGGGATGGAAGTCATCTCGAAGGTCCCCCAGACGCTGCACACACCGCTCATGTCCGGGTCGAATGCCGTTTCCGGCATCACCATTGTCGGGGCGCTCGTCGTGGCCGGTATGGTGGACGATCCATGGGCCATGTGGATTGGTGTTGGCGCGTTGATCTTTGCCACCATCAACGTAGTGGGCGGTTTCATGGTCACCGACCGGATGCTGCAGATGTTCAAGAAAAAGGACAAGTGACGTGATGAAACAAGCCATTATTGACATTGCCTACCTGGTTTCCGCAGTCCTTTTCATCTTTGGACTCAAGCGTCTCCAATCCCCGGCTACGGCGCGGAAGGGCAACCAGCTTGCCGCCCTCGGAATGTTGGTGGCGGTCGTTGCCACGTTGTTCCTGCAGGAAATCCTGACGCCGGCACAAATGCTCCTGGGGCTGGTGGTCGGCACCGGTATCGGACTGCTGCTCGCCAAGCGCGTTGAAATGACCGGAATGCCGGAACTGGTCGCGGCGTTCAACGGATTCGGGGGTATTGCCTCCACGCTCGTTGCTTCGGCAGAAATCGCGCGGATCCTGTCCCACGGGGAAGTGGTGCTGGACGCGGTCAGCGCCTTCACCATCGCGTTGTCCATCCTCATCGGTACGATCACCTTCACCGGCAGCTTCGTCGCTTTCGGGAAGTTGTCGGAACGCATTTCAGGAAACCCGATTTCGTTTCCGGGCATGCGTCTCCTGACCATCCTGTTCGTTCTGGCAGTGGTTGCTGGCACGACGTGGATGGTCATGGGAGCCAACGAGATTCATCAGATTCCCGAGCCAGTGATCTATGGAGCACTGATCGTGGGAGGCATGGCCTTCCTGCTCGGTATACTGCTCGTCATTCCCATTGGTGGGGCCGACATGCCAGTGGTTGTCGCACTGCTGAATTCCTATTCGGGTCTGGCCGCTGCTGCTACGGGATTCGTGCTGGACAACACCGCCTTGATTGTATCGGGTGCGTTGGTAGGCGCCTCCGGACTCATCCTGACGAACATCATGTGCGTCGCCATGAACCGTTCCCTGCTTAACGTGCTTCTCGGTGGATTCGGTGGCGATGGTGGAGGGGACGCGTCCAGTGGTGGACCGACTGTCGGCAATCTGACTGTGAACTCAACGACACCGGACGACGTGGCCATTCTGCTGACGTATGCCAGCAAAGTCATTTTCGTGCCGGGATACGGCATGGCAGTAGCCCAGGCGCAGCATGCGGTCCGTGAGTTGGCCGAGGAACTTGAAAAACGGGATGTTGAGGTCAAATTTGCCGTTCATCCCGTGGCCGGTCGCATGCCGGGGCACATGAACGTGCTGCTCGCCGAGGCGAATGTATCCTACGACAAACTGTTCGAAATGGACGAGATCAACGGTGAGTTCGCCACTACGGACGTGGCAGTGGTCATTGGTGCCAACGACGTGGTGAACCCGGCTGCACGACACGACAAGAGCAGCCCGATCTACGGCATGCCCATCCTGAACGTCGATCATGCGGCTACGACAATCGTCCTGAAACGATCCATGCGACCCGGATACGCCGGAATCGACAATGAGTTGTTCTACAACTCGAACAACCAGATGCTCTTCGGGGATGCGAAGGAGTCGATTGCCAACGTATTGAACGAAGTCAAGGCACTCTGACGCGGTCCCTGGCAACGGGGTACAATACGTCCCACACGGTCTCCGCCAGGATGCGGTGACCCTCGGCGGTGGGGTGTATGCCATCCGGAAGGTTCAAGGCGGGATTCCCGCCGACGCCTTCCAGGATGAAGGGGATGAGGTGCGTTTCGTATTCTGCAGCGAGATCCGAATACATCGAACTGAAGCGACGTGTATAGTCCTGACCCAGATTCGGGGGGACCTGCATCCCGGCGAGGATGATCTCCGTGCCCGGGGATGCGGAGCGGGTTTGTTCGATGATGGCCGCAAGGTTCGAGCGGGTCAAGTCCACATCAATTCCCCTCAGCCCGTCATTGCCACCCAGCTCCAGGACCAGGATATCCAGTCCCTGGTTCAGGAGCCAGTCCAGTCGATTCAGGCCACCGGTACTCGTATCGCCCGAAACGCCGGCATTGATTACGGTGGACGGGATTCCCACGGAATCCAGACGTTCTCCGACAAGATGCACGAATCCCTGTCTTTCGTCCAATCCGTAGGCTGCCGTGATGCTGTCGCCAAGAAAGAGGATGCGAAGCGCATCCGGGTTGTCCGCACGTTCGCTGGCGGACTCGGCCATCGGTTCAGCCGTGACGGCGGATTGATTTTCCGCGCGTTGATCGGATCCGGATGAACTATCGGAGGAACACGCAGGGAGGGACAGAACCCCGAGTACCAGTGTGAGGTATAGGACAGCCTTTCTCATTGAATATCTGGGCAGATGGCGTTTGTACTTGAGGTCAGGGACCTGACCAAAACGTTCCGGAGTGGAATGAAGTCATTGACTGTACTCGATTCAGTCTCCTTTGATCTCACTGCCGGAGACACATGTGCCATCGTTGGTCCATCAGGCAGCGGCAAGACAACCCTTTTGGGCCTTGCGGCCGGATTGGACGCGCCGACGCGTGGAACGGTCCGGTTGTGCGGAAATCCGCTCGTCGAGATGGGTGAGGACGAACGGGCCCGCGTCCGGAATGAACACGTCGGCTTCGTCTTCCAGTCCTTCCGACTGTTGCCTACGCTGTCCGCCTTGGAGAACGTGATGGTACCCGCCGAACTCCGCGGGCGCCGCCATGTCCGAGACGAGGCTGCCGCATTGCTGTCGAGTGTCGGATTGGGGGATCGCCTGGATCATTATCCTGCCCAATTGTCGGGAGGGGAGCAGCAGCGTGTTGCCTTGGCGCGGGCATTCATCAATCGGCCGGATATCCTGTTCGCGGATGAACCCACGGGAAATCTGGATGCCGAGACGGGAGAGCAGGTGGAAAATCTATTGTTTTCACTGAACGAAACCGCCGGTACGACACTCATCCTCGTTACGCACGATGCCGAGCTGGCATCCCGGACCGGTCGGGTCATCCGTCTCAAGGGGGGTAAAGTCATCGAAGACACCGCCCTGGTGGGGGCCTGACATGGGTTGGATCCGATCGTTCGCGTGGCGGGATTCCCGTGGTAGCAGAAAGCGGATGCTTCTGTTCGTATCGTCCATGGTCCTGGGCGTTGCCGCGTTGGTATCCATCAACTCGTTCGGTGACAACCTCAAGACGTCCATCGACAATGAAGCCCGCACATTACTCGGCGCCGACCTGAGTTTCGAGAGCTCGACGCCGTTTCCGGACCCTATTGAAGCCCTGATCGATTCGATCGGCGGGACACAGAGCCGCCGGACATCGTTCGCATCCATGGCGCTGTTTACCCGGTCATCGGAAGCGCGTCTGGCGACCGTTCGTGCTCATGAACCGGGGTACCCGTTTTATGGCTCCGTGGTCACCGACCCGCCAGAAGCGGCAGACAGCTATCTCGACGCGGGAGGAGCGCTGGTCGATGGAACGCTCATGAGTCAATTCAACGTGGCGGTTGGCGACTCGGTACGCATCGGTACCGTCTCCTATCCAGTCATGGGGAAATTACTGGAGACGCCACGGGAGTCCGGTGCCGCCATGCTCTTCAGTCCTCGGATATACATTCCGCTGGCCAAGGTGGATACGACGCTGCTGGTTGCCGGTAGCCAGGTGGATTACGAGGTCTATTTCCGGTTCGATGACGGCAGGGATGCCGATGCGCTCCGGGATTCCTTGGAAACCACCCTGCGGGAGGCCCGAATCGGCTCCGATACCGTCCAGGAGGAGCAACGGAGCTGGGACCGGGGCCTGACCAACCTGTACCGGTTTCTGGGGCTCATCGGCTTCATGGCGCTGCTGTTGGGTAGTCTCGGCGTGGCGAGCTCCGTGCATGTATACATCCGGCAGCGCATAGCCACCGTAGCCGTACTTCGGTGCTTTGGCGCATCTTCCTGGTCCACAGTGGGTGTGTATGTACTACAGTCTTTCGGGATGGGATTGGTCGGTGCGCTGCTGGGCAGCCTGGTCGGGGTTGGTATCCAGACGCTCATTCCTCGAGTACTGACCGACTTCCTTCCGGTCGATGTAGCCTTTTCCATCTCATGGTCCGCTGTCCTGTTGGGCAGTGGCATCGGGATTGGTGTGACCATGCTTTTTTCCATCCTGCCGTTGCTCACCGTACGGTCGGTCTCGCCCATGGATGCGCTCCGCTCGGGCAGCGATGCTGTCGGGAGCGGTGGAAGGGATGGACTCTGGTGGTCAGCCGTGCTGCTCATGGCAGCTGGTTTGACGGCATTCGCCATCATTCAGGCGCCTACCGTGGGAATCGGTCTGGCGTATGCCGCTGTATTGGGCGTGGTCTTCCTCCTGTTGACCGGAACCAGTCATATCCTCATGCGCAGCCTGGTCAGGTACACGCCGGCCCGCCTCCCGTATGTGGTCAGACAAGGGATATCCAACCTTTACCGGCCCAACAATCAAACGCTGATGATGGTGCTGGCGCTCGGCCTGGGTTCGTTCCTGATCGCAACCATGCTGATATCCGAGCGCGTCCTGCTGAGCCAGATCGAAGTCGGCAACCAGGAAGGGCGACCCAACCTGGTCCTGTTTGACATTCAGCCCCCTCAAGTGGCCGGGGTCGCGGCTGAGCTCTCCGGACTGGGTGTGCCGGTCCTGTCCGAGACGCCGGTCATCTCCATGCGGATCCATGCCATCGGGGATCGCACCGTGGATGACATGCGGGCCGATTCGACGTTTGACACATCATGGGCTCATAGAAGGGAGTACAGGTCTACCTACCGGAGTGTCCTTACGGATGCCGAAACGGTAATGGAAGGAACATTCATCGGTACGTTCACCGAGCCGGATGGTCCCGTTCCGGTTTCCGTAGAGGCCGACGTGGCCGCGGAGTTGCAGGTGGGATTGGGAGACCGCGTGGTTTTCAACGTGCAGGGGGTCATGATCGAAACGGTCATCGGCAGCATTCGTGCTGTCGACTGGCGCCGTCTGCAGACCAACTTCTTCTTCGTTTTTCCGGACGGTCCATTGGATTCCGCCCCGGCCTTCCATGTGATCACGGCCAGGACTTCGTCCGAGGAGGAGGCCGCCCGGGCACTCTCGACCCTCGCCCGATCGTACCCGAACGTGTCTTCGATTGACCTGTCCCTCGTGTTGTCCGTATTCGATGCCATTTTCAGCCGCATTTCCTTCGTTATCCGCTTCATGGCCCTGTTTTCCATCCTGACGGGTTTGATCGTGCTGGCAGGAGCTGTGTTCGTGAGCCGGTTCCAGCGGATGGAGGAGAGCGTACTGCTCAAGACGCTCGGCGCGTCCCGTCGGACCGTGCTCCGGATCATGGCCGTCGAGTATGCCGTACTGGGTTTTGTTGCGGCGAGTACGGGGATCATTCTTGCCCTGGGTGCCGGCTGGGCACTGGCGCGCTTCGTGTTCGAGACGCCATTCGTGGTTGCTCCGGTGCCCGTTCTGGTCTTGTTGGGTGGCGTCATCGGTTTGACGCTCTTCATCGGCTTGCTGAACTCCCGCGGCGTGTATGACAAATCAGCCCTGGACGTACTCAGAAATGACACTTGAAGAACGCCTTGAAGCCGTCCGGACCCGCATGGCCCAAGCCGCCCGCCGCTCCGGACGGGACCCCGGCGCCGTAACCTTGATTGCGGTATCGAAGACCTTTCCGGCCCAAGCCGTGCGCGACCTGCATAGCCTTGGACAGACCGATTTTGGGGAAAACAAGGTCCAGGAGTTCCAGGAGAAGTCCCGCGAATTGGCGGATACCTCAATACGATGGCATCTGATAGGCCACTTGCAGCGGAACAAGGCCAAGGATGTCACGGAGGATGTATCTCTTTTCCACGGTCTGGACAGCATCCGACTTGCTCGGGAACTGCAGAAGCGGCTTCTGGCCGCCGAATCCCGACTGGATTGCCTGCTTCAGGTCAACGTTTCAAATGAGGACTCCAAGTTCGGTGTGCCGGTCAGCCAGGTGGCGTCTGTCCTCGACGGCATGACCGGCTTGAACCGGATTCATATCCGGGGCTTCATGACGTTGGCCTCGCCGGCCGACAATCCTGAGGATGTCCGGGGAGAGTTTGCCCTGCTGAAAGACATTTCCACCCGTCCGGACGTGGCCGCGCACCTGGTGGATGCCGCCCATCCCGTGTTGTCCATGGGAATGAGCAACGACTTCGAAGTAGCCATTGAAGAGGGTGCTACACATGTCCGGGTGGGTTCTGCTCTTTTTGGTTCACGGGACCCGTATCTTCCGGGTTGAACCCGAACCCGACTCGACCCGACCCGACATGAAACTTTCTTCGCTGGACATCCGGAAACAGGAGTTTTCGCGCTCATTGCGTGGCTATGACCTGGATGAGGTCGACGCCTTCCTGAATCTGATCTCTACGCAGTGGCAGGAACTGACAGACGAACTTCGCCGGTCTGAGGAAAAGGTCCGTGAGCAGCAGCTGAAGCTGGATCACTATATGAAGGTCGAAGAGGCGCTGGAAGAGGCGCTGAAGACAGCCCGCTCGAGCGCCCGCCAGACCTTGGAGCATGCGGAAAAACGAGCGTCCGATACGCTCAAGGAATCGGAGTCGCGCGCGCAGGCCATCCTCCGGGAGGCGGAATCGGAGCGGCATGCCATTCGTCTGGAAACCACCCGGTTCAAGATGCGACACAAGGAAGTCGTTGCCAAACTGCGGGCCTTCCTGATGTCGGAAATGGAAATGCTGGCCCATCACGATGCAGAGGAGGGGCGTCCCCTTGAGCTGGAAGGCTCCCGGGTCGAATTCCAGCCCGAACCGGATTCACGGCCCGCGCCCGCACCCCTGCGCCATGCAGAGCCGGAGCAAGAAGACGAGCCCGAGCAAGAATCCAGGCGTGAACCGGAACCTGGAATCGAACAGGCATCCCAGCCGGAAGCTGTACACGATGGCGTCGGCATAGAGGATGACGAGGATACGCCATCCTGGAAGATCAACGACGTGTTCACGCCCGAAACCCACGAAGAAGACGCAGACGACGGGGATGAAATCCGGAAAATCCGCCGGATCCTCGACGCGATGGATGACGAGGACGATGCGCGATCTGTTTGATTCGATGCCGGCCTATGTGCAGGCTGTGGAAAAGGCCGCAGAGCTCGTAGTGACCCTTCTCGGGGATGCGCCCGCAACGGCTGTCCTTGTGGGCAGTGGACTCGGAAGCATGGTGGATCGATTCGACGTCCATCATCGCCTGAACAACGCCGATATTCCCGGAGCGAGTATTCCCGGTGTACCATCCCACAAGGGGCAGCTGACATCCGTTTCGGTTGATGGACATCCGGCGTGGATCCTGGATGGACGGATCCACCTGTATGAAGGGGCTTCCCCGCGTCAGGTTGTTTTTCTTGTACGGGTTTTGGCCCGCGCCGGCGTCAAGCGTCTGTTCATAACAAACGCCGCGGGCGGGATGAACCTGTCCTTCGGTCTGGGCGACTTGATGCTGATCACCGACCACATCAACTTCATGGGTGTCAACCCATTGGAAGGTCCCAACCATGATCACTGGGGGCCCCGGTTTCCGGACATGTCCGATCCGTACGCCGCCCGTCTGCGACAGGCATTGACCCGGACCGCCGCGCGGGAGGGAATACCGCTCCACGAGGGCGTGTACGTCGGCATCAAAGGTCCGAATCTGGAGACACGGGCAGAATATCGGATGCTCCGACAACTCGGTGCCGACGTTGTCGGCATGAGCACGGTACCTGAGACCTTGGCCGCCGTACACATGGGCATGGAAGTCGCGGGAGTGAGCGTGGTTACGGATGTTTGCGACCCTGATCATCTGGAGCCGGTTTCCATTGACCAGATCCTGGCGGCGGCCGCAGCGGCCGAGCCGGCACTGGCTCGACTCGTGCGCGCATTCATTCACGGAGAATCCTGACCGATCCCTGTCAACTCCGTTCCGCACGCCGGACTCCGGCTTACGTCCGTTCGTATCTTCTCTTTTCTGTTCGTTCAAGGCATTTCCATGAAATTCACTGAAGTCAAAGATCTCCATCTTCCTGCCATGGAGGAATCCATCCTCGCGTGGTGGAACGAGCATGACATCTTCGAAAAGAGTGTCCAGCAACACCCGGCCGACCGGACGTTCACGTTCTATGAAGGACCTCCCACGGCCAACGGGCGTCCCGGCATCCATCATGTGATGGCGCGTACCATCAAGGACACGTTCTGTCGCTTCCAGACCATGCAGGGACATCGCGTGGAACGGAAGGCCGGATGGGATACCCACGGGCTCCCCGTGGAAATCGAGGTGGAAAAAGCACTTGGACTGGAAGGAAGGCACCAGGTGGAGGAGTACGGAATTGCCGAGTACAACGCCGCCTGCCGGGAGAGCGTCCTGAAATACAAGGACCTCTGGGACACGCTGACGACACGCATGGGCTACTGGGTCGACCTGTCCGATCCGTACATCACGTTCAAGTCCTCGTACATCGAAAGCGTATGGTGGCTGTTGAAGCAGATGTACGAAAAGGACTTCCTGTACAAGGGGTACAAGATCCAGTGGTACAGCCCGGGGTCCGGTACCGTCCTTTCGTCCCATGAGGTGAGCCTGGGCTACAAGGAGGTCCAGGATCCCAGCATCTACACGCGCTTCCGTTCGAGCGAACGGGATGACGTTTACTACCTGGCCTGGACGACCACTCCCTGGACCACCGTATCGAACGTGGCCATTGCCGTGGGCGCAGACATCGATTACGTCCAGATCCGCCTGACCACGGATGATATAGGTACACACGAACTCATCCTGGCCGAAGCCCTCCTGTCAGTAATCAAGGAAGACTACGAAATCGTGGGCCGGATGACCGGACGCGACCTCGTCGGTCGCACCTATGAGCCTCTGTTCGATCATTTCAAGAAGGCGGATGGAGCCGACCGCGCATGGCGGATTGTGCCCGCAGACTATGTGTCCACGGCAGATGGCACGGGACTGGTCCACACCGCCCCGGCTTTCGGTGCCGATGACCACGAGACCGGCAAGGCCATGGATCTGCCGGTATTCAACGCGGTGGAGCCTGACGGCACGTTTTCCACCAATGTGCCCCTGGTCGGCGGCATGTGGTTCAAAGACGCGGACAAGGTGATCAATCGGGATCTGAAAGAGCGGGGCTTGCTGTACCGACAGGAAACGTATCTGCATAATTATCCGCATGACTGGCGCAAGGGCACGCCACTCATGAGCTATCCGGTGGACTCCTGGTTCGTGCGCACGACAGCCATCAAGGACCGATTGATTGCCCTCAACAATCAGATCAATTGGCAACCGAAGGGAATCGGGACCGGACGATTCGGCGACTGGCTCGAAAACAACGTGGATTGGGCCCTTTCCCGGCGTCGCTACTGGGGCACACCGCTGCCCATCTGGCAGTCCGATGCGTCGGGATCGACGTATATCGAAGTCATCGGATCCATTGCTGAATTGCGTGAGCGGTGCGGCAGCGCCTTGCCGGAGCGCGATGAAGACATCGACCTGCATCGGCCATTCGTCGACGGCCTGACGTGGCCCGCACCGGACGGAGGGACCATGCGGCGAGTGGAAGACCTCATCGACGTATGGTTCGATTCCGGAGCCATGCCGTTTGCCCAGTGGCATTACCCCTTTGAGAACAAGGACCGGTTCGAACGCAATTTCCCGGCGGATTTCATAGCTGAGGGGGTGGACCAGACGCGAGGCTGGTTCTACACGTTGCACGCCATCGCTGCGGTCGTCATGGACAGTGTTGCATACCGGAATGTCGTCGTGAACGGTCTCGTCCTCGACGAGAACGGCGAGAAGATGTCAAAATCGAAAGGGAATGCGGTCGATCCGTTCGAAATGATTGACCGTCATGGCATTGATGTCATCCGCTGGTACATGATGAGCAATACCCCTCCCTGGGAAAACCTGAAGTTTTCGGAACGGGGAATCGTGGATACCCAGCGGAAGTTTTTCAATACACTCACGAACGTGTATTCCTTCTTCGCCACCTATGCGAATATTGACGGCTTCACGTACGGTGCACCCATTCCCGTGGAAGACCGGGAAGAAATGGACCGGTGGATTCTGTCCCGGATGGGTTCAACGGCCGCAGAATGTGCATCTGCGCTGGAGGACTACAATCCAACACGGGCGGCGCGCGCCGTCGAGCAACTCGTGGACGATCTGTCCAACTGGTACATCCGTCTGAACAGACGCCGTTTCTGGTCGGCGCGCGCCGCCCATGCAGCCGACAGCGGCTCCAAGGAAGCGGCCTACCAGACCGTAGTGGAATGTTTGATGGGTATTGCGCGTATGATGGCCCCCATCTCCCCGTTCTACGCGGAATGGATGTACCGGCAGGTCAATGACGGTGCCAACATCCACGGGGCGGAATCGGTCCATCTGACGTCCTACCCGACAGCGGCTGAACATGCGGGTGCCATCGATTCCCATCTGGAACATCGGATGTATCTGGCGCGCACGGTATCGTCTGTCGTGCTGGCCCTCCGCAACGGGGCAGGAATCAACGTCAGACAGCCTCTTCCGCGGATCATGGTCGTTACCGGTCCCCGGGTGGAGGAGGACGTCATACAGAGTGTATCGACCATCATCCGCTCGGAGGTCAACGTCAAGCTGGTCGATTGCATCCACGGTAGCAGCCCCGTCGTTTCGCGATCTGCCAAACCTGACTTCAAAAGACTGGGCAAGCGGCTCGGGCCGCTCATGAAGCAGGTCAATGTGGCCATCCGGGCCTTGACCGACAACGATCTTGACTCGTTTCTCGAGACGGGTTCACTGTTGCTGGATATCGATGGCGAGGACGTCCGACTCGACCGGGACGATGTCGAAATCGTAACGGAAGGCGTGGAGGGTTGGCTGGTCGGCCAGGAGAACGGGGTTACGGTGGCACTCGACGTCTCCATTTCGGACGAATTGCTCAAGGAAGGACTGGCCCGTGAAGTCGTGAACAGAATCCAGAATCAGCGCAAGAGCGCCGGATTCGAGGTAACAGACCGTATCCATGCGGCATGGAGTGCGTCCGGAATCCTGGCCCAGGCCATTCGTGAACATGGGCTGACCATCCGGAACGAGACATTGGCTCTGGAGTTGACAGAGGCCGCCGTACCGGCAGGGGAGTCGGTTGCCGATTTTGAAATTGACCGTGAACAAATGCGGATCGGGATTACCCGTGTGCTGCAGTAACCCATCAAGACGATGTCCAAAGAAAAGAAGAACACCACGACACCGTTTTCAGACGAGGAGTTGGACTTTTTCCGCAATCTGATCCTGGAAAAGCGAACCGCAGCCCATGAGGACGTGGACCGCATGCGTAGCCAATTGGCCGATGCCCGTGAACAGGCCGAGAATGACACGGCCTACAGCTTTCATATGGCTGACGCCGGCACCGATGCCATGGAGCGCGAAAAGCTGTATCTGATGATTGCCCGGCAACAGAAGTACATCGGCTACCTGGACCGGGCCCTCGAGCGGATCGAAAACCGCACCTATGGCATCTGCAAGGTGACCGGCAAGCCGATTTCCAGGGAACGACTGGAAGCGGTGCCGCACACGGAGATCTCCATCGAAGCCAAATTGCAGCAGAAATAACCGTCCTGCCATCCCTTGGAGTCGTCCGTTCATACCACACGCAATTGGCGGCTCGGCCTGCCTTTCGGCATCGTACTCTCGATTCTGGTCATCGACCAGATCACCAAGGTGGTCGTGCTCAACACGATGGAACGGGGACAGTCCATTCCTCTGTTGGGTTCGTGGCTCCGGTTCACGTTCACCGAGAATCCCGGAATGGCCTTCGGACTTTCCTTCGGTCCTCCGGCAACCATCACGATCCTGTCCATTGTTGCGACCGGCCTTATTGTGTACTACCTGCTGGCGGTCGCCAGGTATTACACGCCTTATGCCGTCAGCCTGAGTCTCGTTCTCGGTGGTGCACTCGGCAACATCATTGATCGCGTATTCTACGGGAGACTCCTGTACGACAGGCCGCTTTTCCAGGGGCATGTAGTCGACTTCATCCACGTGGATGTCTGGAGGGGCTATGTGTCCGAGGCTGTTCCATTCCTGGGCGGCAATTACATGGCACTGTTCCCCATATGGAACGTAGCTGACATGGCCATCGTGGTCGGTGTTGCCGGTATCCTGATTTTCCAGAAGTCCTTCCACGCGTTCGAAGTGTCCCGAACGTCCTTACCAGGTGACCCTGGCAGCCATGGCGACGACCCGGGGAAGGAGCGGGCGATCTGATCGGTCCAACAGGCCGGTCAACCCATTCACCCCGCCGTTGAAGTAGCGGTCTTCGTCCAATCGGAATTGCCATTCGGCTGCGTTTTCGCGATCCAGTACGTTCATCACGTCCAACCGGAGTTGGAGTGCCCAGTCCTGCTGTTTGAATGTGTACGCGGCACTGATATCCAACTGGTGAAGCGCCGGAAGCACATGGTGGTTCGGGCGTGTGAGGTCATAGTGGACAATCTGCCGTTCCACACGACGGATGGCGTCTTCTGACACACCATTTGCCCGCATGTCGGACACAATGGCATCCAGGTCATTCAGATAGGCACTCAGGAAGTCGTAATAGGATTTCCGGAAACCCCATGCGCGGTCCAAAACCGTTTTCCAGCGAATGGCAACGACCGTGTTGGGCAAGGGCACCAGATCAGCACCCAATTCAAGCCGGATCGGTTCATTCCAGGGAACGGTTACGGCGGCATTTCCGAATTGACCCGCAATGGTTCGCTCGGCCTGACTCAAATCCACTCCGGCATGGACGTTTCCAGGGCCGATCTGTCGCTTTACGCCGAATCCCAATCCTCGGGACGTCCCTTTCGATGCGGCCAGGAATCCGGACTGCTGAAGGTCGGCCGATACGCCAGGGTCTGCGGAGTAATCAATCCCCAGGATGTGGTAATGCCGTTTATAATAGATCTCTCCGGAAAGAGACCAAAGGCCATTGGGCAGCACCAGCACTTCGGCGGCGACGTGGGCCGCCTTGGGCGGCGTAACCGATGCATCGTTCTGCATCCAGAACCGGGTTGAGGAAACGAACGATCGTGGGCTTCGACTGGAAACATCGAATTGGTTCACGAACTGCCGGTACAAGCCGCCCCCAACGAAAAACGAGACTCCTCCGATCGGGGTCCCGGTGAAGTCGAATCGTGTAGAAAGTCGTGGTTCGGCATACAGGGAGCGTCGGGAATGCAACCATGTGAACCGCGTCCCGGCTTCAAGACTGCCATTCTCGCCGATCTGGACGATGTCAGTAATGAACGTGGCCAGGCGCATTCCAGTCGACGCGTGCCGGAGCGGTAGATTCTGGGTGCCGGCCACAATGAAATCCGTGCCGGTCAAGGCCCATTCGATTCCTGTTTCAAGTCGATGTCCGGAATCCGAAAAATAGTCCGCACCAACGACGGCGGACAGTTCGTACACCGAGTTCCCATCATCCGCATTGTCCGTCGCCGTAGCGGAGGCAGCGGGTGAGCGGAAGTCATGATCCAGTCGGTAGAAGCTACCCCGGACCTGCGCATGCGACAGAACGTGTGCACTGCGGACAATGTCGTATCGTGCTTGAAGCATCCCGTTCTGCCATGCATACAGGTCCTTGAATCGCGCGGCCTGCTCCGGAAGAGACAGGGGATCGTCCTGCGTCAGGTCGATGTCTGACAAGGCGTTTCCTATGCTGCTCCGTCCCCAGTACAGCGATGCGCCCAGTGTCCTGAGCGAAGAAAGCCGGATCCGACCGGCCATATGGATATCGGCGAATGCCAAGGTGGGATTTCCCTCGGGTGGCAGATTGGCAAACGGAGTGTTCCGTTCGGCAAATGCCGATAGCAGGAACGTGTCCACAACGTTCCATGAATCCAGCAATCCGGCAAGGGAGGGGGGAGACACCAATTGCCACATGCCCGCTCGTCCAGCGCCCAGCAGCGTCACGTGGCGTCCAGCACGTGTCCGGAAACTGTGCGAGTAGCGGGCATTTGTCGACAGGGGGTCGATCTGCGCGGTGAATTGACTTCCGCCCCGTACACCATCCGGCGCGCTTGGCACACGTAGATCGTGCTCGGCCTCGATAATGCCGGATATCTGGCTGCCCAACGCCGCACCGAAACCTGCCTTGTGTACCGTGATTCGGCCGAGGGCAAATGGACTGAACGGGCCAACGAATGTGGCCACATTCATGGGAATGAACAGCGTTGCTCCATCCAACCTGAACTGATGCTCACCCGCTTCGCCTCCCTGGATATGGATATCGGACGTTGCGTCGTTGACACGGACACCCGGCATGGCCGCAAGGGTCTGCAGAACGGAGGCTGAGCTGCCGGACAAATCCGATGCAATCTTCTCCTGGTTGGCAACAGCCGAGCCCATCATGGATGAAGACGGCGTCGAAGCCAGGCCATCGATGATGATGGGGGCAATGAGGTAGGACTCCGACTCCAGAATGACTTCGGTAGAGGATATGCCACCTGCCGTCACTGATACATCAAGGGTTTCATGTCGGTATCCCATGTGGGAAACGCGCATGCTGTAAATTCCCGGGAGCAATCGCGGAAAAATGAACATGCCTTCGTGGTTGGCGACATCACCCCGGCCGGCATCGGCCAGATAGATGTGGGCGTTCGGAATGGGCTGTTCCGAGTCGGCATCCAGTACTATCCCGCGCAGGTTTCCGTAGACCGGAGGGCCTTGGGAGGCAACTTCCAGGACGTAGAGTCCCGTGGAACGCCGGACGAAGTCGAGACCGGTTCCGGTCAGTACGCAGGCCAGCAACGACTCGAAGGGCGCATCCTCAATGACGCAGAAACTGCGTTTACCGCTTACGAGCAGCGGATCCCATGCCAGGTCGGCCCGGGTCACGTCGACCACGATCTGGAGGGCTTCCTGCAGAGGGACTCCCCTGACAGCGATGGCATGACTGGCGGTCGTATCCTGTGCGGAAACGAGACCACGCCATGGAGCGAGAGCCAGCAAGAAAAACAGACCCAAGAAGACCGACCGGAACGCCATATGCATGCCGGTTGCAGTCAGGCCTATCGATTGACGTGGCGGCATGGGCCGCAGAAGCTTGCGGAAGAAAACGGGAGCGGGAAAACGACGTTGTCCTGGGTCCCATCAATATACATTCCGGCCGGAAACTCTGTGGGCCAAAAAGAAAGGCCTGGTCACGCAGTGTGATCAGACCCTGACACGTTGACTGGGGGTAGCCAATGGGCGACCAAGCCTGGCCGGCTTACTGAAGATACAGCTCGTATCCGCCCTGGATGGCGCGGTAGCGTATACCGACGGTGGCAGAAATGTCACCAATCACTTCCGCGACATCCGATGCCTGACGTTTCTGGATGGAAATCCTCCGCAGACGGATGGATGCCGGTGCTTCGAGTTGGATGGCGTAGCGACGCTCAAGATCAGCCAGGACGTTGCCGACGAGCTCATTGGAATAGGACAGACCACCGGTGCGCCATGAGGTCACCAGAGGCACATTCACGTCCGTTTCTATCGTGTTCGACGATATGCGGAGCGCCTGTCCGGGGGTCAGGATCGATGCCTGTTCCCGTGAACGCACTTCCACCTTGCCCGTGGCCACAACAACACGGGATGCGGCCTCGATATTGGATGGCCATGCCTCGACGGAGAACGACGTTCCGAGCACACGGGTCACGGCATCGAACGTGACCACCTCGAAGGGAACGCTGGATGGCTCGACATCCAGGAATGCCGCCCCATGCAACGTCACGCGTCGTGTGGTGCTGTCAAAGGATTCCGGGAAGGAGAGTAAGCTACCGGCGGAGAGCGACGCAATGGACCCGTCGGGAAGCGTTACCTGGGAAACCAGCGTACCGGATGGAACCCGAACGGTCACGATATCAGGAGACATGACGAAGCTGGCAACAACCAGAAGCGCCAGGCAGGCCGCGACGACCGAATGTGCGGTAGCCTGCAACGACATCCGCGAAAAGGCCAATCGCAGGGGAGAGCGTTCTGATCGTCTCCGAAGTACCGGGGGAGGGGCAGGGGAGGATGAAGCCTGGATGGAGGCCAGGACCTGCGCTCGTACACGCTCCTTCCGGGAACTGTCTGCAACGGGTGCGTCCGTTCCGACCATGTGCCACACGTCGGCAATCTCCGGGATTATACCGGGATTGTCGATCCTGAGGAGATCGAGGATCTCTTCTGGAAGGTCATATGGAGGGTGGAGGTGCTTCATGATTTGCAGCAGCGAGGCTACGATGTAGTACGGTACGCTTTTACTTTGTCGCGCAAGTGTTGAAGAGCCAGCACGATGTGGTTGTTGACGGTCTTGGGAGCCAGGTCCATCAACTGGGCGATTTCTTCGTGGCTCAACCCTTCGAACCGGCTGAGCATGAAGGCCTCGCGGCGACGATCCGGCAACTCGGAAATCCATTCGTGGATACGAGCGCTCAGATCGTCAGCATCGAGCTGTTCATCATTCAGATTGTCAAAGCCGACAGACGGGTGATCGGCATCCAACGGATCGGATGCATGACGTTTTCGCTGTCGTTCATGATTGAAGGAGTAGTTCCGGACCATCTGATACATCAGAGCCCGGAGCGACCGTTCCGGATCGACCGTTTCCCGGACCTGCCACAGCTTCAAAAAGACATCTTGGAGGATATCCGAGGCGGCTGCTTGATCGCGCGTGATATAGACCGCATAGCGGTACAGGGCATCGTACGTCCCATCAAACAGATCCCGGAAGGATTCTCCATCACCATTTCGAAGACCGTGACCCCAGGCCAGAAACTGTTCCTCCGTTTCAGAGCGCATGCGCTGCTACCTTCAGTCAGTTCTTAATACACCGGGCGGATGGGGACTACCCAATCCGCCCGGTTTGAGACAAGTGCCTGATAATCAGGAGTAACACAAAGTGAATAACATGTAGGGGGACAATGACATGGGTGTACCGGATGTATCCTCTTGAGAGATACTTGCGAAGAAGACCTGAAAAAAAGATGGGGTCTATTTGGCACGATCCACTTAATGTAACACTTCAAGTATGGCCGAATTGCAGCCCTGGAATATGAATACCTGACGGGCGTACGTGACGCCGGAACCAGAGTTCGCGGGCCGTATAATACGGCTTTCCGAAAATGATCCTTCTACCCTTCTCCCCATGGCGTTCGACCAGAGCAGAATCAGGAATTTCTGCATCATTGCCCATATCGACCACGGCAAAAGCACGTTGGCCGACCGCTTGTTGGAACTGACGGGGACCCTGTCCAGCCGGGAGTTGCAGGAGCAGGTGCTGGATTCCATGGATCTTGAACGGGAGCGTGGCATCACCATCAAGAGTCATGCGATCCGGATGACCTACAAGGCAGATGACGGGCATACCTACGTCCTGAACCTGATCGATACGCCGGGGCATGTGGACTTCACCTACGAAGTGTCCCGCGCCTTGCAGGCGTGCGAGGGTGCCATCCTTGTCGTGGACGCGGCTCAAGGCATTGAGGCCCAGACCATTTCCAATATGTACCTGGCCATAGAGGCCAATCTGGAAATCATCCCGGTCCTGAACAAAGTCGATCTTCCTGGATCCAATGCCGACGTGGTTGCCAAGTCCATAGAGAATCTGATCGGGGAGCCCGCGGATGAGATTCTGAAGATCTCGGCAAAGACCGGAGAAGGTGTACACGAGGTACTGGAAAAGATCGTCCAGCGCGTTCCGGCGCCCACCGGCAGTCCCGATGCCCCCCTGCGTGCCCTGATCTTCGATTCCGTGTTCAACACCTATCGGGGATCGATCGTCTATGCCCGGGTATTCGAGGGCACCCTGAACACGCGCGAAGCCATCCGATTCATGGCCACGAACAAACAATACGACGCGGAGGAAATCGGATACCTGCGGCTCGGAATGGAACCGGTCAAGCAGATCCGGGCCGGCGAAGTAGGGTATGTCATCGGATCGGTGAAGGATGTCAAGGATGCGCGGGTCGGGGACACCATCACGACGGTAAAGAACGGATCGGACCGACCCATTGAGGGGTTCCGTGAGGTTAAGCCCATGGTGTTTTCCGGGGTCTACCCCACGAATTCTGACGAATTCGAGGATTTGCGGGCTTCATTGGAAAAACTCCAGTTGAACGATGCTTCCCTGACGTTCGAACCCGAGACGTCGGTGGCTCTGGGATTCGGTTTCCGGGTTGGCTTCCTGGGGCTCTTGCACATGGAAATCGTCCAGGAGCGTCTGGACCGCGAATTCGGTCTGGACATTATAACCACGGTGCCGAACGTGAAATATCGCGTCCTTAAAACGGATCGCGAGTGGACCACGGTGGATAATCCCTCCAAGATGCCTCCGACGGGTGTCATCGACGAAATCCATGAGCCGTACGTGAAGGCTGAAATCATCACACCGTCGGAATACATCGGTGCCCTCATGCAGCTTTGCCAGGACCGCCGGGGGGACTACGTGAATACGCAGTACCTGGACACGGAGCGCGTGAACCTGGAGTACAGACTGCCCCTCGCCGAGATCGTATTTGACTTCTACGACAAACTCAAGAGCGTCAGTCGTGGCTATGCCTCGCTGGATTACGAATTCCTGGATTACCGGGCGAGCCAGCTGGTGAAACTGGATGTGCTCATCAATGGCGAACCTGTCGATGCCTTGTCCACGATTGTCCATCGGGACAAAGCTTACGACATGGGTCGCCGCCTGACGCGGAAGCTGAAGGACCTCATTCCCCAGCAGATGTTCGAGGTGGCTCTCCAGGCCTCCATTGGTACGCGTGTGATTGCCCGTGAATCGGTACGGGCCATGCGCAAGGACGTTACGGCTAAATGCTATGGTGGGGACATTTCCCGCAAGCGCAAACTCCTGGAGAAGCAGAAGGAAGGAAAGAAGCGCATGAAGCAAGTGGGGAGGGTGGAAGTCCCGCAGGAGGCATTCCTGGCGGTCCTGTCAATGGATGAATAAGTTTCTCCAAACCGGCTGTGCGTTGTTGTGCGTGCTGTGGCTGTGGCCAGTAAGCGTTTCTGCCCAGCGGGAGAGCACGTCGGAACTGTTGAGTATCTACGTCCGGAACCGGACCCTCGCGCTGGCCCGTCTCGAGGCCATGCGCACCGATGGGCGGGTCGGACTGTTCCCCGTCATGCCGGTCCCGTCTGCTTCCGATTCGCTGCTCCGGTATCTGGAATCATTGAAGGAGCCGCTCCCGGAGCCCGACGTCACTCCGGCGACCATCGAGATCACGCATTGGAAATGGGTTGAGCGTTTGCGTCGACCCACGTATGAGGATGCATTCCGTGCCACGCCTTGGGCCTTTGTCGGCTCAAATTCCCGTGATGGGCTCGATACGCTCCAGACGCGTGAAATCCGGGCTCGGATGGAAACCGTTTTTGGTCCACCAACCTTCACGCTGGCCGAAACCGATGCCTTCGATGAACTCACCAACGATGAAATCATCCAGTTCGAATACTGGTTCATGCTGAATGATTCCATTCCGGTCATGGTCATGGACCCGAACGGTCCATGGGATCGTGGTCTGGTCGTCGCGGCGCACGAGGACTATCGGGAACAGCTTCGTGATCTGAAGGATGCCTTCCTCTGGCAACTCCTGGGAGATGCGGACCGTACACCCTTCGCGGACTATTATTTCAATGTCCAGCAGCGGACGTGGTACATCACCGGATATGATGGAGCATTGTTCTTCGACAGGCGTATTGCCCGACCGGATCTGGAGTTGGGGCGCCCTTCCATCATTCCCTTCCTGAGGGACGAAAACTGATTATACACCGTGGCAAACAGCCGGAACAAAGACCGCCAGGAGCGGCGAAGCAAAAGAGCGGACGGTAAGGACACGCCCCGGAAGAAGGGCCCCATCCGTGAATGGCTGGACGCCATGGTTTTTGCAATCGTGGTCATGGTCGTGCTCCGGGTACTCTTCTTCGACTTGTTCCGGATTCCGACCCCATCCATGGAAAAGAGTCTCCTTGTCGGAGATTACCTCTTCGTGTCCAAGGTCCACTATGGGACACGGACACCCATGACGCTGGGTATTCCGTTCACCGGCATCTGGTTGCCGGGTGTCGAGCTTCCTTGGACGCGCCTGCCTGGATTTACCGACGTGGACAGGGGGGATGCCATTGTATTCAACTGGCCCGACGACGAGGTGGAGATCATTGACCGCCGCATGCACTACATAAAACGGGTCGTGGGGTTGCCCGGCGAGACGCTGCAGATCTCGGACAAGGAAGTCCTGGTGAACGACCAGGTCTACCCTCGAATGGAGAGCATGCAGATCTACTGGAACGTCTTCAAGAGCGATCCCCGTGTCCAATTGAACCCGGCCTCGTTGGACGACCTGGGCGTCTCGAACCTCATCCGGACTGCCGATCCGCGCGTGGTGCAGATCGTGGCCACACAGGCTGCTGCCAATGCCATCGAGGCTCTTCCATGGGTGGAGTCGGTCGAGCCGGCCATCGTGGAACCCAACCAGGTGTACAGTAACAACATGTACCCCGCCGGAATGGGTTGGACGCCGGACAATTACGGCCCGGTCACCATTCCGGCCGCCGGACAAACCATAGCACTTACGGCTGAATCGGTTCGGATGTATGGCTTGGTCATGACCAAGTACGAGGGCCACACCCTTGAGGAATCCGGTTCGGATTCATGGCTCATTGACGGACGTCCTGCCGAAACGTACACGTTCGAACAGGATTACTTCTTCGTCATGGGCGACAACAGGGACAACTCAGAGGACAGTCGTTTCTGGGGCTTCGTGCCCATGGACCACGTGGTCGGGAAAGCCCTGGTGGTCTACTTCTCCTGGGACAAAGTCGCGAAATTGCCCCGATTCTCACGGATCCTTTCTTCGATCAAATAATCGGTGTCACGGGCCGGTTGTGCGCCGTACCCGGTCGAAATACTCCTGCTGTGTAGTGCCTGGAGGTACGTCGAAGGGGTGGTTGGGCAGCTGGACCATCTGGAGTTCCGGCATTCCATTGACCATTCGGAAGGGCTGCGGATTGCCTGGCGGATCTTCACCGATCACCAGCACGGTAGTACCGGGCTCGGATATCGTCCCGAAACCCGTCTTGTAGCCGGTTCCTGAACGCGACAGAGTCCACTGGTCTGCCCAGGAGTAAATCCATCTGGCGTCGTCATCCACCAGGCGCACGCATCCGTGGCTGGTTGGACCTCCGGTGGGCATGGGATATTGATGGATGTGGATTCCACGGCTTTCAACGAAATTGAAGACCCAATACATTTCCCATGGCTCTCCCGGCGGACTGAGGGATGAAATCCGGTACTCCGTTTTCCAGTTGAAATTGAAGCGTCCCGTAGGAGTGCGGTACGATTCGGCACCGGTATTCACGATCCCCCAACGCACGAGTCGACCGCTTTCGTAGGCTGCCCATCCCTGGATGGTCTTGTCAATGACGAACACTTTGTCGAAGGCAACCCCGCCCGGGTAGAACCTGGGAAATGGGGAATAGGCGCAGAAATTCAGGTCAAACCGATCGGGCACCATGAGTGTGTCACCGATCTGGGCCATGTGCACGAGCTGCCTGTTCAACAAACCGACCAATTTGGCGCGTTTCTGGCCTTCCTGGACATCCCCGTCACCGATGATCTTGTAGAACGTTGAACGGGCGAGGACGTTGTTGCCCCTCGTATTGTAAAGGACACGGTAGTCATAGGACACGCGTGGAAGTGTAGCCAGATCGTCCGAACACGCGGTCAGGATTTCGGCCAGTTCGGACTGGTTGATGTAGTACTGGGCGCGCGCAGGTCCTGCCAGGGAAAGTGCACCCAGCAGGAGGGCAATGGTCAGGGAATGACGGAGGTTCATGAGGACACCGAGTGGGCTTGGGCAATGTATTTGGCATGCCAGGAGGTCCCGGCTGAACGTTCGACTCCATGTTCGCGCAGATCACCGAGTGACCGGACCGACAAGTCAACCACAGGCGTCTGGGCATCCACGGTTCCGCGGACGGCCATATCGGCGAATGCGGCACGTGAAACCGTCTCGAGTGCACCGGATGGGGTCCGGTAGACAACCATCAGCCCGGAGACCCATGAGAATCCTGCCTGTGCAGCGAATGCATCGAGGGCGTGCAAGGATTTGTCGATACCGCATCCGGACATATCACCATCCGGTACATGGGCCGCAAGCACGAGCAACCGGTTGTCCACGACGGTTGCCCCGGATTGCACCCGTCGCCCATGGGTCGTCCAAGCATCCTGAAATGGTTCCAGTGCCGTGAGCAGGGATCGGACCTCCGCTTCCGTCAATGAATGGCTTGCAGCGTACAACCAGCAGTGCGAGTCGTCCGGCAGATGTTCAAATAGCGTCATGGGTTGTCGTATCAAGAATCGTCCAAACTTGTTTCCGGAACGCCATGCCGGACGGAAAGATCACTATCATGACACCATTCGATTTCGTCCGCAACCAGAACGACCGGAAAAGCGATCATGGAACTTGAATTGAGGGACAAAGCCGCCATCGTCACCGGAGCCAGCCGTGGAATTGGATTGGCCATCGCCAACAGTCTGGCCCGGGAGGGTTGCAGTCTCGTCATTTGCGCAAGGGGAGAGGAGGCTCTTTCCGAAGCCGCCTCGGCGCTGCGTCAGCATGGCGGTCAGGTCATCGAAGTGGCCGGGGACGTAACAGACCCAGGATTGGGGGAGCGGCTGGTCACCACGGCAGAGCGGGAACTCGGTGGATTGGACATACTCGTGGGAAATGCCGGAGGAAACCGCCGTAAGCCATTCGAGGAAACCTCGGACGAGGATTGGACCAGTATCACGGAGCTGAACCTGATGGGGCATCTCCGCGCAGCTCGTGCGGCCATTCCTGCCATGCGGAAACGAGGCGGTGGTGCCATGGTCTTCATCGCATCCATTTTCGGCCGGGAAGCAGGGGGAGCCGGGCTGTCCATCTACAATACCACGAAGTCGGCCCTCATCAGTTCATGCAAGATCATGGCCGTCGAGCTGGGCAAGGATGGTATCCGCGTCAATACGGTAGCGCCCGGATCCATACGTTTCCCCGGTGGATCCTGGGACAAGCGTGTTCAGAGCGACCCGGAGGGTATGGCGCGTTTCGTGGCCGAAAACATCCCGATGGGACGCTTCGGGACCGCTGAAGAGGTTGCCGATGTCGTTGCGTTCCTTGCTTCCTCGCGCGCCAGTTGGGTTTCAGGGGCTTGTATTACGGTAGACGGCGTACAGTCCCATTCGCTGATCTGATCGCCGCCAGGCCCCAGGCCCTAATCGAAACGCGTGAACGTCGCCTCGATAATCCGCTCCCGGGAATCCTTCTTCTTCCACTGGACCAGGATCGGGCTCTGGTAGGTACCGGATACAATACGAGCGGTCCCGTCCGGATTTTCGTTCGAGACGACCAGGCCGACCCCGCGCTTCATCCGCAGGAATCGATGGGCCGGAACCTGGAAGAATTTGTCGATGATGCGTTCCACAAGGGTCTCACTCAACCCCATGGCATCAATGAACTCGTTCACGACGTGGACCAGGTCATACTTCATGTAATCCTTGGCCTTTTCCTTGATGGCACCGGGATCCCGCAGCATGTTGCGACCCCGCTGTGCCATGAACCGGATGGGGTCGTGCAGGACTTCCACGAGATCGTGACGCATGAGCAACGTTTCGTACTCGTTCACGGTCAAGCCGGTATGACGTTCTTCGGGGGCCAGTGAGAGATCAATACGGCCTTTTTCCATGCCCAACCGGCGGGCTTCCTCCTGGAGTTCGTCAAGCAGTCCGACCTTGGGGTCCCAGAGATTGACCGAATCGATGGGATGCTTGGACATCTGGATGCCCAGCTTCCGACGCAGGACCACGGACTCAGAGTTGTAACCGATGACCGTGGTTCGCCGCTCCCGATGATGGTCTCCATTGGTACCGTCCAATTCGACAAAATAGACCGGCAGATCGGAACGGCGATTCAGATACGTGACGGTGTTCTCCAAACCGGAACCAATAAAGGTCAAGTGGGAGTCGGCGTTCCGGGGTTCCACGAGTTTCTGCTCGTCGGACAACTCGTCCCGCAAATCCATTTGGTCATGCCGATAGTCGGCATCGGGCGGAAACAGCTTCTTGAACGATTGGACGTAGGCCTCAAGGGCCTCCGGATTGTTCTTCAACCGGTTGGCGAAACTCTGCTCGAAATAGCCGGCCGTCGTGTGGTAGGATGTGAACGTACTCTTGTTGAATCGCTCGAAAAAATCCTCCTGGCGCTCGCGGACACGCTCTCCGACGTCTATGATTTCGGTGCGGCTCTCGGGGCGGATACCCAGTGTGATATCCTTGGGTTTGGCAGCGGTCATGCAACGGGTTGGTAATTCACCACCCGCATACCCCGCTCCGGAGTTCTCGTTCCGGCGCAGGCTGGATGGGTGCCTTTGGCAGTCCTATCTTGATGGCCCATCATTCCGGAGATAGTCCATGTCCCGCACTGCCACCCCTTCTGTCCTCGCGCTGTTGTGCGTGCTGCTCTCGGCGCCTCCCGCCGGCGCCCAGGAAGTCGATCTCGGATTCCTGCTGACACGGGCCGAACGGTCGGACTGGATGGAGACCACCACCTATGACGAGGTCGTGGGCTTCCTTGACGTCGCGGCGCGGAATGCGTCCAATTTGCATCTGACCTACTTCGGATATACAACCGAGGGGCGGGCTCTGCCCTTGATTGTATATGGCAACGTCAGTGGCCCTTCGGCAGAAGCTGTCCGTGCCAGCGGAAAGACCCGTGTCTATCTTCAGGGCAATATCCATGGAGGCGAGGTTTGTGGAAAGGAATCGCTGCTCATGTTGGTACGGGAACTGGCATCGGGGCGCCATGCCCAACTGGCAGATTCACTCGTGCTCCTTATAGCCCCCATCTACAATGCAGACGGGAACGAACGGGTGCGTCTGGACAACAGGCCGCGACAGAACGGTCCCCTTGGTGGCATGGGTCAACGTCCGAACGCGGAGGGACTGGACCTGAACCGCGACCACATGAAGACCGCAAGTCCCGAAGCGCACAGTGTGATCGGGCTCATGCGGGATTACGATCCACACGTGTCCGTGGATCTGCATACGACGAACGGCTCACGTCATGCCTATCACCTGACCTATGCACCGCCATTGAATCCCAACACGGAGCCGGCGCTCGACACGCTTCTGCGGTCAGAATGGTTGCCCCGGTTGACGGAACGCATGAAGGACGCCCGTGGATGGAATACGTATTACTATGGCAATTTGCCGTTCCGGCCCGGAAGCGAGGGATGGTATACATTCGACCACCGTCCGCGCTTCAACAACAACTACACAGGCTTGCGCAACCGCCTGTCCATCCTGAGCGAGGCGTATGCGTACGACACGTTCCGGAATCGGGTATTGTCCACGAAGGATTTCGTGGAGGAGATCCTGCTTCTGGTCCACTCGCAGGCAACGCGCGTCAAATCCCTGACGGCGGCGTGGGACGCCATGGACCTGGTCGGGAAGGAACTGGCCGTTCGCAGCGAGATCGCCATGAATGAGGCCAGCAGTACCATCCTTCTGGGCGAAGTGCGAACGACAAGCCATCCGTACACCGGCGACATGGTCCTTGAGCGGGAGGACGTGGAGATACCGACACCTATGCCGGAATACGGCATGTTCGTGCCGACGGAACGCAGTCGTGTTCCCCTCGCCTGGATGGTGCCGGTGACCGACAACAGCACCATGGACCGGATCCGGAAGTCGCTGGACCTGCACGGGATTGTGTATTCCACCCGGGAGGGGGCGGGCATCCAGGCCGAATCCTTCCGCGTCGACTCGCTCCTCCGGGCTGAGAGACCGTTCCAGGGCGTCTTCGAGGTCGAGGTGAAGGGCGCCTGGATGCCCGCCCCGCCCTCGGTGATTGGTGACTCGGCGATCCTCTATATCCCTTCGGCGCAACCATTGGGACGTCTGGCGCACTACCTGTTGGACCCGCGGTCCGACGATGGTCTGGCCAACTGGGCTGTCATGGATGAACTCCTTGAAGAGGGATCTTGGTATCCCATCCTGCGAACCGTGGAATGACGGACGACATCCTTCGTGTAGAGCAGGCATTCACGGATATACGTTCGCCGCAGGAATTTGACCGGCTGGAGGCGTTGATCCATGCATTCCAAAAGGCTCGGAATCCGTTCTACGCAAGGTTCAACGGTGGTCGGCATGTGCCCATCGAGGCCTTCAAGCGTGCCGACATGACCTGCTTTCCAGCTGCGGAAGCCGAGGTCGTGTTCCGTAGTTCAGGGACGGGAGGGGTCCAGAGTCGCCATCTGGTCCGACGGGCGGCCGTTTACGAGAGAAGCATTGTGGCGGGATTCCGTAGGGTTTTCGGCCCCGATCCCGTAATGCTGCTGACGCATGCTCCATCCTACGCCCCGGACTCATCGCTGGTATGGATGATGCACGTCCTCCAGCGGACCGTTGCCCTGCCTGGCTCCGGATTCCTTGACCGCAATCCGGACATCCTGGAGCAAGCGGCCAGAGCCAGTCGGTCCGGGGGCGTGCCCTTGGTTCTTTTCGGTGCGGCGTTCGGTTTGCTGGATATCGCAGAATCCGGAGTGGTCGATTTGCCCACCTCGGCGCTCATCGTGGAAACCGGCGGGATGAAGACGCATCGGCGGCATGTGCCACGCGCCGAGCTCCATGCCCGGCTTTCTGAAGGATTCAGTGTGGATGCGTCCCGTATCGGCTCGGAGTATGGCATGTGCGAATTGCTTTCGCAATGCTGGACCGGACAAGACGGGTTGTTCCGTTCGCCACCGTGGATGCGGTGGGACGTCAGGGATCCCCTCGACCCCGAACGTTCGTGTGCCATCGACGAGGAAGGTCTGCTCGCGGTAACGGATCTGGCAAACATGTACTCGCTTTCGTTCGTATTGACGGAAGATCGGGCGGTGCGCAGAAACGGCACATCCGGCAATCCAGGGTTCGAAATCCTGGGCCGGGCAAGCCATGCCGAACTGCGCGGTTGTAATTTCCTGTTCGAAAACTGAGGCGCCGCTTGCATCATGCTGCTGCTTGAACACACGAACGACCACCGTATTGCTACGCTGACGCTGAACCGGCCGGACAAGCGCAACGCGCTGAATGCGGCCCTCGTCAAGGAACTGATTCGGTACCTGAATGACCTGGCAACCGATTCCCGCATGCGGGTCGTCATCCTGACCGGCGCGGGAAACGTGTTTTCTGCAGGAGCGGATCTCCAAGCGCTGCAACAGCTCAAGGACGCTTCGCTGGATGATAACTTGAACGACTCGTTGCTGTTGGCCGAATTGTTTGTGACCATGAGGACCGTCCCGTACATCATTCTGGCCCGCGTTCAAGGGCATGCCATTGCCGGTGGCGGAGGACTGGTGGCGGCGTCTGATCTGGCCATCGCCAGTGACGGCGCTAAGTTCGGTTTTACGGAAGTGCGCATTGGATTCGTTCCTGCGCTCGTCAATGTGTTGCTCGAGGATCGTATCTCAAGCGCCCATCGACGGGACCTGTTCCTGTCGGGCCGGCTGATTGATGCCAAGACCGCATTGCGGATGGGACTCATCCACCGGGTGACCACCGATCTGGAACTGGACGACCTGGTTCGCCAGCAAGCGGCCGATTTGGCCCGGAATACCAGCCGGAATGCGGTGGCTCGTACGAAATCCTTGCTCCACGGTCCTCCCGATGCCTTCCGGAAACGCATGGAGTCGGCGGCACATGTGAACGCCGAAGCTCGGGGAGACAGCGAGTGCCAGGCCGGGGTTGCTTCTTTTCTGGATCGTGTGGATCCCCCCTGGGTCCGCGCATGGGATGCCGACCATCATGATCGCGCCTGAGTCGGCGACGGAACTGCTGGAGCGTGCCCTGGACGATGTATTGGAGACACGCGACAGAAAGAGGGAAGTGCCCGCATATGCCCGATCCTGGCAGAAGGAGGCCTTTACGTCCATGCTCCTTGCCCACGACGGCATGCTGCGCGTACTCGATGGAGACCGGTCGTTCAAGGGCGGGAACGAATTGTGGCGCGAACTCATCCGCATCCAGCAACTCCAGTCCGAGTGTGCGGGAATA
Source organism: Rhodothermales bacterium (assembly GCA_040221055.1). Lineage (NCBI taxonomy): Bacteria > Pseudomonadati > Rhodothermota > Rhodothermia > Rhodothermales > Rhodothermales bacterium. Next base: position 44,987 of record JAVJVN010000009.1, on the reverse strand, counting down.
GCGCCGGAATTGGCCAAGCGCCATAATCGCGCGCTGAGAACGTGGTGGTATACCATGATCGAGACCAGCAGCCGACTGAACAAAGCGGGGACGGCCGGTCCGGTATCCATCGGACCATTCGGGCGCGCACGCATCGTCTGGCTGACGGCTTTCGGCAAAACCGCATTCAAACGCTGATTCGGGATCCCTATCTTGTCGCATCTGCATCCTCCATCACCCATCGTTCATTCATGGCCACGTACAAGGAAGCCGGAGTAGACATTGCCGCCGGTGAAGAAACCGTCCGGCGCATAAAGCCGCTCGTCAGGAGCACCTTCACGAAAGGTGTGATGACCGATATCGGAGCATTCGGAGCCTTTTTTGACGTGGATTGGAAGGCCTACGATCATCCCGTGCTGGTTTCCTCCGTGGACGGGGTCGGCACGAAGTTGAAGGTGGCCTTCGGCATGGGTGTGCATGACACCGTGGGCCAGGACCTGGTCAACCACTGTGTGAACGACATTGCGGTCTGTGGAGCCATCCCGTTGTACTTCATGGACTACTTCTCAACCGGGAAGCTGTCCACGGACACCGCGGTTTCGGTGGTGGAAGGGTTTGCCACGGCCTGCCGGGAGAACGGTTGTGCGCTCATCGGCGGCGAGACGGCCGAAATGCCCGACATCTACACGGAAGGCGAATACGATCTGGCGGGAATGATTGTCGGTATCGTGGAGAAGAATCGGATTGTGGATGGCAGTGGAATCCGGAAAGGCGATATCCTGATCGGTTTCCCTTCCACAGGATTGCACACGAATGGGTACTCGCTGGCTCGCCATGTCCTCCTCTCCGTCTTCGACCTGCACGACCGGCCGGATGAACTGGGTGGTGCCAGCGTGGGGGAGGCCCTGCTGACGGTCCATCGTTCCTATCTGGGCCTCATCCAGGCCCTGGTTGGACACGGGGGTGTCCGGGGGCTGGTTCATGTCACGGGTGGTGGCATTCCCGGAAATACGGCCCGGGTGCTTCCGGATGGATGTGGCATGGAGGTCGATTACGCCGCGTGGCAACGACCGGCGTTGTTCCGTTTGATCCAGGAGCACGGCCAGGTTCCGGAGGATGACATGCGATCGGCGCTGAACCTGGGTATCGGTCTGATTGCCATCGCCTCGCCGACCGATGCGGATGCCCTCATGGCCGCCGCTCGCGCCCTTGGTGAAGAACCTGTGGCCATCGGGCGCGTGACATGATCGAAGATTTGTCGTAATCTTCGATTCCCTTCACCAATCCTGAATCTGCATGCTCTCGCTTGCGGTGATCATCGTTCTGAGTTATCTCATCGGATCCATTCCGGGCAGTATCCTGGTCGGTAAGCTGTTCCACGGGATCGATGTGCGGAATCATGGCAGCGGCAACGCCGGTGCGACAAACACTTTCCGGGTCCTCGGTTGGAAATCCGGTGTGGTCGCGACCGTCATCGATCTGGGCAAAGGCATTGTCGCCGCTGGCGTCATCTCGGGCTTGCGGATTGATCCCATCCCCGGAGGGCTCGGGTTCTGGGATGCCAACACGGTTGTCAGCCTCATTGCGGGTGTCGCGGCCGTAATCGGGCATATGTTTCCCATCTGGGCGGGCTTCAAAGGGGGAAAGGGGGTCAATACCACCGCCGGAATGCTGATAGCACTGACCCCCGCCACCATGGCCTTGACCCTTTCCGTATTCGTCCTCGTCCTGGTACTTACCCGGTACGTCTCGGTGGCTTCCCTGTCCGCGGTGGTCACGTACCCGCTGGCCATCGGGATCAGCAAGTATGTGTTGGGGTCGACGGTACTCGACGCATCCATATTTGTCTTTGCGCTGTTCCTGGCGGCCGGTTTATTCATCGCCCATCGGACCAATATCCAGCGCCTCATGAGCGGAACGGAGAACAGACTTCGTACTTTCCGACCCGGTCGGGGCATGCATGGGCGCGGAGAAGTCTGAGCCGGTCCTCGACTCCTTCATCTGAACACGAACACCAAACCTCAGCAGCATGGCGCACGTCGCCGTCATTGGAAGTGGCAGTTTCGGCACGGCACTCGCCATATCACTGGCCGAGTCCGGTCAGGACGTTCGCCTTTGGGCCAGACGGGAAGAGTCAGCCCGGGCCATGCGGGAAACCCGCCGCAACCCGGACTACCTACCCGATGCCACACTCCCTGATTCGATCTCGATTTCTTCCGATTTGGCAGCCAGCGTGGAGGGTGCGGATCTGTGGCTGATTGCCACACCCTCCCAAGCCGTGCGATCGGTTGCCGAGCAACTGGAACCGATGTCGCATGCCGGACTGGTCATCGTTTCGGTCGCCAAGGGAATCGAGAACGGGACGTTATTGACCACGACGTGTGTACTTCGTGACACACTGCCGCGTGTGCCCTTGTCCCGGTTGGCTGTGCTGTACGGACCCAGTCACGCGGAAGAAATTGCACGACGGGTTCCGACGGCCGTCGTTTCGGCGGCCTACGACCGCAGCGTCTCGGAATACATCCAGAAAGTATTCATGTCTCCGACCTTGCGGGTGTATGTGAATGATGACGTGCGGGGCGTTGAGATTGCCGGCTCGGTCAAGAACATCCTCGCCCTCGGTGCGGGTATCTCCGACGGGGTGGGGTACGGCGACAATGCCAAAGCGGCGCTCATCACACGGGGGATTGCCGAAATCCGGCGCCTTGGCGTGGCCATGGGGGCGAATCCCCGCACGTTTGCGGGTCTGGCCGGGATCGGAGACCTGATTGTCACCTGCATGAGCGGATTGAGCCGTAACCGGAATCTGGGCGAAAAGATTGGCCGGGGCATGTCGCTGGAAGAGGCGGAGGCCGAAATGACCATGGTGGCAGAAGGAGTCCGTACAACGGCGTCTGTCCATGACCTGGCCAAGAAGCTGGGGGTTGAAATGCCCATCACGGAAGCCGTCTATTGTATCCTGTTTCGTGGGAAGCCGCCGCTGGAAGCGGTCCAGGACCTGATGATGCGTTCGGCCAAAAACGAGGATTGGTTGGCGTGTGAAGAGCCATGACCCTTGAAGATGTCAAACGGATCGTGGCCAGGGGAGAGGGGCAGCACATCGAATTCAAGCGACGCGTTCCGACACACGAGCGGATTGCCAAGGAAATGATTGCCTTCGCGAACACCGGCGGAGGTACCGTATTGATCGGAGTGAACGATGATGGCTCGGTCGTGGGTGTAAAGGATGCGGAAGAAGAGGAGTTTTCGTTGCGCCAGGCCGTCTCCTCCCATTGTCGTCCGCCCGTCCGGTGGCGGAGTTATCGGGTACCGGTCACGAACAAGCGGGACGTCCTCGTCGTGACCGTGCCGCGCAGCGGAATCAAGCCGCATTTCCTGTTGCCTGATGGGGGCGGATCGCAAACGGCCTATATCCGTGTGGATGAAATGAGCGTCGAGGCGAGCCCTGAAACGGTTTCCCTGCTCCGGTCAGAGACATCCAATGAGGGCGTCCATTTCGAGATGGGCGAACAGGAAATGATCCTCTTGCGCTATCTGGAGCAGTACGGGAGCATTACCGTGGCAACGTGGGCCAATGTCTCCAATACGGATCGATCCACGGCGGGTGAACTTCTGGTGACGCTGACGCGGGCGGGTGTCCTGGCGCATCACACGAGTGACCGCGGAGACTATTTCACGCTCCACTTCGCGGACTGACGTCCGGACGTGCCGGATTTTTTCGTACATTCCTTCCGTCCCCAAACGCCCGTTATTGTGCTCCGATCATGCCTGTTGTAGATGTCATCCCATTGCATGAAACAACGCGTTCCAGGTATCTGAACTATGCGTTGTCCGTTATTACCAGCCGGGCCTTGCCCGATATCCGGGATGGTCTGAAGCCGGTCCAGCGTCGCATCCTGTACGCGATGTTCAACAACCTGCACCTTTACCCCGACGGGCGATTCAGGAAGAGCGCAACGGTGGTGGGGGAGGTCATGGGCAAGTACCACCCACACGGTGATTCCGCCATCTACGACGCCATGGTCCGGATGGCGCAATCGTTTTCACTTCGTGCGCCGCTCGTGGATGGTCACGGGAATTTCGGGTCCCTGGATGGGGATTCGCCGGCGGCCATGCGCTACACCGAGGCCAAGCTGCAACCGCTGGCCATGGAGCTGCTGCAGGAACTGCGTAAGGATACGGTTGCGTACCGGCCGACCTTCGACGGAACGCTGTTCGAGCCCGTCGTGCTGCCCACCAGTGTCCCGAACCTGCTGCTGAATGGCGCATCGGGCATTGCAGTGGGTATGGCCACGAACATTCCACCGCACAACCTGGCGGAATTGGTGGACGCCTGCATCTACCTGATTGCATCCCCGAATGCGCGCGTATCGACCCTCGTCGAGAACCACATCAAAGGCCCCGATTTTCCGACGGGCGGCCGGATCCTGAATACCCCTGATTCCATCCGGCAGATCTATGAGCAGGGGGAAGGGGCCATCGAGTTGCGGGGGGAATATGAGATGGAGGGCAAATCGCGCGTCATCATCACGAGTATTCCGTACGGACTCACCAAGAGTGCCCTCATCGAGCAGATAGCGGACCACATCCTGAAGGGAAAAATCCCCCAATTGGTGGATGTGCGCGACGAATCGACGGACGACGTGCGCATTGTGCTGGAAATCAAACGCGGTGCCGATCAGGACGTAGCCATGGCATATCTCCTGAAACACACGTCGCTTCAGACCAAATTCCACGTCAACCTGACGTGCCTCATCCCGACAGACAATCCCGAAGTGTGCGCTCCGGCACGTGTGGACCTGGTCACGATTCTCCGGCATTTCCTTGATTTCCGGATGCAGGTGGTGGTCCGGAGGCTGGAGTATGACCTCGCTCAGCTGGAAAAACGGATCCACATCCTGCGCGGGTTCGAGAAAATCTTCAGCGCCCTGGACGAAGCCATCCGGATAATCCGTTCATCGGACAACAAGGCGGATGCCGCCCAGCGCCTCATGCATCGTTTTGGCCTGGATGACATCCAGGCTGATGCCATCCTGGAAACGAAGCTGTACAAGCTTTCCAAGCTGGAAATCGATGCCATCCGGACGGAACTGGAGGAAAAGGAGGCGAAGGCCGCGGAAATCCGGGCATTGCTTGCCGATGAACCTGCGCGATGGAGCATCATCCGAACCGAACTGCGGGATCTGAAGGAGAAATTTGCCGATCCGCGCAGGACACCCATCGCGGGTCCAGATGAGGCCATCGAATACTCTGCCGAGGACTATATCGTGGAGGAAGACGTCTTCGTCATTGTGACCGCGGACGGTTGGGTAAAACGGCAGCGTTCCTACGGAGATGTGGAAAGCATCCGCGTTCGTGACGGGGACTCCGTCAATTGGATTTACCCGTCCACGACCCGGGAGGCGGTCATTTTCGTGACGAACTTCGGGAAGGCCTACACGTGCCGGGTGGAAGCCCTGTTGAGCACGACGGGTCACGGAGCGCCTGTCCAGAAGTTGTTCGATTTCTCGGACAGGGAACACATTGTCGGTGTGGTGTGCACGGACCGACGGTCATTGCCGAAACCTGCACCGCGAGCCGAGGATGCCCCTGAATTGTTCGGTGAGAACGGCGAACCGGTCGAAGAGCCGTTGACCATCGTGGGCGTGTCGACGGATGGCCAGATATTGCGGTTGCCCCTGGAGAATTTTTCCGATCCGTCGACGGTTGCCGGGCGGATGTTCATGCGCTTGCAGAAGGGTGCCGAAGTCATCCGGGCTGAAATCGCCGGTGGCGGGGAAAATGTGTGTTTGGCCTCGCGGGGTGGCTATTGCCTGATTTTCCCCGTGAATCAGGTGCCGATCATGAAGAGTGCGGCCAAAGGGGTACGGGCCATCCGCCTGGAAGCGAAGGATCAGGTGGCAGGCTGGACGCTGTCCGATGCGGCCCGCCAGGGTCTCGAGCTGGAAACCAGTCGCGGACGGACGGAGATTGTCCGCACGACCAAGTTTGACGTGGCCAACCGTGCCAACAAGGGCAAACTGATCATCAAGCGGGGTGGCGTTGCCCGTGTGGTCTATGAAACCGTAGAAATCCGTTCAGAATGAGCAATTTGTACACGGGAGAAAACATCCAGGTGCTGGAGGGGCTCGAACCCGTCCGGAAGCGACCGGGCATGTATATCGGGGGCACCGGAAAGCCCGGCTTGCATCATCTGCTTTGGGAAGTCGTCGACAACTCGGTGGATGAAGCCACGAACGGGTATGCCTCCCACATTGACGTCGTACTCCACCGGGATGGTCGTTCCATTACCGTGTCGGACAACGGTCGGGGCATCCCCGTGGATATCCACCCGACCAAGAAGATTCCTACGGTCCAGCTTATTCTGACCACCCTGCATTCCGGAGGCAAATTCGACTCCAGCAACTATATCACGTCCGGTGGCTTGCACGGGGTCGGTGCGTCCGTGGTGAATGCCCTTTCGGAAGAGCTGCTGATTACCATCAAGCGGGACGGGGGGACATGGGAGCAGCGCTACGAGCGCGGTGTTCCGGTTTCGAAACTGCTGAAAACGGCCTCCAATTCGCGGGGATCGGGAACGACCACCTATTTCCGGCCAGATCCGGAGATCTTCGAGACCGTCGAGTTCGACGCCGAACTGATCGAGGAAAACCTCGAAATCAAAACCTACCTGAATGGAGCGCTCAGGATTGCCTTCCGGAACGAGGTTACCGGTACCAAGAAGGAATTCCACCACGAAGGGGGTATATCCGAATACCAGCAGCATTTGCTGGAAGAGGCGGGCGCCCGCCCGGTTCATCCGGAATCGTTCGTCATCCGGCAGGCAGACATGACGGATGGCGCCCGCGTGGAGCTGGCCTTGCAGTGGACAGAGTCGCCGCGGGAACTGGTTCGTTCGTTCGTGAATGGCATTCCGACCCGGGATGGGGGGACCCATGAGCAGGGCTTCCGGGATGCCGTACGCTCGGCAGTACGCGCCTACATGGACACGCACGACCTCATGCCGAAAAAACTTGAGATTTCCGCGGATGATATCCGGGAGGGAATCGTGGGCGTGGTGAACCTGTTCATGGTCGATCCCCAGTTCCAGGGCCAGACGAAGGAAAAACTGAACAATCCGGAAATCAAGTCCATTGTTGCCGGTGCGGTTCGCCTGGAGTTGGAGCAATTCCTGAACCAGCATCCCACGACGGGAGACGCCATTGCCACCCGTATTGTGCAGGCGGCAAAGGCCCGGCACGCAAGCCGGGCGGCCGCTTCCAGCGTCCGGCGCAAGTCCAGCGTATCACACCGGTTGAACCTGCCCGGCAAGTTGGCTGATTGTTCGAGTACCGATCCGGCAGAGAGCGAATTGTTCATTGTTGAGGGCGACTCGGCGGGTGGATCGGCCAAGCAGGGGCGCAACCGGAACACGCAGGCCATTCTGCCGCTTCGTGGGAAGGTGCTGAATGCCGAACAGGCCACGCTCAGCAAGGTCATGGAGAACAAGGAATTGTCGAATGTGGTCCAGGCTCTGGGATGTGGACTGGGCGATCAGCTGGACGTCGCGAAGCTCCGCTATCACAAGATCATCCTGCTCATGGATGCCGATTCCGATGGTCATCACATCACGACGTTGCTGTTGACCTTCCTGTACCGGTACATGAAGCCGCTGATAGAGGAGGGGTACGTCTACATCGCCCAGCCACCCCTGTATCGCATGGACGCCGCAAAACAGACCTGGTGGGCCCTGGATGATCTTGACCGGGAACGCATTGAGAAACTCATCCGCAAGAAAAACAAGAATGCCAAGATCGAGCTCCAGCGTTTCAAGGGTCTTGGCGAGATGATGCCGGCAACCCTGCACGAGACCACGCTCGACCCTGACAGGCGGCGGTTGTTGCAGGTGGCCATACCCGATGCTGAACGCATGCGTACGGAGCAGACCATTTCAGACCTTATGGGGAAAGATGCATCTGCCCGTTTTGATTTCATCATGAACGGTGCCGGCGAAGTCCAGGAGCTGGACGTGTAGCGTGACGAATCTTTTCACGCAGGCCTCACATTTTCGCCGAACCCGGCGCCGGGAGTGGCGTTGACAAGCGCCAACCCAGGTCCGTAGCTCAACTGGCAGAGCAGCTGACTCTTAATCAGCGGGTTCGGGGTTCGAGTCCCCGCGGACCTACGAAAAGCTCCTTCAGTGTATCTGAAGGAGCTTTTTACGTATCAAAGGACCGCGATATTTCGCCTTGGCGTAACCATGGCAGCGATCCTGCGTATTTGTTCGGCATAACCAAACAAATGCCATGGATTACCTGTCCCGAACGGAAGAACTCATCCTGTTGGTCGTCTGGCGCTTGCAAGGTGACGCCTACGGTCTCACCATCCGCGCACTCCTGGGTGATCTCACAGACACCGAGTGGTCGATCGGTGCCGTCTACAGTCCCTTGAAGCGACTGGCACGGCGCGGCTACTTGGAGTACTGGGACAGCGACCCGACTGATGAACGGGGTGGTCGCTCCAAACGGTGTTACCGATTGTCCGACAAAGGTGTACGTGCACTATCCGCCGTCCGTGCACTGACCGAGGCAGCGTGGTCTGGCCTGACTCCGGTACCGTCGAATTGAGCCGTCGGGAGCCCATATCCCTTCGTGTACTCGGCTTCCTTTTGCCGAAGGACCTGCACCACCTCGTCGGAGACCTTTCCGAGGAGTACGTGTGGTACGAATGTACACACGGACCCACCAAGGCCCGATTCCACCTATGGGCCATCATCCTGCATTCTTTCCCGTTTCTGTTTCAACAATACGTTCTGTGGCATGCCATGATGTGGTCACACCATCTCAAAACAGGGTTTCGGGTCGTCTCCCGGAACGCAACGTTCTCGGCCATCAATATCTTCGGATTGGGTGTCAGCATGGCACTCTGTCTGCTGGTTCTGCTCTTCATTGCAGACCAATGGCGGTATGACACATTCCATGAGAAGGCAGACCAGACCTACCGGATTGTCTCGGACTACAAGTCCCCGTCCAATGTGGAGTCTGAGATGTATGCCACGTCTCCGTCCACCCTGGCCGAACAACTGTTGGCCGAGGGAATTGGCGTGGAGAGTGCCGTCCACGTTCGTGATGGCTTCTCCGGCGAGTTCATTGTTGATGACAACGCCATTCGGACGCCGGGACTTTATGTAGGTCCGGATTTCCTGAAGACATTCGATTTCCGGATGCTGGATGGCGACCCGGAATCCGCCCTGTCCGCGCCGGGATCCCTCTTGCTCACCCCGGAATCCGCCATTCGCCTTTTTGGACGTACCACCGAGCCGGTGGGACAGGTGCTCATTGAGCCGGGAGGGAGGACGTTCACGGTAACCGGACTCATTGAAGCGAATCCACACAGCCACTTCCGTTTCGATGCATTGGCTTCGCTCACGACGTTGACCGAGAATCCAGTGTTTACCCAACAGTTGGCCGACTGGCGGACGTCGATGTCACGCTCGTATACATACGTGGTGATTCAGGATGACACCGTCGACCGCCTGCAGCAATCGCTGGAACGACTCCGGACATCGGCCTACACAGATCCATCCGGCGAGCACCGATACGATGCGTTCGTGTTGCAGCCACTCACGGACATCAACCTGGGCATGCTCATGGCCAACCAGCTCGGTGCGGTCATGCCCCGAATTGCTGCGTTTTTCCTGGGTGGATTCGGGCTCGTCATCATGCTGATTGCCGGTTTCAACTATGTCACGCTGACCGTTGCCAGAGGAACGACCCGGTTCAAGGAAATTGGCATCCGTCGGACGATGGGAGCTGGAACGTCGTCCATTTTCTTTCAGTTCATTGTAGAAGCCGTCCTGATTGCGCTCTTGGCGCTCCTGATTGCAGCCGGCATTCTGATGTGGTTGCTTCCAGCCTTCAACAGTCTCTCGCTCATTTCTTTTTCAGAGAACCAGATCCTGATCGACCTGGGCAAGGATATGTGGGTGTACGGCCTGGCCATTGCCTTCACGTTGGCGGTCGGTATCCTGGCGGGGGTGTACCCGGCGCGCCGGTTTACACGAGTCAATACGACAACCGTTCTCGCCGGCACGGGCTCCGGGCATGCACCTGATCGGGGTCGGTTCCGGAAGGTCGTGACGACATCCCAGTTCGCATTTTCCATTGTCTTCGTGGTGACGTCATTCATGATGCTCGGTCAGTTCCGGCATATGGCTAACACCGACTATGGATTCAACCGGGAGCACGTTGTCAACATCGCGCTACAGGATGTGCCGTTCGATCGGCTGAAGAACGCAGTGGCATCCAACCCGTCGATCGTCCGCATTGCCGGAAGCGACAAGGTCCCGGGGCTGGGATCAACGAACGGTGCATGGCTCTATCGTCCCAGCCTGGCCGATTCGGTCAATTCCCACCATTTCTCGGTCGATGAAGCATGGCTGGACGTCATGGGTCTTGACCTGTTGGCCGGACGGAATTTCGATCCAGCGCGTACCACGGATTCGACCGATGCGGTAATCCTGGGTGCGTCGGCCGTCAGAAAACTCGGATTTACATCACCCGTTGACGCCGTGGACGCTGTTCTGACAGTCGATGGGTCTCCTGCCACGGTCATTGGCGTAATTGCCGATTTCATATCGGCCGATCCAATGCGCTCTGGTGATCCCATTTCCGTGCGCTACCGACCGTCTGAATTCCGGTATGCCGTCGTGACAACCGTTCCCGGGGGCGTCCAGGACGCCATCTCTGGTATCACGAGGGAGTGGTCACAATTGCCGACCGTTCACGCACCGATTTTGCAGGTATTGGATGATGAGCTGAAAAACAATTTCATTGTCCTCCTGTTCGCTGACCTGTTGTCCATCGTCGGTGTCTTTGCCTTTTTCTCCGTGTTGATATCCTGCTTGGGCCTGTTCGGTATGGCCATGTATACCGCGCGTCACCGAACACGGGAAGTTGGAATCCGCCAGGCGCTCGGCGCATCACACGAACAGGTTGCCCTGCTGCTCTCGCGTGAGACAATCGTCATGATGCTTTTTGGCGTTGCAATAGGGACGCCGGTAGCCTGGCTGTTGAATGCCTTGTGGCTCTCAAATCTGAGTAATGGGATTGAACCGGGCATTGGGACCGTGGTATGGTCTGTTTTGCTTATCGCCCTGTTGGCAGTCGCAACCGTTGCTACGCAAACCATCCGGGCTGCGCGTACGCACGTTGTCGACAACCTACGATCCTAGAATATCGTCGATGATGGCAAGATGATGCGCGTTGTGAACCACCAGGAACCGGAAGACTTCGTCCCGGGAGAATGTGCCCAACAGTGGATGATCCGCTGATCGGTCCGGTGGCTGCGACATGGCGTTTTTCAGCCTGCCGTGCGTTTTCTTCAGCAGCGCAGTCAACGCATCCGGATCTTCGATGCCTGTCGGCTGAGCAACCGGAGGGGCTTTGACTTTTCCGCGAGGAATGCGCCCTTCATTCAGGACCTCAGGCCGATATTCGGGATGCGTTGGCTCCAGGCGCGGTCCGCGACCGGTCAGGAGTACCACAGCGAATCCGCCAGCAACAATGCATATATGCTCCAAATGCTGACTGACAGACCATCCCGAAGTGTCTGTGTCCCTCACAACCAACTGAGGCACAAGCGCATACATCGTTGCGAATTGCTCTTCCAGCGCGTCAATTGATTCCTGAAGTGGAAAGGAGATATCAGTCATCTTCTACAGACCATTCGGCGTCGGTCATCTGATGTTCTCCTGAACCCGTAAATCCGGAGCGTGTGTTCAACGTAAAGTGTTGTCTGACATACGCTGACAAGGGTTTGCGGAGCATGCGACGCGTAAAGGGAATCAGACCAGCCAACCCCAAAATGTCTGTCAATACACCTGGTGTAAGCAGGAGCGCACCGGAGACCAGGATGATGAGCCCGTCAATGAGCTCAGCTCCGGGCATGCGGCCCTCCGAGAGCCGCGCCTGGAATTTTTTCCAAACAGAAAGTCCCTGAGTACGCGCCAACGCCGAGCCAGCCAGACCCGTTACCACAATCAATCCGAAGGTTGGAAGAGTTCCTATGATCTGGCCGATCTCAATAAGAAGCATGAGCTCGATTGCCGGAACGACGACGAACAGAAGGAACAGGCGCATACCGATGGATGCCGAAGTGTCTAGGATGTTGAGGAGACTGCCGCTGGAATGAGTCATTCCTACGCGCGGATCCGGTCAAAAGTCCCGGGCACTTGTAACGTTACATAATTAACCTTATGTTACACATGAATGAAAAACACGCTTGGAATGGCTTCCGATTCGATTCTTCCTGAGCTTGTCCGCGGTGACGCGGGCACTCTTTCATCCGCTCGTACGGACGATCACGTCATCCAATTGTGGCTGCGCGGCAAGAGCGAGAACTCCCGTGACGCCTACGTGCGCGACATCCGGCAATTCTTTGATTTTGCCGACATATCCCTTGCAGCCATCAAGCTGGAACACCTGTGGGGTTGGGATGAGCAACTGCACCGTTCCGGCAAGGCCGTATCAACACGCGCCCGAAAGCTGGCTTCCATCAAGAGTCTGCTCAGTTTTGCGCACAAGATCGGATTCACGGAGTTCAACGTGGGTGCAGCCGTCTCCTTGCCCAAGATACCGGATATGCTTGCCCAGCGTATCCTTTCGGAAGATGAACTCCACTTGATACTCGATCAGGCAGATACCTCCAGGAATCGACTGCTGTTGCGTCTCTTCTATGTTTCGGGTGCGCGCGTATCGGAGTTGGTCATGTTGTGCTGGAAGCATGTAACGGAGCGAAGAGCTTCATCAGGAACGGCCGGTCAGATTACCGTTGTCGGGAAAGGCGAAAAAGCACGGAATGTCCTGGTTACAGCTTCTGTCTGGAAGGATTTGATGGAATTGCGTCAACGCGAACTTGCGGACGGATTCGGACGATCGCCGGACCCGGTATTCCGGTCGTCCCATGGCGGCAACCTGAGCCGTCAACAGATGTGGCGTATTGTGAAGTCGGCCACAAAGGCCGCAGGAATCGATAAAGACGTGTCTCCTCATTGGCTACGGCACGCCCACGCTTCCCATGCCATGGACCGGGGTGCGCCGACGCATCTCGTGAAAGAAACCCTGGGGCACAAATCCCTGACTACTACCAGCAAGTATTCACATGCCCGCCCGGATGATTCGTCCGGCACGTACCTGGATGTCTGAACGCATACCAGTCATTACGGGACCGACCGCCGTGGGCAAAACCGAGACGGCGGTCAAGCTCGCGCATCGCAGTGCGACTCTCCAAGATGGCCCCGGCGAAGTCATTTCATGTGACAGTCGTCAGGTTTACGACGATCTGGCAATCGGAACAGCCAAGCCGACGGCCTCCGAGATGGACGGGATTGTTCACCACTTCACCGGTGGAATGTCCCTGGATGAAACCTGGTCCGCTGGGGCGTTCAAGAATCATGCGGAAACGCTCATCCGATCCATCCTTTATGCCGGGCGCCTTCCTGTGGTCGTAGGTGGATCGACCCTGTACCTGTCGGCCCTCGTGAACGGCATTGGTCGAACGCCCAAGGTGCCGCCTGATATCAGAAGTCACCTCAATTCACGACTGGTAAATGAAGGGGCGGCAACGCTTTATGTAGAACTATCCGATGTGGATCCTGCGTACGCAGCCACGCTCGACGCGACCAAAACCCAGCGAATTGTCCGGGGATTGGAAGTCTGGACGGCTACCGGACGACCGCTCTCGTCTTTCTTCCACGAGCATGAAGAACCCGCATTCCAGTACCAGGTCTTTGTGCTGCACAGGGATCGCACGGGGCTGTACAGCGCCATCAACGAACGCGTCGATCGCATGTTGTCGGATGGCCTGATTGATGAGGTGGAGCGGCTCCACGCATTGGGCTACAACGAGATGGACGCTCCGCTCCGAACCATCGGTTACCAGGAACTGTTGCCATATGTCCGGGGTGAATGTACTCTCGCCTCGGCCGTCGAACGGGTAAAGCGGAATTCCCGACGATACGCAAAGCGACAGTTGACCTGGTTCCGCAAGTTGGATGGAGCCATCTGGATCGATACCGATGCGCTCTCCATGGACGAGCGCCTGGACATCATCGCTTCTTCGCGATGACGAGGACTGCGGTTACGTGCCCGGGTCGCACGACTGTTCGCCTTCCGACAACCACGCCCCCGAGCTCACGGGCCGCGTCGACCCATTCGTCCTCCCGACGATGATTGAGGCTATCCGCATGCCGGCTCATTTCCCCCCTGGATCGGACCGCATTCGCAAGGTGGTCCGCAAAGCGAAGCCACCGCAGGGAATATGAAGAGCGGTAAACCGACTCGAGAATGACGACACGACCTGCACAAACGCGAAGGGCTTCGGACAGAACACGCTCTGGATGGCTGGAATGGTGCAAAACGTACGACAATATTACTAAGCCATAGGATTCGTCATCCATGGGGAGTACGATTCCATCGTACACGTGGTGTTCATTCGACGTCCGACCGGCGGGTCGGATATCAACAACAGCAGCCCTGTCCCAGCCCGGAAATCGGTCCAGTACAGCATCGGCAACGTATCCTTCAGCGCCACCGAGATCGAGGATCCTCTCCCCTGCCACGGCGAAATCTGGAAACACCCAGGGACGCATCAACAGCATCTTGCCCCATGCCCGCCAACGCAGGATGGTGTCCATCCAACCTGTCCGGCGGCCGGTGGCCTGCAGCCACATCCATACAGCAGCGGCTCCGGTCCAGGAAAGTGCAACGGTCCACCAGTACGGCCCGCCCACATACAACAGGTACGTTCCGAACGACAGGACACTGAATACCAGGATGTGCCAGGGAATCCGGTCCTCGAACAGGACCATACCCAGGACCACCAATCCTACGATGTACCAGGGATGGATGGTCGTCGAGAGAAGGAAGTACGCACAGGTTATGACCCAGCACAGGAACCACGGCTGATTATCCGGCGCGGAAACCACGAACGCCAAGCGACGAGCCTGGACCAACTGCAGCAACCAGATGAACGCCGTACCGATCAGGAACAGCAGGCGGAATGCAGGACCAATCTGCTTGGACCAATCCATCCCGGTGGTCCACCAGTACCACTCCTTAACGATGTAGTACGGGCCGGCATTGAACTCAAACCACCGCACATAAAGGTCCAGCGATTCAAGGATATGTCCCGGAACCGCTCTGTGCATGAAAGGCATCCACAACAACACGGTCATCGCGACCGTCAACACCGCGCCACGGAAAGCCACTTTCGGATCTTCCTTCGAGAGATGGATAAGGAATGTGACCACGAACAACAAGGGCCACAACTTCACCCAGCCGGCCAGCGTCAGGATACCGATGGTGGTCACGCGGTAATTCCGCTGCCAGGCCCACAACGCTCCGCCGAACAGTGCGACGAGAAGAATGTCGGTATGGCCCTGTACAGCTCCAGCCACCAGCAGAACCGGACTCAATGCAAGCAACATGACGGAACGCTCCCTGGCTATGCGGGACAACAGGTACAGTCCAAACATCTCAAGCAGGACCGCAATGGACTTCAGCGCGAGAAATGCGCGGGTCCATGACTCTCCCCCTATGGCCGCTGCCGCCGTGAAAAGGGCTTGGGAGACCGGTGGATAGACAGAGTGGACATCGGGTCGGTTGATGAGTGGATAGACCGCGGCATCGTGCAGGAAGCGCAGCGAAGGATCACTGGGCACCAACAGGAAAGGATTCATGCCCTCAAGGTTCACCATTCCATCCCAGATGTACCGATAAGCATCATCCGAAAGCACCGGTGGAACCGGAAGGGCCACCAGACGCACCAGAATCGCCAGCAGGGCTATCCCCTTCCAATCCAGCGCATCGGTTTGCCACATCCAAATCTGGATGAACAGCATGGCAAGGGCAGACGCCACGAATATCAGGAACCACTCTTTGCGTGTCGCACCGACAACCAGCGCCATGGCGGCGACACTGTACAGTCCAGAGAGGACGATGGCCCTGTTGGACGCTGCAGCTCCTTTCCCGGGCACGCCTACTTTCTGGTCAGAACGATGACGACACGTCGGCCTCCATTCTCATATCGGACGGCATCAGCCAGTCGCTCGATCAGGAAAATGCCTCTTCCGCCGTCGTCAAGTATGTTTTCGTCTGAAAGCGGATCGGGAATATCGGCACGATTGAATCCGGAGCCTTCATCCTCGAAGTGCATCTCAACCGAGGGTCCATGGACCTCATAGGAAATCCGGACCATCCGCGCCGGGTCGAGCTTGTTGCCGTGCTCTATGGAGTTTGTGGCAGCTTCGCTCGCCAACAGTACCGCGGTGTACACGAAGTCCCCGTCGTCTGAAAGCGCCGAAAAGAACGACTCCGTCTCATCAACCACCCGCTCGAGGTCGTCGAAATTGCTGTGTATGGTCAAATCCAGGCGATTCGGGGTCGGCACAGGCGTGAAATCAGGTGAAAGGAACCAACGACTGGAATATATGGGCCATTTGCCGGGCTTGCTCGCATCGATTGTAGGTTTCCAGAAACGTTGCGGGAGCCGGACCGGGAAGACGGTGTTCCTGCCATAACCCGAAGAGCCGCAACAGCATGGCAGCCACCTCCTCAACGGAATCCGGATCGCATACGTACCCGATACCACTCGCTTCCAGCGTCTCTCTCGCGACACCCTCCGGAACCAACCCCAGGATGGGTTTTCCTGCCCCCAGATACTCATACAGCTTGCCGGTGGAGATGCCTTCGCTGCCCACACGACGACCGATCGTCATCCACAGGACATCGGCATCCAATTGGTTCCTGACCACTGCGTCGTGGTCCAGGTAGCCCAACACCTCGACCTGCGGGGCGATGCCCAATTCACCGACCAGGCGGTCCATGTGGGGTGGCACGAGCCCCGCGAAACGGGCGCGGGCGTCGCGACGGAACGCAGGGGACGCCGCGCATGCGGCGGCGAATGCACGCAGGAAGACGTCGGGGCGCTGGACATCGTAGAATATTCCCGAGTACAGGAACGTGCATGTTGCATCCGGAAGATGATCATCGCGCGTTTCGACAGAGGACTGTGCATGCACGTCCGACGCGAAGTCATCGGGGTCAAACCCTTGTGGCACTACAAATATGCGATCGGAAGCACCAGGATGCCGCGTCGCCAGTTGGTCGCCAATCAGGCGGTTTACGACATGGATGCGTTCTGCCTGCTCCAACACGCGACCCTCCATCCGGACGGCGAATTGCTTATGCCACTCCGTCGGGTACGTGTGTCGCGGATTGCCAACCCAGTCATCCCTGAAATCCAGGACCAACGGCAGAGAACAGGCACGAGCGAGGTGAGCCCCGACGAGCAGCGACGTGTAGGGCGGAGCGGTCGCATAAATCAGATCATGAGGCGTCCGGTCCAGTATCCTCCTCCCCTCTTTAACGGCAAACGGATACCAACCGATCTTGTTGTCCGGTTGGAATATCCACTCTGCGGCTCTGCTCAGCCTGCTGCGACGGGACTCCGCTGGCAGCCCGACGGTCCGCCGGCCACCCATCCATTGGGTCGGATCCAATGACCGGGTTCGCACGATCGTCGCTCCCGAAGCATTCACCTCTGCTTCCAGCGTCTCATCGAATGCGAAATAGGCCCCCGGATGTACGGTAAGAACGGTGACGTCCACGCCATTTTCAGGCAAATATTTGACGAGCTTCGCAATTCTCTGGACACCGCTCAACCCCATGGGAGGAAAATAGTAGGCCAGCACCAGGACCCGCAATGGACGATCATGTGCCATGGAAGGAGGCGATCTGATCAAGCGGGTTGCGATCCAGCATCGGCACCCGGGCATGGTCTGCGGCATGGCCCACGACGAGCAGGATGGTGGCCCGTTCGTGCGATGGCCGTCCCAACAGATCGTTCAGGAAGCCCATGGGACTGGGCGTGTGGGTCAGCGTGGACAGACCGGCGTTGTGCAAGGCTGCAATCAACAGACCGGTGGCAATACCGACGGACTCCTGGACGTAGTAGTTCTTTGACCGCGTCCCGTCCGGCAGTACATCGAAAGGTCTGGCGAAAATGGCAATCAGCCAAGGTGCGATTTCCAGGAACGGTTTGTCCGCGTTCGTGCCAAACGGTTGGAGTGCCTTGAGCCATTCGTCTGGTGCACGGTGATCGTAAAAGGATGCTTCCTCTTCCTCGGCTGCTTGTCTGATTTCCGACTTCAGCGCCGGACTGGAAATGGCTGCAAAATGCCACGGTTGCTTGTGGGCGCCGGACGGTGCGGTTCCGGCGGCACGAATACAGGTTGCAATGATGTCCTCGGGCACCGGCGTGGACGCAAATTCACGCACCGTCCGGCGCCCAGCCATCAACGTATGGAAAGCTGACGCACGTCGGGATCGCTCACTGTTATCCAGGTCGCCGAGAGGGTGACTGAACGGCACGAAAGAATCGGACATGCGCTTGGCGTCGGACATGAGCTACACGATGAAGAGTTCGGTGGACAGTCGATTCAGGCGTTCAGCGGGTCCCGGGCCCAGTCGTACGGTGTCTTCTATCCGGATACCATACCGTCCGGGAAAATACACGCCGGGTTCGACAGTAACGACACTGCCAGCAGGCAGTACGGTCTCCGAGCGGAAAGAGACCGGTGGCCATTCGTGGACTTCCGTACCGAGTCCGTGTCCGAGGGAGTGCGAGAACGCATCGTCCATTCCGGCGTGCGCAATGACATCCCGAGCCACCGCATCCAATTCACGGGAGGTCATGCCGGCACGGGCCTGGATGACGGCGGACGCACGCGCCTGATCCACGATCGTATAGGCCGAAAGGAAGTCGGCGGGCGGCTCTCCCAGGCAGAACATCCGGGTCATGTCGCTGCACCATCCGTCCAGGACGCATCCAAAGTCCACCAGGACGGGCGTGTGGGGCGCGAGTCGCGTCGTCCCGGGTCGGGCGTGCGGCAAGGCACTGTTGGGACCGGATGCCACGATGGTTTCGAAGGAGGACCGACTCGCGCCCGCCATCTTCTGACGATAGTCGATTTCGGCGGCCAGATCCAACTCCGTCATCCCTTCCTTCACGATGCCGAGTACGGCTTCGAAAACGGTCTCACTCAGCGCAAGAGCGCGCTTCAGCGCACCCAGATCGTCATCGGACTTCAGAGCGCGCGCACGGTTGAGCAGTCCTGAGACGCCCTCAAGACGGGAATCGGGAAGTGCCAGCACGAGGGCATCGTAATCGGCAACGGTCAGGTGATCCGCCTGGAAACGCAGCACGTCCTTCCGAAGGTCAATCCGCTCCCGACAGAGGTCCCCGACCGCAGCAATCAAGGAGCCCGACACGATCCTCACGTGCACCGTCCCTGTCTGCGCAGGGGTACCTCCAGCAGCCGTGGTCGGCTGATCTTGGACACTCCTGAACCGGTGTGCCTGAATCTCCCGGAATTCCCGGACTTCCTGCTCGGCCTGATCACGATAGCGTCCATCCGTGAAAAGGAACGACTCCTGGCCAAGCACCAGACAGATCCCGTTCGATCCGGTGAAACCGGTCAGCCATTGGATATCCGCAAGGGATGAAACGAGGACCGCCACGTCACGTCCGGGTATTGTAATTCGGCGCCTCTTTCGTGATGGCAATGTTATGCGGGTGGCTCTCCACGAAGGAAGCCGCCGATATACGGACAAACTGGGCCTTCTCGAACAGTTCCTGCACGGTCGCGCAACCGGTGTAGCCCATGGCTGCCCGCAATCCCCCCGCCATCTGGTAGACGACTTCATGCAGCGTTCCACCGTAGGGCACCCGCCCTTCAATGCCCTCTGGCACGAGTTTCTTGATATCATCTTCGACATCCTGGAAATACCGGTCCTTGCTGCCCGCCTGCATGGCACTCAACGAGCCCATACCGCGATAGCTCTTGTATTTCCGTCCTTCGAAAAGAATGGTCTCCCCCGGACTCTCTTCCACACGGGCGAACATGCCTCCGATCATGACACTGGAGGCCCCGGCGGCGAGTGCCTTCGGGATTTCTCCCGTCTGTTTGATACCACCGTCCGCAATGACCGGGATATCCAGGGCGGCCGCGGCCTTGGCGCATTCCAGGACGGCACTCAGCTGTGGCACCCCTACACCGGCAACCACCCGGGTCGTACAGATGGACCCGGGCCCGATTCCGATCTTTATGCCATCGGCTCCGGCTGCAATCAGATCCTCGGTGGCTTCCGCCGTCGCCACGTTTCCGGCAATCACATCGAGCTCCGGGAACGTTTTTTTGACAAGCCGCACGGCATCGATCACGCCCTTGCTGTGCCCGTGCGCCGTATCGATCGTGATGAAATCCACCGCCGCCTCGACAAGGGCACTGACCCGATCCACGATGTCGCCGGTAATCCCTACTGCGGCCCCGACACGCAATCGCCCGTGCTCATCCTTGCAGGCATTCGGGAATTGCCGCTTCTTCTGGATGTCCTTGAACGTGATAAGGCCCGTAAGACGGCCCTCGTTGTCCACAACCGGCAGTTTCTCGATCTTGTGTTGCTGCAACAGAGTCTCCGCGGCCTGGAGCGTCGTTCCTGACGGCGCTGTGACCAACGGAGCCCCCGTCATGATATCCCCCAGTCGTTGGCTGCCGTCGGTCTGGAACCGCAAGTCCCGGTTCGTGACAATGCCCACCAGGACACCGCCCTCGTCGACAATCGGAATGCCCCCGATGGAATAGCGAGCCATGATGGCCCAAGCGTCCGAAAGGGTATCGGTCGGAAGCAGCGTGATGGGGTCCAGGATCATGCCACTCTCGGAGCGTTTGACGCGCCTGACTTCAGCGGCCTGCTGGTCAATGGACATGTTCTTGTGCAATACACCGACGCCTCCCTCTCGCGCCAGCGCAATGGCCAGATTGGACTCCGTGACGGTATCCATGGCCGCCGAAATGATGGGAAGATTCAGTCGGATGCGACGCGTAAGCCGGGACGACGTATTTACGTCGCGCGGCATGATGTTCGATGCGGCGGGAACGAGCAGGACATCGTCATACGTGAGTCCCTCCCCCCTGAATTTCTCGGGCATGCCCTTGGTGCTCATAATTTTACTTTTCTGTAGAGTGCAGCAACTTCATCGCGTGAAAGTCGCCGCCATTTCCCCTTCCGTACGCCGTCGGTGGTCAGGCCGGCATACTGGACGCGCTCCAATTGCCGGACGCGATGTCCGAGGGATTCGAACATGCGTCGTACTTGACGATTGCGGCCTTCATGAATGGACAGTCCGACCACCCGCCGAGAGCCACCGGGAAGGCGGGCGACGCGGTCTGCTTTTGCCGGTCCATCTTCCAATTCGATGCCGGACGCAAGGGCCTCCAACTGCTCGTCTGTCACCTCCTGCTCCAACTCCGCCACATACATCTTCTCGATGGTGTACCGGGGATGCATGAGCCGGTGGGCCAGGTCTCCGTCATTGGTGAGCAGCAGGACACCGGTGGTATGCCGATCCAGGCGGCCAACAGGAAAAAGCCCGATTTTCTCCAGTGCCGGATCCTTGATCAGGTCCATGACCGAGGTTCGCCCCCGTTCATCGTCCGTCGTCGTGATCGTGTCGCCCGATTTGTTCATGAGGAGATACTCGAGATGTACGGGCACGACACGCCGCCCATGCACATCCACGCGGTCGCGGGGCGTCACTTTGGTACCCAGTTCGGTTACGACGGCGCCATTTACCGACACCTGCCCGGCCGCAATCAGGGTATCGGCTTCCCGTCGTGAACAAACGCCACTGCGGGCAATGAATCGATTCAATCGGACTTCATCGTCTGCCTTGAACGGGCGCTTGATGACGGGTTCTTTTCCTTTTGCTTCCGGTTTGCCCCGTCGCCGGACAGGTTGCATGTGGGGCTTGTTGCGATCCTTCATTCCTCTTCTCCGTCAGCATCGTTCCATGTCTCAGCACCGGGGTCGGCGTGTTGTTGCAACCCGGCTGTCATGAGCAACTTCGCCTTTTCTTTCTGGAACGCCGGATCATCAAGAATGGCTTCAATCTCCCTGAGATTCGGCAAGTTGCCTATGGATGCCAATCCAAAAAGGTCCAGGAAGCGATCCGTGGTGCCGTACAGCAGCGGACGCCCCAATCCTTCGGACCGTCCCATTACATCCACGAGACCATACTCCATGAGCTTGCGGATGGCATAATCACAATCCACACCCCGAACGAATTCAATATCACTGCGCGTTGTCGGCTGCCTGTAAGCCATTATGGCAAGCGTCTCCATGAGCGTGCGCGACAATCGCTTGCGTGACGATGTATCTACCAATACTTCAACAAACGGAGCTACATCCGGCACGGTAGCAAACCGGTAACCACCTCCCCACTGTGCAATCCGGAATGAACGTCCGGTGCGCTCGTAGAGTCCATTGATGGATTCCACGATTCCCGCTATATCATCGGGCGCAGGCAAGGCTTCTCCAGTGACATCCGAATAGGCCTTCGCCAATTGCGCTGCCGGAACCGGTTCGTCGGAGGCAAAGATGAGCGCCTCCACAGCCATCTCCAACCGCGTGGCCCCGAGCCCCTGGATGCGGCCCTGGTTTCCCTGCTCATTCGGTGTCGGTGTGGCGTCGTCGGTGGTCATGCGAGTGCAATCTGGAAATCATCGGCCTGTCCGCCAATGAAGATATCAATTTCACCGGTACGAGCCAGTTCGAGTACGGCCAGGAACGTCGTAATGATGAAGGGCTTGCTCCGGCCTGTGGCCAGCGCCACGAACGATGCCCGTTCTCCGCGAACCAGGGTCTCGCGCAGGAACTGCTGTTGCTCATCCAGTGAATAGGCTTCGACCTCCACCTGATGCACCCATTCATCAGGTGCATCCACCAACACCCGCTTGAGGGCAGAGATCAAGTCGAATACGGTCGCGTCGACGAGTTCGTCCTGTGGATCCCGGACGGGCATCTCCGGGGCCGATGCCAATCCCCGTGTGTGGCGGGACAACCGGTCCTCGAACTCCCTGGCCAGGAGCTCGGAGGCTTCCTTGAACCGGATGTATTCCATGAGGCGCTCAACCAGCTCCGCCCTGGGATCCATGGGCTCACCTTCCTCGTCCACCTGGGGAGACGGCAGGAGCATCCGGGTCTTGATGTTGATGAGAACAGCGGCCATGTACAGGAAGTCACCAACCCCATCCAGGTCCACCTCCTTCATGTAGTGGACGTACTCCAGGAACTCATCGGCAATCCGGGCAATCGGAATGTCGTGCACATCCAACTCGTCCCTCCGGATGAAGAACAGCAGCAGGTCCAGCGGACCCTCGAATTGCTGGAGTTGGATCCTGTACATCTATCGGCGGTCCCTGAACCATTCTGCCGTTGCCTTCATGCCGGCCTCAACGGAGATTTCCGGGCGCCATCCCAACTCCTGGTGAGCGAGGGCCCAGGACAGGACGGAACGGAGCTGCTCTCCCGGCTTCGCCGGCCCATGCTGTTCCTCCATATCCGGTGCCACGGTGTCCCGGATGATGCGGAACAGGGCATTCACATCGGTCTCAACAGCCGTTCCGATGTTGAAGATGCCTGACCCTGCGTGCTCGAGGGCTGCCAGATTCGCTCTCACGACGTCGAATACATGGACGTAGTCCCGGGTCTGGCCTCCATCGCCGTTGATGATCGGTTGCACTCCGTCCAACATACGTTCGGCGAAAATGGCCACGACGCCAGCCTCTCCATGCGGATTCTGGCGGGGTCCGTACACATTGCCATAACGCAATGCAACGAAATCCACTCCGTAAGTCTGCTGGTAGAAATAGAGGTACTTTTCTGTACAGAGCTTTGTGATGCCGTATGGAGAAAGCGGTTGCAGCGCATGGCTTTCATCCTGCGGTACATGGTCGGGTTCACCGTAAATGGCGCCCCCTGTAGACGAAAAGACCACCTTCTTCAGACCGTTCTGGCGTCCGGCTTCCATGAGATTCAGGAAGCCCCCGATGTTGACGTCCGCATCAAAACGCGGATCGGCGACGGATTTCCGGACATCCATCTGGGCCGCCAGATGATACATGACGCTGAATCTGTGGGTGTTCCATAGATCTTGCACGTCTGCGCTGCGGATATCCATTTCGTGAAAGGTCGCTCCCGAGGGCACGTTTTCCCGTTTTCCACCGGATAGATCATCCAGGATGTGGACATCGTGTCCCCGGCCAAGGAGGGCCTCCGCCACATGCGATCCGATGAAGCCGGCTCCGCCTGTTACAAGTATGGTCATGCTGATTGGGGAATGAGTCGCACGGTTGAGAAACGATCCCTTCCGAAAAGATCCTCGGCAACGCTGCGAACGTCGTCCACCGTCACCGTATCGATCATTTCAAGTATTTCATCGAGAGAAAAATAGGCATCGTAATACAATTCCTGTCGACCAATCCGCATCATCCGGCTTCCCATGCTTTCCAGGCCGAGCATGATACCGCCTTTCACCTGACTTTTCGACCGTTCAAGCATCCGTTCGGAGACCGGCTTCTGGGCCAGCTTGTCCAATTCCCGGAAAATGAGTCTTTCCGCGTGATCAATGTGCTTGGCATCCGTACCCATGTAGACACCGAAGTCACCCGCGTCCGAGTGCAGGTTCACATAGGAGTAAATATTGTAGCAATAGCCGTATTTCTCACGGATGTTCTGGTTCAATCGGCTGGACATGCCTCCACCCAGCAGGGTATTGAGCACCGAAAGTGCAGCCCGCCGGGGATCGTGTACGTGATAGGCCCGAGACGCAAGTACCAGATGGGCCTGTTGGACGGGCCGTTGGTCAATAAGCGTACGTGCCGGAGCGGTCGACGGGACCGGGATGATTTCCGGCGATACGGGCCGCCGGTCCGATTTCCGGAACACCTTTTCGACCAGTTTGACCGTACGCGCATGATCCACATTGCCGGCCACGGCAATGACCATCCGGTTTGGCACGAAATTCCGGTCCATGAATCCCGACAGCCCGTCCCGCGTCATGGATCGGACCGTATCCTCCCGCCCGATCACCGGTCGGCCCATGGCGTGATCCGGGTAGACCACCGTGTCCACGAGGTCGAAGATGCGATCCTCGGGGGTATCGTCATACATTCGCATTTCCTCGATCACGACGTCTTTTTCGCGTTCGATCTCTTTTTCAGGCAGGGACGGATACAGAACCAAGTCACACACGGTATCGATGGCGCGCGGCAGGTGCTCATCGAGTGCGCGGGCATAGAAACACGTGTACTCTTTCGAGGTGAAGGCATTCAGGTAGCCGCCCACGTTCTCC
The DNA here is from genome assembly GCA_040221055.1 of Rhodothermales bacterium. NCBI lineage: Bacteria > Pseudomonadati > Rhodothermota > Rhodothermia > Rhodothermales > Rhodothermales bacterium. Next base: position 19,775 of record JAVJVN010000009.1, on the reverse strand, counting down.
ATCCGTTGGGCAATATGATGCATGCGGCGATGGATCGTGCCCTTGAACACCATGTGTTCGATGAAGTGACAGATCCCCCCCTCATCTTCATGCTCATGCCGGCTGCCCACCCCGACCCAGGCTCCGATGCTGATGCTTCGGACCGAAGGGATGCGCTCCGTCAGGACGCGGACGCCATTCTCAAGTATGGTTTTTTCGAACATCTACAATATGCTGAATACAAGAATAGCGGGGACCTGACGGCCCCCGCTATTCGATCTCGTTGGAAACGATGACTAGCGACGATCGCGTCCGCCACCACCGCCACGACGGCCGTCACGACCACCGCCGCGACCACCACGATCACGATCTCCCCGGTCTTCACGCGGGGGACGCTCTTCGTAGCCTTCGGGTTTTTCGATGAAGGGCTTGCGGCTGAAGCGCAGCTTGCCATCATCCCGGACTTCAATGAGCTTGACCTTGATCTTGTCGCCCACCTGGACATATTCGTCCACGTTGGAGACGTAGCCCCAATCCAGTTCGGAAACATGCAGGAGACCTTCCTTTCCGGGCAGGATTTCAACGATGGCACCGAAGCCTTCGACCTTCCGGACGGTGCCTTCGTACTCCTCGCCTTCTTCCGGCTGGGTTACGATACCCTTGATGATTTCGAGGGCACGTGCCGCATCGTCACCGTTCACAGCGGAAATGGTCACGAAACCGAGGCCGTCCTCTTCCGTGATTTCAACCGTCGTGTTGGTATCGCGCTGGATACCCTGGATGATCTTGCCGCCCGGTCCGATGACCGCGCCAATGAAGCTCGGGTCAATCGTGATCTGGGTCAGTCGGGGAGCATACCGTGAAAGGTCTTCACGGGGCTGGCTGATGGCACTGTCCATGATGTCCAGGATGTGCAGGCGGCCTTCCTTGGCCTGATGCAGGGCCTGGGACAGCAGTTCACGGGACAAACCGTCCACCTTGATGTCCATCTGGCACGCCGTGATCCCGTCGCGGGTACCGGTCACCTTGAAGTCCATGTCTCCCAGGTGATCTTCCGTACCCAGGATATCGGACAGTACCGAGAACCGCTTCCCATCCGAAATGAGCCCCATGGCAATACCGCTGACGGGCTTATGGATAGGTACACCCGCGTCCATCAGGGCCATGGAGCCGGAGCAGACCGAGGCCATTGAGGATGAACCATTGGATTCCAGCACATCCGCATTGATCCGGATGGTGTACGGGAATTCCGTCTTGTCGGGCAGCATGCCGGCAAGGGCGCGCTCGGCCAGGTAACCGTGACCCACTTCCCGACGGCTGGTGCCGCGAAGGAATTTGGCTTCACCGGTACAGAACGGCGGGAAACTGTAATGCAGGTAGAAATCACGATCGGTCTGGTCGAAGACCTGATCCACAGCCTGGACGTCCCGGCCTGTTCCGAGCGTGACGCTGGCGAGGACCTGGGTTTCTCCACGGGTGAAGATGGAGGATCCATGGACGCGGGGCAAATAGCCCACTTCGCACCAGATGTTGCGGATGTCCTTCAGGCCACGGCCGTCAATACGCATGCCGTCCGCCATGATCATTTCCCGCATGACATCGCGTTCAACCACCGAAACGGCCGACTTGATATCGCCTTTCTTCCAGCCTTCCGGCGTGGCTTCCACTGCATCGTCACCCGCACCCAGCAACGCCTCGACGGTTTCCGCCTTGATTTCGTCCATGCCGCCGTAGAACGATTCCTTGTTGTACGGCTTGCGGATGTGGGCATCGATCTTCGCGGACACCATGCCACGGACCTTCTCAATGAGCTCGGATGGAGTAGCAACCGTGCTGTACTCAATGGGGGTCACGCCGAACGCTTCAGCGAGATCGATCTGCAACTGACAGAGCTTCTTGATGGCCGCATGAGCGACTTCAAGGGCTTCCAGCATGTCGTCTTCCGAGGCTTCATCCATTTCCCCCTCGACCATGACGAGCGCATCCAGCTTGCCGGCAACGATCAGGTCGAAATCGGACTCTTCCGACTCACTCAGGGTCGGGTTGACAATGAATGTGCCGTCAATACGTCCAATGCGGACTTCCGCGATCGGACCATCGAAAGGAGCTCCTGAGAGCAAGAGTGCCGCGGAGCTTCCGACGGCGGCAATGACGTCTCCGTCATTCTCTTCGTCGGCCGAAATGACGGTCGCAATGATCTGGACTTCATTCATGAAGCCGTCCGGGAAAAGCGGACGGACCGGGCGGTCAATCAGCCGGGACGTCAGGACCTCCTTGTCGGTCGGGCGTCCTTCCCGTTTGATGAATCCACCCGGAAACTTGCCGATGGCGGAGAATTTCTCGCGGTAGTCTACCGTGAGCGGAAACCAACTCTGGCCTTCCTTGATGTTCTTGTCCACAACGACGGTACACAGGACCATCGTATCTCCCATGCGGGCAACGACCGATCCACTGGCCAACTTGGCCAGGCGGCCCGTCTCGAGGGAAATGACTTTTCCGGGAGCAAACTCGACGTCCCGGACAATAGCTTCTGACATGATTTTTCTTTTTTCCTTTTCCTTTTCTCAGTGTGCGCCAAAACCATGGGCGGCACCCCCGAGACCGGGGGTGCCGCCCATATGAAAGGCCTTACTTGCGGATGCCCAATTCAGCGATGATGGTCCGGTAGCGTTCAATGTCCCTGTCCATCAAATAATTGAGGAGGCGACGACGCTTGCCGACCAGCTGAAGCAACCCGCGACGCGTGGAGTGATCCTTTGAATGCGCCTTGAGATGCTCGGTCAGCTCATTGATCCGCTTGCTGAAAATCGCGATCTGCACTTCAGGAGTACCCGTATCGGACGGCCCTTTGCCGTACTTGTCGATAAGCTCCTGTTTATCGTCTTTCGAAATCATCGAGAGAACCTCTTTAGATTTTACCATGCTAAAGAAGAACCCGTTTCCTTTCTGGAATCGAATTCGCACATCCGGGTATATCCCGAATCACTCAAGTTAGGGCGGAATCACACGGATTCACAACCCGAATGTCACCTGAGTGCGGCCCTGCAACGCTCCCGGTCTTCGTTTAGTTGCGCCACAAGAGCCTCTATTCCATCGAATTTGCGCTCGGAACGAATCCGTTGGGCATATTCCACCCGAACTTCACGCCCGTACAGATCGCCGCTCCAGTCCAGGATGTTCACCTCGAGGTGCATCCCTGTACCCCCGAACGTGGGGCGATAGCCGATATTCATCATGCCGTCGTGCACGGATCCGTCGTCCAGATATACATGCACGGCGTACACGCCCCGGTCCGGGACGACTTTCCGCTCATCTTCGGACTGCAGATTGGCGGTCGGGAAACCGATGGTCCGTCCGCGCCCTGCTCCATGAACGACCGTACCCGTCAGGCCATAGGCATAGCCGAGCAGGTCGTTGGCATCGTGCACGTCCCCCATGCCGAGCGCGACCCGGATCCTGGAAGACGAAATGACTTGCCCGTCCGTGGTGAGCGCGGGCAGCGCTGTCACTTCGAACCCGAGGTCAGCGGAAAGCTCCCGCAGGACAACGACGTTTCCCGTCCTTCCCCGGCCGAAGTGATGGTCATGCCCGACGACGGTACCCTTCATGTTCAGGCCATCCAGCAACACGCGACGCACAAAGACGTCGGGATCCAGCGCGGCGACATCAGACGTGAACGCCAAGACGGAGACGCCATCCATACCGAACTGGCGAGCCAAACGGGATCGTTCCGCAACGGTTGTCAGGAGCGACGCACGACGCCCGGTCAGGACTTCCCGCGGGTGTGGATCGAACGTGACCATGACGGCCGGCAACCCCCGTCGTTCGGCCTCTTTCCGGGTGGCTTCCAATAACGTCTGATGCCCGAGGTGCAATCCGTCAAAACTGCCCATGGTCACGATGCAACCGGACTTCAGGTCGGCCTCCACCGTATGTCTGAACGTGATCATGCCGATGATGTCAATTCGTCCAGCGGCCACGCTCGGGCCACGTTGTACGGCCCGATGGACTCGCGCCTCAATGCGGTCAAGTGGCCCCCGGTGCCCAGTCGTTGACCCATTTCGTGTGCCAATGACCGGATATACGTTCCCTTGGAGCATACGACCCGGAAGTCGATGTCATTCCCGCGCCGCTCCGTGATGTCGAAAACGTCAATCCGCACGTGCCGGGGAGCCCGTTGCACGGTCTCACCTCTTCGTGCCTTCTTGTAGAGACGCTCACCACCCACCTTCGCAGCAGAGTACATGGGCGTTTCCTGCGTGATCTCACCGAGGAAGGCCTGTCGCGCCGCCTGGATGTCGTCCCAGTCAACTGTCGACGCATCGCCGACATCAACGGGTTCGGTTTCGGCATCGTACGAGGGCGTTGACTGTCCCAACCGGATGGTGCCCGAGTAGGTTTTGTCCATATCCATGAACCGGGACATCTGCTTGGTGGCTCGCCCGGACAGGCAAATGACCAACCCCGTCGCCATCGGATCGAGCGTACCCGCATGCCCGATTTTCCGGATGGGCGATATCCTGCGCAACTGACGAATGATGTCGAATGACGACAGCCCTTTCGGCTTGTCGATCAACAGAATCAGCGGATCCCAGGACTCCGGCCTGTCCGGATATTCCAGAACAGGCGGCACGTCCGGTCGATCATTCATCGTCTTCAATTCCACGACGGGCCCGTTCCTTTCGGATGCGTCCGAACAGTTCGTCCATGTGGAGGGCGTTGTCGAGCGACTCATCCAGGAAAAAACGCAACTCGGGTATATTCCGGACCTGGTGGCGGACGGCTTTACCGAGGCTGCCACGGATGCGTGGGGTAAGGTCCTTGAGTACCGCCAATGCCCCCTGTTTCTCGGAAGTCGATGATCCCATGACGGACACGTTAACGTACGCGATCCCCAGGTCGGGCGTTACGCGAACACCCGTCACGGTGACCATGGGTTGCAGTTGGTCGCTGAACTCCGATGACAGGATGCCGGCGATTTCACGTTGAAACAGGCTGGCAACCCGCTCTGTCCGGATACTCATGGCTGGCTGTCCGACTTACTCGTTGAGGGATCGCTTGCGTTCAACAACTTCGTAGGCTTCTATATGGTCGCCTACCTTGATGTCGTTGAAATTGTCAATGCTCATGCCGCACTCATAGCCGTTCACCACCTCCCGGACGTCGTCCTTGAAGCGCTTCAGCGAGGCCAGCGTACCCTTGTACGCGACCACACCGTCCCGGATGAGATGGATCTGATCGGAGCGACGGATTTTCCCTTCAATGACCATGCAGCCGGCAATCGTTCCGGCTTTGGGCACCTTGAAGATGTCACGCACCTCGGCTACACCCAGGATGGACTCACTCTTCTCAGGCGAGAGCAATCCTTCCAGGGCATCCCGGACTTCCTCGATGGCATTGTAGATGACGGAATACAGGCGGATGTCGATTTCTTCCCGCTCGGCCAACTGGCGTGCACCGATGACTGGACGGACCTGGAAGCCGACAATGATGGCATCCGAGGCCGACGCCAGCATGACGTCCGACTCGTTGATGGCGCCCACACCCTTATGGATGATGTTGACGACGACTTCTTCCGTGGACAGCTTCAGCAACGAATCCGAGAGGGCTTCGACCGAACCACCCACGTCGCCCTTGACGATGAGGTTGAGTTCACGGAAGTCTCCCAGTGCCAGGCGACGACCGATTTCGTCCAACGTGATATGTTTACGCTGACGCAGCGATTGCTCGCGCTGGATCTGTTGACGGCGTTGCGCAATCTCACGGGCTTCCTTTTCATCGTCCATTACGATGAATGAGTCGCCCACTTCAGGCTGACCATCCAGTCCGATGACGAGGGCCGGCCGGGATGGTCCTACCTGCTTGACGGGCCGCTCCCGTTCGTCGAACATGGCACGCACGCGTCCGGCAAAACTGCCTGCAATGAAGGCATCGCCAACCTTGAGAGTACCGTTCTGGACCAGGATGGTGGCCACATTGCCACGGCCCTTTTCCAACCGGGCTTCGATCACGGAACAGATGGCATTCCGGTCCGGATTCGCCTTGAGATCCAGGATCTCTGCTTCCAAAGCGACCTTCTCCAGCAGTTCGATGACGCCCTTTCCTGTTTTCGCGGAAACCAGTTCACACTGGACCTTTCCACCCCATTGCTCGACGAGCACGTTCTTGTCTGCCAACTGCTGCATGACGCGGTCGACGTTTACATCGGGCTTGTCAATCTTGTTGATGGCGACGACGACCGGCACATTGGCTGCCGAGGCATGATTGATGGCCTCAATGGTCTGTGGCATGACGGCATCGTCGGCGGCAACAACCAGGATGACGACGTCTGTGACCTGGGCGCCACGGGCACGCATGGCCGTAAACGCTTCGTGACCCGGCGTATCCAGGAACGTCATGGATTTGCCACTCGGAAGCTCTACGTGGTAGGCACCTATGTGCTGCGTGATTCCACCGGCCTCACCCGCAACCACATCCGCGCTCCGGATGTAATCCAGAAGGGATGTCTTTCCATGGTCCACGTGGCCCATGACCGTGACAACCGCATCCCGCGGCTGCAAATCCGCTTCGTCGTCCTCTTCTATCTGGATGTCCGTTCCGGAGAAGTCCGTTATGAACTCCACGTCGAATCCGAACTCGTCCGCCACGATCGTAATCGTATCGGCATCCAAACGTTGGTTGATGGATACCATCATACCGGCAGAGAAGAGCGTTGAGATGACAGCATTCACGCCCACGTCCATGAGATTGGCCAATTCGCCGGTCGAGACGAATTCGGTGACGCGCAGGATCTTGTCCTGTCCTTCGTTTTCCTCAGCCGTACGATCCCGTTCCGAAGCACGCGTATCCCGGCGTTGCTTGCGTCGTTTCTGGCGTACCCGACTGGCACCCATTTCCAGTTCGCGAAGCGTTTTCTGGAGTGTTTCCTCCACATCCGCTTCGTCTACCTTGGGGCCCTTCTTGCCTACACGTTTTGCGGCCTTGACCGGTTTGGCGGCTTTCTTTTCGGCTACGGGGTCGGCGGCTTTCTTCCCCCCAATGCGTTTGCGCTTGCGCTTGCCGGAGCGATCCCCGCTGGCGTCCTCGATGGTACTCAGATCCAGTGTACCCAGGACCTTGGTCCCGGCCAATTTGTATCGATCGGCAGAAAGCGTCTTGTTTCCTTCCTCTGCCGGAGCCGCAGGTTTTTCCGCATCCTCCGCAGTCGCTTCGTCCAAGGGTGCTTCCTCGGGCTCTGCCGCAGGCGCCTGTTCTGTTTCGGCGGCCTCGGGGATTGCCTTGGGCTCCGGCTCGGGATCGTCGGTGATTTCCGGTTCTGCTGCCGGCACGTCCGCATCCTTGTCTGCGTCGGTTTCCGTTGCCGGCTCCGGACTGCTTGCGGGTTCAGGTTCCGTTTCGGGCTCGGGCTCCGGCTCGGGCTTCTGCTCCGCCACGGGCTCAGGTTCGGGTTCGGGTTCGGGTTCCGGCTCAGGTTCGGGTTCCGGCTCAGGTTCGGGCTCCGGCTCAGGTTCGGGCTCGGGTTCCGGCGCTGGTTCGGGTTCCGGTTCGGGAGCCACAGCTGGCGACGCGGCAGCCTCTGCTTCCTCCGCATCCGTCGCCCTTCGCTGTGCACGCTTCTCGCTGATTTTCTGCGCCTGCCTCTTGTCGTCCGCAAAGTGGGACAACAAATCCTCGTACGCTTCCTCCGTCGTGATTGCTGCGTTCAGACCGGTCCCTGCTATGGCCTCGGCATATCCTGCCTCGGTAAGGTGACCCACAATGTGATCCACGGAGACGTTGAGTTCCTTGGATACCTTGAAAAGTCTGACTTTCTTGAATTTGTTGGTCGTTGCCATGTAGGGAGATCTTGAACAGTGCGATATTGGAGGGCGTCAGTTGTACGGCGTCAGGGGGCCATTCCCTCCTCTTCGTCAAACTCTGATTTGATGACCCGCATGATGAGTTCCGCAGCGACTTCCTCCATCCCGGTACGTCGTATGAGTTCGTCACGGGACAACTCCATCACGGCGCGGGCCGTGTCACAACCGATATCCCGCAGCTGCTGCAGGAGGTCCGCAGGAATCTCATCCGCGAACTCGGTGATTTCGATGTCTTCCTCCGTGTCGGCAATCTCACGGTAGATGTCGATTTCGTACCCGGTGAGTGCGGATGCGAGCCGGATATTGATGCCACCACGCCCAATGGCCTGGCTGACTTCATCCGCCTTGACGACCACTTTTGCACGGGGAGGATTCAATTCATCGTTCGTGATGATCTGAACCGGATTTGCCGGGGAAAGTGCACGTGAAATCAATTCCATGGTATCGTCTGACCACTGGACCACGTCGATATTCTCGTTGCCGAGTTCGCGAACAACCGCATGGATGCGCGAGCCCTTCATACCGACACAAGCCCCCACCGGATCTATGCGATCGTCGTGGCTGATGACCGCCACCTTGGCCCGATCACCGGGCTCCCGGACGATCCTTTTCACCTCCACGATTCCCTCATCGATTTCCGGTACTTCCAATTCGAACAACCGCTCCATGAACAACGGATCGGCTCTGGAAATGATGATCTGCGGATTGCCGGCGACATCCCGGCCGACCTCCTTGATGACAGCACGGACCATGTCCCCCTTGCGGTAGCGGTCCCGGTGGATCTGTTCATGGCGAGGCATGATCAACTCCACCTTGTTGTGGATGACCAACATCTCCCGACGACGAATCTGGTAGATTTCGCCCACGACGACCTCGCCCACGAGATCCTTGTACCAATCGAAAACGTTGTCTTTCTCGATATCACGGATACGCTGACTGAACGTCTGACGAGCGGTCATGACGGCCCGGCGACCAAAATCCTTCAGGTCGATTTCCTCGGCCACTTCGTCGCCGACCTCGAAATCCTCGTCCACCAATAACGCGGCCGATGCCTCGATCTGCGTGGCAGGATCCTCCACGTCCCAATCGGGCACGACTTCCCGGACATGGATGATCTGCATGTCACCATGATCCGGATTGAAAATGACTTCGAACGAATCGTCCGCGCCATAACGCTTGCGGATCATCGCCTTGAACACATCTTCGATGATCAATTGCAGGTTATCCCGGTCTATGCCCTTTTCACGGGCAATCTCGGCAAACGACGATACAAGGTCTGAACTTTGCATGTTGGTGGATCCCTACCAGGGTAACTTTATGCGAGCCCGGGAAATCGACGAGAGATCGACTTTCCGCGTCTCCTTTGCGGTTTCCAGAATGAGCCGTCCGTCATCATCCATTCCGGCGTGTTTTCCTTCCAAGGCTTCGGCTGCATCACCTTCCCCGACCACGACTTCCAGCATCCGGCCCTTGTGACGCGGGTACTGACGCGGAAGGACCAGGCTGCGTTCTTCTCCGGGCGATGACACATTGAGATGATATTTGCCCCGGATGACGTCCTCCGCCTCCAGGACAAAACCCAACTCGCGGCTGTATGCTGCCAGATCGCGGATACCAATGCCGTCGTCGCCATCCAGATATACCTCCACAACAATGGACCCGCTGCGTCCACGCACCGCAACGTCCACGATGAAGTGGTCGGACGAGTGCAGCAATTCCTCCATGGCGGCACGGATACGCGATTGCGTCGTCTCTCCGGTCCTGGAAGATGCTTCAGTATGTGTGGCGATGTCCGTCACGATGTCGGTCTGGCTGATCACGGTCTGGCTTCTATGTAAACGGACACGGATGCCAGTTGTAAAAAACGCCCGGTCCGAAGCTCGGACGGGCGCCACCAGAATCCGCTCATCAACAAAAAGGGGCGGCCTCATCCGCCTCCCCTTTTCTCCGAACCTCCAATATACAACGGAATCTGCTTCCGAAGCAACGGACTGTCCGCTTCTCCCAAGGCATGCCTGGGTCCCTGAAATGTTCCCCGCTGACGTTCAGAGAAGGGTCGGCTGCGCCCGGTCCTCCCGCATCTCCGGGTAATCCGTCATATAGTGCAAACCACGGCTTTCACGTCGTGTCGTCGCCGATTTCACGATCAGATAGGCCACGGCAATCATGTTCCTTAATTCTCCCAAGCCCGTAGAGACATTGGATTTCCGGTAGAATTCCTCCGTCTCTTCATACAGTACATGGATGCGTCGCCGGGCGCGCTCCAATCGCAAGCGCGAACGCACAATGCCTACATAGTCCCACATGATGCGCTGGAGTTCGTCTCGGTTGTGGGACACGAGCACCCATTCAGTGGGATTGGACGTACCCGAGTCATCCCACTCCGGGATGGTCGGGCACAAGGTCGTGGACGCCGCATCCTGACGCGCCGAAACCGCGGCCCGGCGCCCGACGACCAGCGCCTCGAGCAAGGAGTTGGATGCCAGTCGGTTGGCACCATGCAGACCCGTACAGGCCACTTCGCCTACCGCATACAGATTCCTGATGGAGGTCTTGCCGTCCACATCGGTCTTGACACCACCACACATGTAATGAGCGGCCGGAACGACGGGAATCAGGTCCTGGGTTATATCTATGCCCCAGCCCAGGCAGGCTGCATGAATGGTCGGGAAATGCGCCACCACTTCCTGCTCATCCAGATGCGTCACATCCAACCACACGTGGGGCTCCCCTCGCGACTTCAGCTGATCATCGATGGCGCGGGCCACGATGTCCCTGGGGGCCAATTCCTCGCGGGCATCGTACCTGGACATGAAGCACTCTCCAGCGAGATTCCGCAGCTTCCCCCCGGCCCCTCGTACCGCCTCGGATATAAGGAAGCGGTTGGCATCCGGATGATACAGGGACGTGGGGTGGAATTGAACGAATTCCATGTTGGATATGAGCGCCTTGGCCCGATACGCCATGGCCACCCCATCTCCAGTAGCGACCACCGGGTTGGTGGAGTGCAGGTAGACCTGGCTGGCCCCGCCAGTGGCCAGGAGCGTGACCTTGGCCAGGAAGGTCACCACGCGCTCCTCCTGCTCGGACAGGACATAGGCCCCGAAACAGTGGATATCCGGTGTCACTCGACTGACATACTGACCCAGATGATGCTCTGTTATGAGCTCCAGGGCCATATGATGCTCGAAAATCCGGATGTCCGGGTGCGCCTGGACACGCTCCAGAAGAGATCGCTCCACTTCCCGACCCGTGGCATCGGCGGCATGTACAATGCGATGTTTGCCATGGCCACCCTCACGTCCCAAATGAAGTGCTCCGTCGTGCTCTGTGAAGCGCGCTCCACCCTGTTGGAGTTCGCGGATCCGGTCCGGGCCATCAGCAAGAATGGTGCGGACGGCCTGTTCATCACACAACCCTGCCCCGGCAATCAGCGTATCGCGGACATGTGCCTCGATGGAATCTCCGGCATCCATGACCGCAGCTATGCCACCCTGCGCATAATTCGTGTTCGATTCCACCGCTTCTTTCTTGGTCACGATGGCCACTGAACCCGACTGGGCCAATTCAAGCGCTATGGACAGGCCGGCCGCTCCACTGCCAAGAATCAGGTAATCGAACGTCAACTGCATCAGTCCATCATCAGGAAAGCCTGGATGAAGACGTCCAGGTCGCCGTCCATGACTGAATCGACATCGGTTACCTTGGTCTCCGTCCTGTGATCATTCACCATCGTATAGGGCTGGAAAACGTAGGAACGGATTTGTGAGCCCCATTCTATCTTCTTCTTGGTACCCTCAATCCTGTTCTTCTCAGCCTGCAGGATATCCTGTTCAAGCTGATAGATCCGGGACTTCAACATGACCATGGCGCGCTCCCGGTTCTGGAGTTGACTCCGTTCCTCGGTACATTCCGCGGCAACCCGCTGCTGGGTACCGTCCGACAGCTTGCCCGTCCATACCAGCCGGACGCCGGTCTCCAGCTTGTTGACGTTCTGGCCACCTTTCCCGCCACTCCTGAATACCTGCAACTCGATATCGTCCGACTTGAGCTCGATCTCGATGGTGTCGTCGATTTCGGGATACACGAATACAGAGGAGAACGACGTGTGACGCCGGCCACTGGAATCGAATGGACTGATCCGCACCAGGCGGTGGACGCCCGATTCAGACTTCAGGTAACCATAGGCCATGTCGCCCGCAATGTGGAGCGTAGCACTTTTTATACCCGCCACATCCCCCTCCTGATACTCCAGGAGATGGACTTTGTACCCGTTGCGCTCGCCCCACCGCGTATACATCCGGACCAACATGTCGGCCCAGTCCTGGCTCTCCGTTCCACCCGCACCGGGGTGGATGGTGACAATCGCGTCCCGGTGGTCATCTGGACCGTTCAGCAACTGCTTGATTTCAAGCTCGTTGACCTCCCGCTCAAGCGGATTCAGCTCGGCCTGGATTTCATCATCCAGGAGCTCGCCTTCCTCCGCCGCCATTTCCATGAGGGTCTGGACATTCTCCACACGAGTCTGGATGCTGTTCCAGGCATTGATCCATTCGTTGTGGGCTGAAATCTCCTTCTCCACAGCCTGTGCCGCCAGGACGTCGTCCCAGAACGAGGGATCGAGCCGTTTTTTCGCCAGTTCGTCCCTGGCCTCTATGTGAGCTGATACGTCAAAGATACCTCCCGAGCGTGCCCACACGCTCTAACAGGTTACGTATCTGTTCGTTGTCCATGATAGAATATCCGTCTGAGTGTTGAACCGAACCAGCCTCCGGAGAGACCGAGCGCGGCTGCGATGAAAAGGGTCAATGCGACGGTCACGGGTGACGGAAGGTTTCCAAGCAGTGCCGCCACCACCCTTGCCATCTCCGCCGTCTCGCCCGGTGCCACCATGAAACTGTACAATACGGCGAGTCCCCACGCCAGCACCATGCTGGTCGCTCCGACCAGTGCGCCCAGCCGGTCCGTCAAGCTGCCAGCCAGGATGGCACCCACCACACTCCATGCCCAACCCAGGACGACATGCAGCAGGAGGCTGACCAGGGTTCCGACGAGATAAGCGATGCGGATGCTCATGCTCCCACCGATGCCTCGTGCCGGGCCTGCTCGGCAAAACGCGTAATCCGTCGGACGGCCTCCTGGATGTTGGCCATGGAATTCGCATAGGAACAACGGATGTAACCGGCCCCGCTGGGACCGAAGGCATCCCCCGGTACAACGGCAACTTTCTCGGATTCCAGCAGTCGTTGCGCGAACTCCTCAGAGGTGAATCCGGTCGAGCGGATGTCCGGGAAGCAGTAGAATGCTCCTTCGGGTTCAAACGTGGGAAGCCCTGCGGATCGGAATCCGTCCACGATGAAACGGCGGCGGCGGTCGTACTCCAGACGCATGCGCTCAACATCGTCCTGGCAGTCCTGGATGGCGGCCAATGCGCCCCATTGGCCGGCTGTCGGAGCGGACATGATGATGTACTGATGCAGTTTGTACATCGCATCGTAAATGGGCTTCGGCGCACATGCATATCCGACGCGCCAGCCCGTCATGGCGTAGTTCTTCGAAAATCCCCCCAACAGGATGGTCCGGTCCCGCAACGTCCCGATGGAGGGAAGGCAGGTGTGCCCTCGCTCATAGGACTTGCCGTAAATCAAGCGGTCGTAAATCTCATCGGACAACACGAGCAAATCGTGTCTCACCACCACTTCCGCGATCTCCTCCAGGAACGACCGCCGAAGGACAGCACCTGTGGGATTGCTCGGATAGGCCAGGAAGATCATTTTCGTTCGGGGCGTAATCCGCGATTCAATGTCCTCGGCGGTTACCTGGAAATCATTCTCGACGGACGTCGGAACGTATACCACCTTGGCTCCGGCAAAAGTCGCTGTCGGACCATAGGACACGAAACAGGGCTCGGGAATGAGGATTTCGTCCCCGGGGTTCAGAACGGCCAGCATGACCAGCTGGACCGCCTCCGAAACACCTACCGTGGTCAGGATCTCCGAGCCCGCATCGTAGGACACGTTGTACCTGGCCATCAATTGCTCCGAGATGGCGTCACGCAACTCCTTGATGCCGGCGTTCGACGTGTATCCGGTGCGTCCCGCATCCATGGAGGCCTTTGCAGCCTGGATGATGGGCTGGGGAGAGACGAAATCCGGCTCGCCGATTCCCAGGGTGATCACATCGTCCATCGTGGCGGCGATGTCAAAAAAACGACGGATCCCGCTGGGCGGTACCTGCTTCACGCGATCGGAAAGTCGGTCGGACAGATTCATGGGCTCTCAGATGGTTGGACAGCTCGAAATATACGCCCGGTGCCCGGACCGGACGAACAATCCGCGCAGAATCTTTGATTGATGCCGGACGCTCCGCCGTATAATTTGGACGGCATTCACATTTCGACCCAAGCATGACCATGAACGACGTACTCACCCAGAACTTCATTGACGGCGTCTGGCAAGACGGCTCCACCGGCAAAACATTCAAGGACATCAATCCGGCCATCCACAGCGACGTGATCGGTCAGTTTCCGGAATCGGGGGTCGAGGATGTGGACGATGCGGTCCGAGCGGCACGGAAAGCTTTCCGGAGTTGGAGTCGCATGCCCGCCCCGGCCCGCGGCGACATCCTGCGGCGGATTGGCGACCTCCTTACGGAGCGCAAGAGCCAGTTGGCGTTCCAGATGACCCGCGAAATGGGGAAACCGTTCTTTGAAACCAAGGGTGATGTCCAGGAAGCCATCGACACGGCTTACTACGCGGCTACGGAAACGCGTCGGCTGTTCGGGCACACGGTACCCAGCGAGCTCCCGAACAAGTTCAACATGAGCATCCGTCGCCCCATCGGGGTTATCGGCGTCATAACTGCGTGGAATTTCCCGGTTGCCGTGCCCACGTGGAAGATGTTTCCGGCACTTGCCGCGGGGAATACGGTCGTCTTCAAGCCCAGCGAAGACGCCCCGAACTCCGGCGCCCTCCTGGTCAAGATCATGTCCGATGCGGGCGTGCCACCTGGCGTACTCAATCTGGTCCAGGGAGCCGGTACGGCTGGCCGGGCGCTCGTTGAGCATCCGGACGTGGACGCAGTCTCCTTCACAGGATCGTCCGAAACAGGGTCCCGGATCGGTGAGGCCTGTGGTCGCATGCACAAGCGATTGTCCCTGGAGATGGGCGGAAAGAATCCAGCCATCGTTTTGGCAGACGCCAACCTCGACCTGGTCCTTGATGGACTGGTCTGGGGAGCGTTCGGTACGACCGGCCAGCGATGCACGGCGACATCCAGACTGATCGTGCATGAAAGCCTGCATGATGAACTGGTTGGCCGCCTGAAGAAGCAGGCCGAAGCCCTGGTCATCGGTTACGGCAATGACGCATCCACGCAGATGGGCCCCGTCATCAACCAGAAAGGGATGGACAAGATCGAGTATTACATGGGCGTTGCAAAAGAAGAAGGCGCCACGATCCTGACGGGTGGCAACCGTGCTACGGATGGCGCGCTTGCGGACGGGTTCTTCTTCAAGCCCACCATTCTCACCGGTGTTACTCCGGACATGCGCGTGGCGCGCGAGGAAATCTTCGGCCCGGTTCTGTCGGTGATCAAGATCAAGGATTACGAGGAAGCCATCGCGGTCGCCAACAATGTGGAGTACGGTCTGTCCTCCGCCATCTACACGAACGACGTTTCCACGGCTTTCAAGGCCATGCACGACATCGAGGCCGGAATCACCTACATCAACGGGCCGACCATCGGCGCCGAGGCCCATATGCCGTTCGGGGGCGTCAAGGCTACCGGTAACGGCCATCGTGAGGGCGGCTGGGAAGTCTTTGACTTCTATACCGAGACGAAAACCGTGTATGTGGACTACAGCGGTCGCTTGCAGAAAGCCCAGATTGACAACGTGGAAGACTGAGGTACATTCGCAGAAGTGTTCAAGGTTGCGTAACATGGCGCCGCAGCCAAACAGCCAACCTTCCATGTTACACCGCCTTCTGGCCCTTGGCGGTATCCTGTTGGCGTGCAGTGCCTTGCAACTGCGCGCGCAGGATTCCGTCCGACTCAGCGGCCTGATCTACGCCGATTACGCCTACACCATCACCTCGCCGGATGGCACATCGGATGGTGAGAATGCCTTCCAGTACCGGAGGGCCTATCTGACAGCCGATTTCGTGAAGTCGGATCGTTTCTCGGGTCGATTGCGTCTCGACGGAGCGGGCAGTCGATTGAATGGAAGCGGTCCCCAGACCCCCTTCGTCAAGGACCTTTTCCTCGTTTGGAAAAATGCGATCGGTGAAGGTCACAACCTGACGATGGGTCTTTCTCCACCCCCTGTATTCGGTATATCGGAGGCCCAATGGGGGTATCGGGGACTTGAGAAGACCATTCAGGATCGCGCTGGCATCTCCTCGTCCCGGGATCAGGGCGTCAAGCTTTCCGGGCCGTTGGGACGCCTGCCATCCGTGCGTTATTCCGTCATGGTCGCCGGCAATACCAGTGTTTCGCCGGAGGATGACAAGTACAAGAAGGTCTACGGTCAACTGGAATTCAAACCCGGCGAGCGTTTTCACGGCACCCTGGGCAGCTCCTTTGCAGACCGGGCGGATGGATCCCAGATGGACGTGAATGGCTTCATTGGATATACGTCCGGAGGGACCAACGTCGGAATCGAAGCATTCCATTCGGTACGCACCATTGACGCGGCTCCCGGCGACCTGCAGCGCACCGGCATTTCGGTCTTCGCCCGTCATGCCGTCTCGGATTCGAAACGTCTGATTGGCCGGGTGGACGTATTCGAAACTCCGACCGTCCGGAATACCTGGGTGACGGCAGGCTTTGCTTTTGTCCCGGAATCCGGAATCCAGTTCGTTCCGAACGTCATCTGGTCCAAGGATGACATTGACGATAATCCTGAGGTCATTGCCCGGATGACCATGATCGTATCGTTTTGAATGACCGTTCTGACGGATGACGAGGTAGCAGCCCGGCTTTCATGGGAGACGCTCGTGCCGGCACTCCGCTTGGCCTTCGCCGAGCAGCGTACATCGTCGCCTTCCAGTGCATTATCCACACACGGCCAACCCACCCGGGCTGCGTTCCGGATTCCGGGAGGGCACCTTCTCGCCATGCCGTCATGGGGAACCCATCTCGGCGTCAAGATTGCGACCATATTTCCGGATCAACGCCCTTCGGTACAGGCGACCTATGTACTCCTGGACCGGGCTACCGGTGAACGTTTGGCGGTGATGGCGGCCGACGCCCTGACACGACTGCGCACGGCGGCAACGTCTGCCCTGGCTTCGTCCTTCCTGTCCGCACCGGACGCCGGAACGCTGCTCATGATCGGTGCCGGACGGATGGCCGGGCCATTGATTTCTGCGCATGCCCACGTACGTCCCGTAACGCGGATCCTGCTCTGGAATCGGACACCCGACCGGGCAGAAGAACTGGCTTCTGAAGTGCGTTCGTCCGGATGGGCCAAAGAAATCCACGTGGTACGGGACCTTTACCAAGCCATCGGTGAATCCGATATCATTTGTGCCGCAACCCTGAGCAGGGAACCACTCATCACCTTGCGGGATGTCCGTCCGGGAGCGCACGTTGACCTTGTGGGAGCCTTCACCCCCGACATGCGCGAATCCGATTCGGCCCTGATGGCCGCCAGCAGCTTGTTCGTGGATGAACGCAACGCAGCGTTGAGCGAGGCTGGAGACGTAATTCAGGCTGTCCATGAACACGCCATAGGGCCCAACCATATCCAGGCGGACTTGTTCGACCTGTGTTCCGGTGGCCACATCGGCCGACAGGATCGCTCTGAGATTACCGTTTTCAAGTCGGTGGGAAATGCGCTCGAAGATCTGGTTGCCGCCTCACTGGTTTTCCAGCAGCTGCCATGAAGGTTTCCATTGTCGGCGCCGGAATCCACGGCCTGTCGACGGCCGTCCAGGCCAGAAGAATGGGAATGTCGGTCACGTTGTACGACCAAGGGCCCATCCCGAACCCGGCATCGTCCAGTCATGATGCCCATCGTCTCATTCGACATACGTACGGGGATCGTCACGGATATGCCCAACTTGTAGTGGACGCGTACCGCGCGTGGGACCGCCTGTGGGAGCAGACCGGAATCTCGCGGTACGTCCCGACCGGTACGCTCGCCGTCGGTTTCAAGGGCTCCAAATGGATCCATCATTCGGTGAAGTCCCTGCGCCGACTCGGCCTGACCGTTGAAGCTCTCCCCGCGGGAGCCCTCAGGGAGCGGTTTCCCTGGATCCTGCTGGACCATCAGGACGACGCACTCTACGCTCCGGGTGGGGGCATCCTGCTCGCAGATCGTATCCTCGAGGACCTGGCGATATTGGCCCGGCAAACCGGCGTGGACATCCAGGAAAACCGCCGCATCATTCCCGAGCATCTCCCGTCGGACCAAACAACGTTGTGGTGCACGGGGGCCTGGACGCACATGCCCGACGTGATTCCCTCCAGGCAAGTCATCGGATATCTACAGGAACGGCCTTCCTGGGCCGGAATTGCGAGCCACCCGGATGGAGCATACCCCATGATCCTGGACCTCGACGAACGGGGTGGACTATACGTCGTGCCGGGTGTGGCCGGTACTCCCTGGAAAATCGGCATGCATACCTTCTCCCGGTCCGGATCGCCAGACGACAGTCGAGAGGTTTCCAGTAAGGAACTGGATGAACTCGGGCACTTGTACCGCAGCCGCATTGCCGACCCGACCGGTCCCGGGATTCTGGCAGGTCGCGCGTGTTGGTACGCCGTCCAGGAAGACAGCCGCTTCCAACTCCGCGAAACGCCAATGGGCCTCCATTTTTACGGAGGATCGGGGCATTCCTTCAAGTTCGGGGCACTCACGGGCGAAATCCTGGCCAGTGTGCTGACCGGCAATACGCGTGTCGGGGATGCTGCTCGCGTGCTGTCAGGACGCGGATGAGCCCTTTAGCGCAGGTAAAGCTTGGGCTCCTGGCCCGATATTTCGGCGGCAATCTCCAGGAACGGCATGATCGGTGATGCCTTCACCTTGGTCATGAGCACTTCCTCGATCTGGAAAAGCCCGGTTACATCGTTCATCTGGATGGTCAAGCGGACTGGCTTGTTCGCTCCCGGCCCAAGATCCACGCGCGTAATGGAGTTCGCAGAATACCGATGCATATCTCCCACCATGGGATCCCGTTCCAGGTTCATCGGAATCCGACTGCGTCCACGCGTCATGTCGGTACCATCAGCGACCAACACCACACCGGCTTCAAGTGAATGGATCCGGTCGTGCGCCATATGCCCGACAATCGATTCATGGATGACCGAACGCAGTACGATCTGCATGGCCAGGTCGTCGGGATAGAAGGTGTCCAGATAGCGAGTGATGATTTTGTCGGCCAGGATAATCGAATGCCATTCGTGCCGCTCACGCGTAACCGACATGCCCAGGTCATGGAGGAAACATCCCAACGCCACGGCAAAACAGGAATCCTCGTAGGTAGCCACGTCTTCCGCCACCAGACTCGTTTCAACCCCTCCTTCATGAAGGAGGCGCATGAGTTTCAAGGCGTTGTACGTTGTTACACGGGCATGTACGGGTCCATGGTCATTGTACCCCAAGCGGCGTACCGAGACGACATTGGCGTAGCTGTGGTACAGGTTGATTTCCTTGTCCGATACCATGGCCTTGACGGCCTCATGGAGTCGACCATCCGTGTGGGACAGCAGCGCCCGATCGAGTTGTTCTTCCTTCGGACTCGGGGTCTTCCAGTCCGGCATGTGATGACTATCCACTGACATTACCTGCTATTTCGTTCCGGGCGGATCCAGGGCGTACAGATCGCGCCTGGTTGATCATGGCCCGGGTTTGGGGATATACCCAAAAAGAGTGGGGGGGGGGGGGGGGGGGGTGGGGGGGCAGCGAGCCCACACAACCACACACGGGGAACC